>CAZMXV010000069.1:0-12773 GCA_964570295.1 uncultured Rhodanobacteraceae bacterium
CATCGTGGTCGAACTGGCCAGGGCCGCGCTGCCCGCCAATCCGAAGGTGCCCTGGGATACCTGGATCAACGATTTCGCCACCATCCGTGACGCCATCGAGCAGACCTACCCCGACCAGTTCCGCGATTTCAACAAGCGCATGTGGCAACCCGGCGGCTTCCATCGCCCCAACAGCGCGCGCGAACGCATCTGGAAAACCGCCAGCGGCAAAGCCAATTTCATCGCGCCGCCGGCCCTGGTGGCTACCGGCTACGACGACGTGCCGGACCGCTTCCGCCTGATGACGATGCGCTCCAACGACCAGTTCAACACCACCATCTACGGCTACGACGATCGTTTCCGCGGCATCGACGGCACCCGCGACGTGGTGCTGATGAACCGCGAGGACATCACGCGACTGGGGCTGGCCGAAGGCCAGACGGTGCGGCTGGTATCCGATGCCGGTGACGGCGTGGAGCGCGAAGTGGCGGGCCTGAAGCTGGTCGCGTTCGATATCCCCCGCGGCTGCGTGGGCGGCTACTACCCCGAGTGCAACCCGCTGATTCCCCTCGCCCACCACGCCATGTTCAGCCAGACCCCGGCGGCCAAGTCGGTACCGGTGCGCATCGTGGCCGACGCGGCAGGCTGATGGTGCGGCTCAGAACCAGAGTCGCAGGCCCGCGACCCACTGGTGGTCACTGACGGGAACGCCTTCGGCGCGGGCGGCGTCGGCGGTGCCGCCAAAGCGGCGGTTCCAGACGATGCCGATGTACGGTGCGAAGCGGCGGCGGATCTCGTAGCGCAGACGCAGCGCCAGGCGGGCATCGGCCAGGCCCGCCCCGTGGCCACGCGCCGGATCGGCCTTGCCGTACAGATTCGCCTCCAGCTCCGGCTCCAGAATCAGGCGCTGGGTGAACAGCAGCTCGTACCCCGCGCGCAGGCGCGCCGCCGTGCGCCCGGACGTGCCGATGTACAGCGTGGCGTCCACGTCCAGGAAATACGGCGCCAGGCCCTCGACGCCGAAAGCCGCCCAGGTGCGTCGCGGACCCGGGCCAAGGTCGTGGCGCACGCCCAGTTGCGTGTCCCAGAAGGCCGACAGCGCATGGCTCCAGAGCAATTCGATGCTGCCGTCGCCCAGATTGCCATCGCGACGCTCACCCTCGCTGCGCAGCCACAGCTTGTCGATGTCGCCGCCATACCAGCCCTGCAGGTCCCAGCGCTGCCCGCTGCCCTGCCGGTCATGGAACGCCTCCAGGTGGTCCAGCACGAGCCGGCCCACGGGACGATCGTCGGCCATGTCCATGCCGGACATGGCGGCAGGATCGATACCATCCGAATAATCCGGGCTGCGCGGCGCCGGCGAAGCATGCCCGTGACCATGCGCTGGCAGCGTGCCGGCCCGCTCCCGCGCCGGTGCGTGGGCCGCGTGGCCGGCCATGGCATGGTCGTGGCGCGGTGCCGGCTGGGACGCTTTTTCCTGCATGCCGTGGTGGCCGGCGTGGCCGTGGCGTACTGGCGGTTCGGAAACCGCTGTGCTGGCGGCCGGGACCGGCGCGGCCACGTGCCGCATGCCGGCATGCCGGTCATGATGCAGCGGCGCGACATTCTGCGCGGCGGCCGCCAGCGGCCAGGCCAGCAGCAGCGCGAACCAGGCGGCCCGGCCCGTCACGACACCACCACCTCGCGGAACATGCCCGCTTCCATGTGGTACAGCATGTGGCAGTGGTAGGCCCAGCGCCCCGGCGCGTCGGCAGTGACCGCGTAGCTGACGCGCTGCGCCGGCTGCACGTTGACGGTGTGCTTGCGCACCTGGAAGCCGCCGTCGGGATGTTCCAGTTCGCTCCACATGCCGTGCAGATGGACGGGGTGGTGCATCATGGTGTCGTTGACCAGCACGATGCGCAAACGCTCGCCCTGCCGGAAATGCACCGGCTTGGCGTCGGAATACTTGATGCCGTCGAACGACCACATGTAGCGGCGCATGTTGCCGGTGAGGTGCAGCTCGATCTCGCGATCCGGCTCGCGGGCGTCCAGCGGGCCGCCGATGGTATGCAGGTCGGCATAGGTCAGTACACGCCGGCCGTTGCCGCGCAGGCCGGGGCCGGGGTCGTCAAGGTTGGCGCGTGGCGTGTCCACGCGCATGTCCACGCCGGGGTTGCGGAATTCGCTGGCCGCATGCCGCACCGCACCGCCCTGCTCCGCCATGTCCGCATGGCCACCCTGGCCGACGCTGTGGTCCATGCCCCGCATGGCGGACATGTCATGGCCGTGCATGGCGCCCTCGTCGTGCTTCATGGCGCCCATCATGTCGACCATGTCCAGATGGAAGCGCGGGTCCATCGCCGGTACCGGCGCACGCATGCCAGACTGTGGCGCCAGTGTGCCGCAGGCGTAGCCGGAGCGGTCGATGGCCTGCGCGAAGATGGTCCAGGCGCGGTCGGCGGCGGGCTCCACGATCACGTCCAGGGTTTCGGCCACCGCCAGCCGGAATTCGTCGACCGTCACCGGGTCCACGTCCTGGCCGTCGGCAGCGACCACGGTCATTTTCAGGCCGGGTACGCGCACGTCGAAGATGGTCATGGACGAACCGTTGATGAAGCGCAGGCGCACCCTCTCGCCGCGCCGGAACAGCCCGGTCCAGTTGCCGGCGGGCGCGGTACCGTTCATCAGGTAAGTGTAGGTGTGGCCGGTGACGTCGGACAGGTCCGAGGGACTCATGCGCATCCGGTTCCACATGCGGTGGGCGTCCAGCGCCTTTTCCCAGCCCAGGCGGCGCACGTCGCGCACGAACTCGCCGAAGGTGGGTTCGGCGAAATTGTAGTAATCGCCCTGCTTCTTCAACGTGGCGAAGATATGCGCCGGATCCTCGTCGCTCCAGTCGTTGAGCATCACCACGTGATCGCGGTCGGCGGGATAGCGCTCGCCGCCGGCAGGCTCGATGACCAGCGGGCCGTACAGCGCGGCCTGCTCCTGGAAACCCGAATGGCTGTGGTACCAGTAGGTGCCGCTCTGCCTGACCGGGAACCGGTAGGTGAAGGTTTCGCCCGGCGCGATGCCCGGAAAGCTCAGCCCCGGCACGCCGTCCATGTCGAACGGCAGCAGGATGCCGTGCCAGTGGATGGACGTGGGCACATCCAGGCGGTTGCTGACATGCAGCGTCACCGTGCTGCCCTGTTTCCAGCGCAGCAGCGGCCCCGGCACGCTGCCGTTGACGGTGACGGCCAGGCGCCGCCTGCCGGTGTAGTTGACCGGGGCATGGCCGACGGACAGGTCGAAGCGGGTGCCCTCCAGCGTACCCGCCCCTCGCGCCCCGGGCGCGCCACGGGCCGTGGCCGGCAGCCACAGCCCCAGGCCGGCAGCCGCGCCACCGATGGCGAGACCCTGTACGAAACGTCGACGCGAGGCATTGAATGATGGCATGAGACGGTGGATATCCAGGCATGCAGCGGGCGCACGGGCCCGGCGGGAAGGCGGAACCCCGGCGAGATTACCCAAGCCCGCCGGCCCCGGCAACGCTGGAGGCGGGTCAAGTGTTAGGCTTTCTCCATGCACGACGAACACGCCATTCATGTCATCGACACCGGCTTTCAACGCCCCCGTTTCGACGCCTGCTACCTGGTGATCGAGAACGGTCGCGGCGCCTTCATCGACTGCGGTACCCAGCATTCGCAGCCGCACCTTCTCGACGCGCTGGACAAGGCGGGTCTCGGCGTCGATGACGTCGACTGGTTGATCCTCACCCACGTGCACCTGGACCATGCCGGCGGCGCGGGTGAACTGATGGCACGCCTGCCCCGGGCCAGGCTGGTGGTGCATCCGCGCGGCGCACGGCACATGATCGACCCGTCGCGGCTGTGGGCCGGAGCCACGGCCGTCTACGGCGAAGAAGAAATGCGGCGCAGCTACGGCCGCCTGCGGCCGGTACCGGCCGAACGCGTGGTGGAGGCGCCCGACGGCCACGAAGTGGATCTGGCCGGGCGCATCCTGCGCTGCCTGGCCACGCCCGGGCACGCCAAGCACCACAACGCCATCCACGACACGCGCAGCGGCCGCGTGTTCAGCGGCGACACGTTCGGCCTTTCCTACCGCGAACTGGATTCGCCGCGCGGCGCGTTCATCATTCCCACCACGTCGCCGGTGGATTTCGACCCCGAGGCCCTGCACGCTTCCGTCCGCCGTCTGGTGGCCCTCGAGCCGCCAGCCATTTACCTCACCCACTTCGGCGCGGTGACCGACATCGCGCGCCTGGGCGACGACCTGCACCACTGCATCGACGCCATGGTGGCCCTTGCGCACCGGCATGCCGATGCCGAAAACCGGCATGCGCTGCTGGTGGAGTCGCTGCGGCAACTGTATGTCGAGGCGGCACGCGCGCACGGATCGGACCTGCCCGCGGACGAGGTGTGCGCGCTGCTCGCCATCGACATCGAGCTCAACGCGCAAGGGCTGGAAGTCTGGCTGGACCGCCAGGCGAGGTAAGGCGCCGAGCTTCGGGCCACCAGGAAAAGCCGCCCTCCTCCCGGAGAAAACGGCCCGGTCGCCGCGGCGTGACAGGGGCAAGCCGCATGTCACGGCTTCCACCGCTGCCGCGAAGAATCATCCCGGGCATCCGGGTTCCGCGCCGACGCAGGCGCGGTCAGGCCATGCGCGTGCCGTTGGGCACGGGGCGCTCGACCGTGGTGACGACCACACCCTCGTCGGTCGGAAACCCGGTCAGCAGGAATTGCGAGCGGAATGGCCCGATCTGCTTCTCGGGAAAATTGATCACGCCGACGATCTGCTTCCCGAGCAGTTCATCGGGCGAATAAAGCGCCCTGATCTGCGCACTGGTCTTCTTCACTCCGTGCGGCCCGAAATCCACCCACAATTTCCATGCCGGTTTGCGCGCCTCCGGAAACGCTTCCACGCGCACGACGGTACCGGCCACCAGCCACACCTTCTCGAAGTCCTGCCACGCGATCTCCGTCACGCTCATCCTTCCAGCACCTGCTTGAACCGATCCCGGCATTGCAGCCACGCATAGCGGGCCTGGGCGCCCAGATAGCCCAGCGGACGCCAGCTGTCGACCAGGCCGAAATCCGCGAAGGCCTTCCAGCCCTCGTCGCCTTCGGCAAGAGCCGCCCCCAGCAGTTCGCCCGCGACCGTGGTCGGGGCCAGGCCATGGCCGCCAAAGGCCTGCGCCCACCACAGGCCGTGGCCGTCATGGCCGATCTGCGGCATTTCGTGCCGTGCATAGCTCATCAGGCCGGACCAGGCGTATGCGATGCGGACGTCGGCCAGTTGCGGATAAACACGGCGCATGTCCCGCTGCAGCAAGCGCCGCACGGCATGGGGATGGCGCCGCCGCACGGAGATGCGCCCGCCCCACAGCAGGCGGGTATCCGGCAGGGCGCGGTAGTAGTCGAAGGCAAAGCGCGTGTCGTATACCGCCGCGCGCGTGGTCATCACGTCGGCGAGATGCGCGCCCAATGGCTCGGTGACGGCCACATAGGTGGCGACAGGCAGCACGGCACGATCCACCTTGGCATGCAGGCCGGAAAGATAGCCGCCGCAGGCAAGCACCACGCGGCGTGCGGTGACGCGGGCGCCCCCGGCCGTGTGCACAAGCCACCCCGACGCGTCGCGCGCCAGTCCGGCCACGCGGCTGTGCTCATGGATGCGGACCCCCAGGCGTTCGGCGGCCGTGGCCAGTCCCAGCGCATAGTTCAGGGGATGCAGGTGCAGCGCGCGGCGCTCGAACAGGCCGCCGCTGTAGCGGTCCGTGTGCAGCCGGGCGCGTATCTCGTCACGCGTCAGCCAGTCCCAGTGCACGCCAAAGACCGCTTCCAGCAGCCGCTGCCGCTGGCGCAGCACGCCGGGGTCGCGGAACCAGTTGGCCCATATCACGCCGCTCTCGCTGGCGTCACACGCCATGCGGTGTTCGCGGATGCGGCCGCGGATTTTTTCCACGCCCGCCACCGTGCACAGGAACAACTGGCGCGCCCGCTCGGGGCCCACCCGATCAACCAGCGCCTGCTCGCCCAGGGAGTAGCCGGCGAACACGAAACCGCCGTTGCGGCCGGAGGCGCCATGACCGATGCTCGCGGCTTCCAGCAGGAGGATGTCGCGTGCGCCGCGCTCGGCGGCCGAAAGCGCCGTGTTGAGTCCGGCGAATCCCCCGCCGACGATGACCGTGTCAACGGCATGACGCCCCTCCAGCGGCACCCGGGCGGGGCATGCCACGGCGGTATCCCGATAATAAGTCGCAGTCGGCATGCGCCGCCCTCCGAACAACCCTGCGGTGGTCATGCCGCAGGATAGCGCAAGCCCCTGCCGCGTTTCCCTCAGGCGGTCAGGGCTTCCCGGGTCTCGTCCAGCCATTTGTGGACCACCGGCGCCAGATGGGGATCACGCATGGCCAGGTGCAGGGTGGCCTTCACCAGGCCGCGCTTGTTGCCGCAATCGAAGCGGCGTCCCCGGAAGCGGTAGGCCAGCACGGCCTGCTGCTTGAGCAGTGCCTCCAGGGCGTCGGTCAGCTGGATTTCGCCACCGGCGCCGGGCCGGGTGGTTTCCAGCAGCTCGAACACGCGTCCGGGCAGCACGTAGCGGCCCACCACCGCCAGGTTCGAGGGCGCGTCCGCCGGGGCCGGCTTCTCCACCATGTGGCGGATGCGACCGGCACGCCCGTTTCCGTCCTCCGCGATGTCGACGATGCCGTACTTGTCGGTTTCGTCATGCGGAACCTCTTCCACGGCAATCACGCCGGCATCGTGCGCCAGGGCTTCCTCGGCCATCTGGCGCAGCGCGCCGGGGCCATCGTTGACGATGAGATCGTCGGGCAGAATCACGCCAAACGGCTCGTCACCCACCACCGGCTTGGCGCACAGGACGGCATGGCCCAGGCCCAGGGCCTCGGGCTGGGTCACGAACACGGCACGCACATGCGGCGGCAACGTGCTCCGGACCAGTTCGAGCATCGCCTCCTTGCCCTTTTCCTCCAGTTTGGCCTCCAGTTCGTAGGCCTTGTCGAAATAGTCGGCGATGGCGTGCTTGTAGCGGTTGGTCACGAAAACCAGGGTGTCGGCACCGGCATCGACGGCCTCGTCCACGGCGTACTGGATCAGGGGACGATCCAGGACCGGCAGCATTTCCTTGGCCACGGCCTTGGTGGCCGGCAGGAAACGGGTGCCCAGGCCGGCGACGGGAAAGACGACCTTGCGCAGCGGCTTGCTCATGCGACTCCCTCGTTGGTGTTGTGTCTGATCGGTACCACGTTGCCGACCGGCGGCCGGCCGCTCCAGTTGAAGGACGGCAGCAGCGCCGATACCTGCTCGCGCAGGCTATCGACATCATAGGCTTCCACCGCGTGCTCCGCGCGCTCCAGCCGCGTCTGCAGCAGGTCGCGCGGCACGCTGCGCGATTGCGCCAGGAAGATCTTGGCGTGACGGGTCGCGCTGTAGTTCTCCTGGGGGTGGAAAAGCTCCTCGAACAGCTTTTCGCCGGGGCGAAGGCCGGTGTAGACAATGGCAATGTCCTGTCCGGGCTGCTTGCCGGTCAGGCGGATCATCTGTTCGGCCAGATCGCGGATTTTCACCGGCTCGCCCATGTCCAGCGCGAAGATTTCGCTGCCATGTCCCTGGGCCGAGGCCTGCAGGATCAACTGGCAGGCTTCCGGAATGGTCATGAAATAGCGCGACATCTCGGGGTGGGTCACCGTCACCGGGCCGCCCTTGCGGATCTGCTCGCGGAACAACGGCACCACCGAACCGACCGAATCCAGCACGTTGCCGAAGCGTACCGTGATGACGCGCGTGTCCGTGGTCTTTGCCAGATTCTGGCAATACATTTCGGCGATGCGCTTGCACGCACCCATGACGCTGGTCGGATTGACGGCCTTGTCGGTGGAGATCAGCACGAAGCCGCCGGCCCCGTGCGCGACGGCCGCGTCGGCCACGATGCGCGTGGACTGGACGTTGTTGCGGAAGGCTTCGCGCAACTGCTCCTGCAGCAGCGGCACATGCTTGTAGGCGGCGGCATGGAAAACCAGCTGCGGACGCACCTGGGCGAACAGGCGGTCGATGGCGGGGCGGTCGCAGCAGTGCGCCAGCACGCCACGGAACAGCAGGTCCGGATACGCCTGGCGCAGTTCGCGTTCGATGCGATAGAGGTTGTATTCGCACACGTCGACCACGGTGAGCGAGGCCGCGCCCAGGCGCGCGACCTGCCGGCACAGCTCGGAGCCGATGGAGCCGCCGCCACCGGTCACCAGCACGCGCGTGCCGTTGACCGATTCGCGGATGGCCGTCCAGTCCAGCTCGACGGTATCGCGGCCGAGGATGTCCTCGATGGCCACTTCCTTGATCTCGTGACGCTGGGCGCGTCCCGCGACCACGTCCTCGAGCCGCGGCATGGTGCGGAACGGCAGGCCGGTCTGCTCGCAGGCCTCGACCACCCGTCGCATCTCCACCACGCCGGCGGCCGGCAGCGCGATAAGCAGCATGTCGGCGGCCACGTCCTGCACCAGCTTGGACAGGCTTTCCAGCGAACCGAGCACGGGGATGCCGTGGATGCGGGTACCCCGCAGCGTGCGGTTGTCGTCGACGAAACCGACCACCTGGTAATGGCCGGCGCGGCGCAGGTCCCGGATCAGCCCTTCGCCGGCGGGACCGGCACCGATCACCACGACGCGCCGGTAGCGGGACTTCAGCGACATGCCCAGGCGCGTGTCCTTCCAGTTGCGGTACACCAGGCGCGGCAGGCTCAGCAGGACCAGCAGGACCAGCGGATAGACCACCAGTACCGAGCGCGGCACCCCTTCGAGGCGGTTGTAGATGAAAAGTGCGGGATAAATGCCGGCGGCGCCGATCAGCGACACCTTGGCGATGTTCCACAGGTCCGGCAGGCTGGCGAAGCGCCACAGGCCCTTGTAGATGCCCATCCAGGCAAACACCGCGCCCTGCACCATCAGCACGATGGGAAACTCCAGCGCGGCGAAAGTCATGTGGTCGGTGGGAGGGAACACCAGGTAGCGCAGGTACTTGGCCAGTCCCCAGGCGATGGCCACCATGATCAGGTCATGCAGCACCACCGCCATGCGCGGATGAATGTGTGCCATCAGTTTACGCAGCATGTCCCACTCCCTTCTTACGAACCCTGACCCTGCAGACCCGGCGCCCCTGCCACCATGCGCAAGCGGCCATACCATACAGCATCACGCACAACCACGGGGCCAGCGTCGGGTGCGCCACGGCAAGCGCCGCCAGCGGTGCCGCCAGCAGCACGTTCCACGCCGTGTAGACGAACCCGGTCCGCATGTGTCCGCATCCACTCCTCGCGAGCCACTGGTACAGATGTTCACGGTGCGCGCTGTACCAACGTTTGCCACGCCACATGCGCCAGGCCAGGGTAAGCCCCGCATCGGCGGCGAATCCCGAGCACAGTATCAAGGCGGGCCATAACGCCAGCCGAACGTGGGAAACGAGCAGGGCCAGCAGGGCAAAAACCAGGAAACCGGCAAAGCCGCTGCCCACGTCGCCCATGAAGATGCGCGCGGGGGGCCAGTTGAACCACAGGAATCCCGCCGCCGCCGCCGCCATGCCGAAAGCGGCCATCCCCACCCCGCCCTGCTGCAGGTGAAACGCCAGCACGCCGGTTGCCGCGCCCACGAACAACAGTTGCAGGCCCAGGATGGCGTCGATGCCGTCCATGAAGTTGTGCAGGTTGATACTCCACGTGGCCAGCAGGATACCCACGGGCAGCCAGATCCATCCGGCCCGCGACTGCACGACCAGCACCCCCACCAGCAGGCCGGAAGCCAGCAGTTGCAGGACCAGACGCGGCAGCACGCCCAGCCCGTGATGATCGTCGGCCCACCCGGCATAGGCCACCAGCAGGCCGCCCATACCCAACGCCGCGACGCTCGAGGCGCGTTCCCCGCCCGGCCACAGGCCCAGCGCCACGACCGAGACCGCCAGTGATGCCACGACCAGCCCCACCCCACCACCGCGCGGTGTGGGAAGCGTGTGTGAACGGCGGAAACCGGGCTGGTCCAGCATGCCGCGGCGGCGGGCGTAGCCGATCGCCAGGCGGGTCAGGCCTGCCGACAACAGCAAGGCGGCAATGCACAGCCCCGTGGCACGAGCCCATCCGTCAGGGGTCATTCGTTGGCCACGCCGTGGATGGGCCGCACGGTACCCCACTGCTTGCAGCTCGGGCACTGCCAGTGATGCCCCTTGGCACCGAAGCCGCAATGGTTGCAGCGGTACATGGGCTGGCCGTCCAGCAGCTTGTGCGCCAGGTCGCGCAGGATCAGGAAATCCTGTTGCACTTCGCCGGAGGCATGCTCCATGGTGGCATCGATCAACGCCATCATGCCGCGCACCGAGGGACGCCGCCGCATCTGCCCGGTGAGAAAGTCGATGGCGGCGCGCTTGCCGTCGCGCTCGGCCCGGATGGCGGCCAGCGCCAATACCGGCGAAATGCCGTTGTAATGCTCCAGGATCCACTCGAGGAAGCGCTCGGCGCGTTCCACCTGGCCGCTTTCGCGCCAGCTTTCCCGCAGCAGGGGAAGGATTTCCGGCACGTAGTCCAGTTCGCACCGGATGGCATGCTCGAAAGTGTCCACGGCTTCGTCATGACGCTCTTCGGCAGCCAGCATGCGACCGCTGATGATGTGCGCGCGCACGCATTCGCGCTTGCACTCGAAGGCCTTGTCCAGGTAGGTGCGGGCCTCCTGGCGCGCACCATGCTGGCGCGACTGCTCGGCCAGCTCGCAGTAGAAATGCGCGATGGAGTGCGCCTGCGATTCGCCGGTCATGTTTTCCAGACGCCGCGCCTGCTCGATGGCCTCGTGCCAGTCGCGCTCGTGCTGGTAGATGGCGATGAGATGCCTGAGTGCCGAAGGCGCGTGCGCGTTGATGCTGACCAGGTCCGAGAACAGCGTCTCGGCACGGTCAAGCAGGCCCGCCCGCATGTAGTCCTCGCCCAGTTCCAGGAGCGCGACAGCCTTCATCTCGTCATCGAGGTTGGGGCGCGACACCAGGTGCTGATGGATGCGGATGGCGCGGTCGACCTCGCCCCGGCGCCGGAACAGGTTGCCCAGCGCCAGATGCGTTTCCACCGTGTCGTGGTTGTATTCGGCCAGGCGCAGGAACACCTCCAGCGCCTTGTCCTGTTCTTCGTTGAGCAGGTAGTTGAGTCCACGGAAATAATCCGAGGACATGGCATGCACCTTCGCCCCCGACACCCGCACACCCAGCCGCCGGGCCACCAGCCAGCCGCTGAGGAAAGCCAGTGGCAGCAGCAGAAAAAGAAGATACAGCGGATTCATGGGCTGCCCGTGGGCCGGGTCTCCCGTGCGCCGCGACGGCGCTTCACGCCCGTGCCCAGCCAGGCGACGATGCCGCCGAGCAGCCAGCCCGCCACCAGCGCCGCCAGGACGGCCGCGCCCTTGGGCACTTCCACCTGCGCGAATCCCAGGTCGTAGGCCACCATGGCCGGATTGAGCGCACCGAAAACGATGCCGGCCAGGATGAAAGCGATGATGATCAGGACAACGAGAAAGAGGCGCATGCGATGACTTTACCCGATTGCAGCCGTGCCGGGCAGCCCGATCCGGCCCGCCCCGGGGAAAACACGATCACTTGCCGCCGTTGACCCGCTCGCGAAGTTCCTTGCCGGGCTTGAAATGCGGCACATGCTTGCCGGGCAGCGCCACGGCATCGCCGCTCTTGGGGTTGCGCCCCATGCGCGGCGGACGGTAATGCAGCGAAAAGCTTCCGAAGCCGCGAATCTCGATGCGGTCGCCCTGTGACAGCGACTGGCTCATCTGCTCGAGCACGTTCTTGACCGCCATCTCGACGTCGCTGAAGGCCAGATGATTCTGGCGCCGGGCCAGCGCTTCAATAAGCTCGGACTTCGTCATGATCCCCAGTTCTCGTGCAGACAGCCACAAAACGGCACTTTACGATGCCATTCCGGCATTTTGCATGCTTCTTTGGTCATGCATGCCGGCAGCGGCATGCATGACGATACTTCCAAGACATTGCCCCGACAACATCTCACGGGACAAGTGGGCGTGCGGCGACACGGCCGCCGCACGCCCCACAGACTCCGTCACTCGGACTTGTTCATCTGCTCCTTCAGCAGCGCGCCCAGCTTGGTGGTGCCGGTATGCGCGGACTGCAGGTCGGCCATGGCGTCCTGCACGTCGGCCTCGTCCTTGGCGCGGATGGACAGCGACAGCTGACGGCTGCGACGGTCCATGCCGGTGAACTTGGCCTCGACCGCGTCACCCACCTTCAGGTACTGGGTGGCGTCCTCGACACGCTCCTTGGCGATGTCGTTGGCGCGCACGTAGCCTTCCACGCCTTCGCCCAGTTCGACCACGGCGCCCTTGGCGTCCACTTCCTTGACCGTACCGTTGACGATGGAGTTGCGCGGATGCGCGGCCATGAACTGGCCGAACGGATCCTGCTCCAGCTGCTTGATGCCCAGCGAGATGCGCTCACGCTCGGGATCCACGGCCAGCACCACGGCCTCGACTTCCTCGCCCTTCTTGAAGTCGCGGATGAGGTCCTCGCCGGTACCCTGCCAGGAGATGTCCGACAGATGCACCAGGCCGTCGATGCCACCTTCCAGGCCGATGAAGATGCCGAAGTCGGTGATCGACTTGATCTGGCCGGAGACCTTGTCGTTCTTGTTGTGCATGGCGGCGAACGCTTCCCACGGATTGGAACGCGTCTGCTTGATGCCCAGCGAAATGCGGCGGCGCTCTTCGTCGACGTCCAGCACCATCACCTCGGTTTCGTCGCCGA
>CAZMXV010000070.1:0-12614 GCA_964570295.1 uncultured Rhodanobacteraceae bacterium
CCGCCCAAGGGCTTCCGGCGCCTGACGCCCGACGGCGAGGTGCGCCTGCGCGGCATCGGCATCGTCAAGTGCGTGGCCCTGGACAAGGATGCCGCCGGTGCGGTGCAGACGGTGCACGTCACGCTGGATCCGGAAACCCGTCCGGGACGGGACGGCGCCAACCGCAAGGTCAAGGGCACCATCCACTGGGTCAGCGCCCGGCATGCCGAGGCTGCCGAGGTACGCCTGTACGACCGGTTGTTCGACGTGCCGGACCCGGATGCCGGCGAAGGCAGCTACCGTGACCACATCAACCCCGCCTCCTGCCGCGTCGTCCGGGCTTGGCTGGAGCCCGCCGCGGTCGCCGGGGTGCCGCCCGAGACGCATTTCCAGTTCGAACGCCTGGGCTATTTCGTCACTGACCGGCATGACCATGCTCCGGAGCACCCCGTGTTCAACCGCAGCGTGACACTGCGCGACAACTGGGCGTCCAGGCAGAACACGTGAGACGCCTGCGCGCCGCCTTGCCGCTGCTGCTGCTGGTCGCCACCGGCATCACGCTGTTTGCATCCGGCGCGCTGGACAGCCTGACTCCCGCGCAACTGGCCGACACCCATGGCCAGTTGCGTGCCGGTATCGCACAGTTTCCGTGGCTGGCGCGCCTCGCCTACATCGGCCTGCTGGCACTGGTGGTGGCCACCGGCATTCCGGTCAGCGTGGTCGTCACCGTGGCCGCCGGCGTGCTGTTCGGCATAGCCGAGGGCACCCTCTGGTCCACCATCGGCGTGACACTCGGCTCGCTGCTGCTGTTCGCCGCCACGCAGCTGGCGCTCGGTCGCCAGCGCGGCCGCGCGCCGGCGCTGGTTGAACGGCTGCGCCATGGTTTCCTGCATCATCCGGTCAATTACACGCTGTTCCTGCGCCTGGCCCCCGGCCTGCCGTGGGGCGGTGTCACCATCGCCCTGGTCTGGTTGCGCTGCCCCCTGAAGCTTTTCACCGGGGCTACCGCCGCGGGTGCACTGGTGATGTCGGTCATCGAGTCCACCATCGGCGCCGGCATCGCCGACGGCCTGGAGCGCGGCCGACACCACTTCGACCTCGGTGCCATGCTGCTTGATCCCTTCATCCTCCTGCCGCTGCTGGCACTGGCGCTGCTGTCCCTGCTGCCGTTGCTGTTCGGCCGCCTGCACCGTGCCGCCGCACCACCGCCCGCTCCCTGACTCCGTTATCCCATGCGCCACACCCGCCTGCACGTCGACCTCCCGCTCGACAAAAATACCGAGCTGACCCTTCCCCCGGATGCCGCGCGTCACGCCATCCGCGTGCTGCGCCTGGCGCCGGGCGACACCCTGACGCTGTTCAACGGCGACGGCCTCGACTATCCCGCCGAGCTGACACGGGTGGAACGCCAGCACGCCATCGTGCGCACTGGCACGGGGCGCCATCCCGGCAACGAACCACCGTGGCCCCTGGTGGTCGCGCAGTGCCTGGCCAAGGGCGACAAGATGGACCTGGTGATCCAGAAAGCCACGGAGCTGGGTGCCACCGGCATCGTGCCACTGGTGGGCGAGCGCAGCGAAGTGCGGCTGGATGCGGCGCGCGCGGAAAAGCGCCTGCGCCACTGGCAGGGCGTGGCCACGGCCGCCTGTGAACAATGCGGCCGTGCGCGCGTGCCCGACATCGGCGCACCAGTGAAACTGGCGGCATGGCTGCAGCAACAATCCGGCGACAGCGCCCTACACCTGGCCCTCATGCCCGGCACCCGCCAGCGCGTGCGGGATCTGGCCATTCCCTCCACCGGCATCATCCTGGTCGTCGGCCCCGAAGGCGGCCTGGGCGCGCGCGACACCGAAGCCCTCCATGCCGCCGGCTTCACTGGCCTGAACCTGGGCCCGCGCGTACTGCGCACCGAGACCGCGGCCCTGGCGGCCCTGGCGGCCGTGCTGGCATGTCACGGGGATGGATGAGGGAAACGGCACCCGTACCTCGGGAAGGGTGCCGGATGAGGCGAAGGCTGCATGATTCCGGCGCGCTGTGGTCTGACCAGGCCGGAGGCTGCCCCGTGGGAGGGCTTCCACCCCGACGGTTTCCGGCCAGGCCGACAATTCCCCTCATGCGCTTCCGCTGCCCCGATCCCTTCCCCGGCCACGCCCCGGCAACGCCTCAGTCGAACACCTTGCCCGGGTTCATGATCCCGTGCGGGTCGAAGGCCTGCCTGATCTGCCGCATCAACGCGATTTCCGCCACCGGGCGCACCCGTGACAGGTACGGTTTTTTGAGCAGGCCCACGCCATGCTCGGCGGAGATGCTGCCGCCGTGTTTTTCCAGCACGTCGCAGAGCAGGCCGGTGACGCGTCCGCAGGCGTGTTCGAAGTCGGCCGCGGCCATGGTGTCGGGCTTGAGCACGTTGACATGCAGGTTGCCGTCCCCGACATGGCCGTACCACACCACCTCGAAATCGGGGTATTCACGCGCGAACAGCGCATCCATGTCGGCCAGGAACGCCGGCAACCGCGACACGGTCACCGACACGTCGTTCTTGTAGGGCGTATGGCGTGCGATGGCCTCGGAGATGCCTTCGCGCAGGTGCCACAGGGCCCGGGCCTGGGCCTCGCTCTGCGCCATCACGCCGTCGTCCACCCAGCCTTCCTTCACGGCGGTTTCAAAGGCCTCCATCGCCGCCGTGTCGTCTCCTTCGGGCTCGTATTCGAGCAGGACGTGGCATGGCGCTCCGCCGTTTTCGAAGGGGGGCCTGGCTCCGGCCGCCAGGACGTGGCGCAGGGCCTTGTCGCTGAAAAATTCGAAGGCGGTCAGGTGCAGGCGGGCCCGCATCAGTTCAAGCAGATGCATCACCGGAGCGAAAGCCGGTACGGCCAGCAGCATCACCTGCGGATCGCGCGGCGGATCCGTGAGGCGCAAGGTGGCTTCCACCACCAGCCCCAATGTGCCTTCTGAACCGATCATCAGGTGGCGCAGGTCATAACCGGTGGCGTTTTTCATCAGCCCGCGATTGAGGTCCAGCAATTCGCCGCGGCCGTCGACCACCTTCAGACCGGCCACCCACTCGCGGGTCATGCCATAACGGATCACCTTGATGCCGCCGGCATTGGTGGCAATGTTGCCGCCGATGGTGCTGGAGCCGCGACTGCCGAAATCCACGGGGTAGTACAGCCCGTGCCCGCGCGCGGCCTGCTGCACGTTCTCGGTAATCGCGCCAGCCTCGACGGTGAGCGTACGGTCCAGGGCGTCGAACCCGCCGATGCGGTGCATGCGTTCAAACGAAACCACCAGCTCGCCGTGGGCCGCCACGGCTCCTCCGGACAGGCCCGTGCGGCCGCCGGATGGCACGATGGCAATCCGCCGCTCCGCGGCCCAGCGCACCAGTGCCTGCACCTCGACCACGGTTTCCGGCAGAGCCACGGCCAGGGGAGCCGGCGTCCACCAGCGCGTCCAGTCACGGCCGTAGTGCTCCCTGTCCGATGCCTGCGTCAACACGCGGTCGCTCGACAGCATGGAAACCAGTTCATGGAAGCGATCGCTGGACATGGAACCTGCACCGTCTGAAGGAGCGCCCAGTGTAGCCGCCGCACGGGCATGGCCTCATGCCATGCCCGCATTTCCCGCCGTCATCCCGGCTCTGGCATAGTCGGGAAATCACCGCGCCGGGCCGGACCGCCATGAAGACCTCGTTTCCCAAGAAGGACATCCGCATCCTGCTGCTGGAGGGCGTCAGCCAGACCGCCGTGGAACAGTTCCATGCCGCCGGCTACACCAACGTGGACTACCACCCCAAGGCGCTGCCGCGGGACGAACTGCTCCAGCGCATTGCCGAGGCGCACATCGTCGGCCTGCGCTCCCGCACCCGGCTGGATGCCGAAGTGCTCGGCTCGGCGCGCCGCCTGATGGCGATCGGCTGCTTCTGCATCGGCACCAACCAGGTGGACCTCGACACCGCCCGCGACGCCGCCGTTCCGGTGTTCAACGCGCCCTACTCCAATACGCGCAGCGTGGCCGAACTGGTCGTGGCCGAGGCCATCATGCTGCTGCGCCGCGTGCCCGAGCGCAGCACCGCCTGCCACCGCGGCCAATGGCAGAAGTCCGCCGAAGGCAGCTACGAGGTGCGCGGCAAGACGCTGGGCATCATCGGCTACGGCCACATCGGCACCCAGGTGGGCGTGCTGGGCGAGGCCATGGGCATGCACGTCATCTACCACGACATCGAGGACAAGCTGGCCCTGGGCAATGCCGAGGCGGCCCACGGCCTCGACGATCTGCTGGCCCGCTCCGACATCGTGACCCTGCATGTGCCGCAGACACCATCCACCGCCAACATGATCCGTGCCGGGCATCTGGCGAAAATGCGGCCGGGCGCGGTGCTCATCAACGCGTCGCGCGGCAGCGTGGTCGACATCCCCGCCCTGGCCGGCGCCCTGGCCGACGGCCATCTCGCGGGAGCGGCCATCGACGTGCACCCGGTGGAGCCGAAGAGCAACGCCGACGCCTTCACGTCGCCCCTGACCGGCCTGGACAACGTCATCCTCACCCCGCACGTGGGCGGCAGCACCCAGGAGGCCCAGGCCAACATCGGCCGCGAAGTGTCCGCCAAGCTGATCCGGTACAGTGACAACGGCTCCACCCTGTCGGCCGTCAACTTTCCCGAGGTGTCCCTGCCCGGCCATGCCGGCAGCCGTCGTCTGCTGCACATCCACCGCAACGAGCCGGGCGTGATGTCCCGCATCAACGAGCTGTTCTCGCGCGCCGCGGTCAACGTGGACGGCCAGTTCCTGCGTACCAGCCCGCAACTGGGTTACGTGGTCATCGACGTGTCGTCACCCGAAGACCAGGTACGGGAGCTGAAGCAGCAGCTGGCCAGCATTCCCGGCACGCTGCGCACCCGCCTGCTGTATTGAGAGTCCGCCGCGATGCTTCGGGGCTTCATGAAGCCTCCCATGGAGCCGTCCATGTCGGGTTGTCACCCCCGACGGGCTCGGCTATGCTTGGCCGCCTCCAACGGGGAGTAGCCGACCGCGCGCAACGCGCGGGGCGCGTGTCAACATGCTTGGCCAAAAGCCATGGCACGCGAAACGACGGGCAAGGCCCGGCGTCCGGCAAGACCGCTGGTTCATGCGCATCGCCCGGGTCGGACGACGCGCGTGGACTTGCGTTCGCTTCCGGCCCCCGAGGACCATTGCATGCAAAGCTTTCTCATCGCCACCGGCGTGGTGGCCCTGGCTGAAATCGGTGACAAGACCCAGCTCCTGTCGCTGATACTGGCAGCCCGTTTCCGCAAGCCCTGGCCGATCTGCGTCGGTATCTTCGTCGCCACCCTTGTCAACCACGGCCTGGCCGGCTTCGTCGGCGAACTGGTGGCACGCTGGCTGACCCCGGGCATTCTGCACTGGGTGGTGGTGGCGTCGCTGGCGGTGATGGCACTGTGGACCCTGGTACCGGACAAGGTGGATGCCGCCGAGGCGGAAAGAGGCAGCGGCCACGGCGTCGTCCTGGCCACCATCATCGCCTTCTTTCTGGCTGAAATGGGCGACAAGACCCAGATCGCCACGGTAGTGCTGGCGGCACAGTACTCGCCGCTGTGGCAGGTGGTGGCCGGTACCACCGCAGGCATGCTGCTGGCCAACGTGCCGGTGGTCTGGCTGGGCGCGCGCTTCGCCCACAAGCTGCCGCTCAAGGCCACGCGCACCGCCGCCGCCCTGCTGTTCGCGGTGCTGGCCGTGTGGATTGCCTTGAGTGGTCCGGGCCTGTAGGCACCCGCTGCCGTGAGAGGCGCTTGCGAATGCCCCGCCATCACGGCGGGAACCGCCTCCGCGCAAGCCCGCGCCGGGCGGTTTTCAGCCCGCGTATCCGAAGAACAGGGTGACGACCGCCAGCACGATGGCGGCGAAGATACCGGCAACCACGTCGTCCAGCATCACGCCCATGCCGCCCTTGACGCGCGCGTCCAGCCAACCGATGGGCCATGGCTTGGCCACGTCGAACACCCGAAACAACACGAACCCGGGCAACATCATCCACCAGGGGCCGGCCAGCACCGGCAACAGGGCCAGCCACTGGCCGACGAACTCGTCCCACACCAGTGCGCGGTGATCGGGAAAGGCGATGCGGCGGCTGCTGCAGCTGCAGGCCCATACCCCGATCGCGAAGGCCAGCACCAGCATCAGCACGTACGCCGGAAGCGGCAACTCCCGCCACAGGAACCACCATGGCAGCAGGGCCGCGGCCGAGCCCGCGGTGCCCTGCATGCGCGGCACCAGACCGGAGCCGAAACCGGTCGCGATCCAGCCGGCGGGATGGGTGAGCAGCGCGCGGCGCTGGGCCGAGGTGAGAGTGATCTTCGCGTTCATGCGCCGAAATGCTCCCAGCCGCGATGCGACGGTGTGGAGGCATTGCCGTCCTCGTCCAGGACACGTATCGCCTCACCCTCGACTACACGACCGATACAGGTGGCGCCGCATCCGATGCGGGCCATGGTGGCCATGACCTCGCTGGCGCGCGCCGCCGGCACGCTGAAGCACAGCTCGTAGTCGTCGCCGCCAGCAAGCGCCAGCTCGTGCGCCGTGGCGGCATCGAACATCGCCAGCAAGGCCGGCGATTTCGGCAGTGCCGCGGCGCGGATCTCGGCACCCACGCCGCTGGCGCGGCAGACGTGCCCGAGGTCGGCCAGCAGGCCATCGGATACGTCGATGGCGGCATGCGCCAGCCCGCGCAGAGCCTGTCCGGCGGCCACCCGGGGTTGCGGACGGTCCAGCCGCTGACGCAAGGCGCGGGCTTCGGCATGATCGTGTCCCAGGCATTGCAGGGCGGCCGCGGCGTCACCCAGGGAGCCGGTGACGAAAATCTGGTCACCGGCCCGGGCCGCGTCCCGTCGCAGCCCCTGCCCGCCCGGGACAAACCCGTGCACGGCCACGCTGATGCTGAGCGGTCCGCGGGTGGTGTCGCCACCAACCAAAGCCACGCGGTACCGGCGCGCCAACTGGGCGAAACCGTCGGCCACGCCCTCCACGAAAGCCGCGTCACCCTGCGGCAGGGTCAGCGACACCAGTGCCCAGGCCGGCGTGGCGCCCATGGCGGCCAGGTCGGACAGGTTCACCGCCAGGGCCTTCCAGCCGATGTCGGCGGGGGCGGTGCCATGCGGAAAGTGCACCCCTTCGACCAGGGTGTCGATGGCCACGGCCAGTTCGTGGCCGGGGGGCGGCACCAGCAGCGCGGCATCGTCCCCGATGCCGCAGGCCACGTCCGCGCGTGCGAGCGCCGTGCGCCCGCGGATGATGTCGATGAGGCTGAATTCCATCAGGGTCCTTCGGTTACCAGCCGTACATGGCATTGATGGTGACCAGGGTCACCGCCAGTACCAGCAGGGTCAGCGGCAGGCCGACACGCAGCAGGTCGCTGCTGCGGTAGCCGCCGGGGCCGGCCACCATCATCAGGCTGGGATGGCCGGACATGATCAGGAAGGTGTTGGACGAGGATACCGCCACGATGAGGGCGTAGGCGGCGGGGTTGCCTCCCGTGGCCACGGCCACGGAAATGGCGATG
The DNA here is from genome assembly GCA_964570295.1 of uncultured Rhodanobacteraceae bacterium. Taxonomy (GTDB): domain Bacteria; phylum Pseudomonadota; class Gammaproteobacteria; order Xanthomonadales; family Rhodanobacteraceae; genus Oleiagrimonas. The sequence goes on from CAZMXV010000070.1 coordinate 7,531, forward strand.
GGCACCATCATCACCGTGGCACCGACGTTGGACATCACCTGCGAGAACAGCAGGGTCAGTACCGCCATCATCGCCTGCAGCAACCACTGCGGCGAGCCATGGGAGAACACCAGCAGTTCCTGGGCCAGCCAGGCGGCCGCGCCGGTGGCGTCCATGGACCAGCCCAGTGGCAGCAGGCAGGCGGTGACGAAGATGGTCTTCCAATTGACGCCGTGATAGGCCTCGTCCATGTTCAGCACGCCGGTCAGCAGCATGGCGATGGCCCCGGTCATCATCGACACCGACAGGTCCAGCCGGGTGAACAGCGACAGCGCCATGGCACCCAGGAAAATGCTCACGGCGATCCACAACTTGCCCGGGCGCTGCTCGTCCTTGGGCACGTCGGTCACCACCACCATGTCGCGGTCTTCCTGGGCCAGGGCCAGGTCGCGCCAATGGCTGTGCAGCACCAGGGTGTCGCCGGCGCGCACGGTGACGTCGCGCAGGTCTTCGCGGAACACCTGGTCGCCGCGGTTGAGTGCCAGCGGCGAGATGCCGTAGCGCTTGCGCAGGTGCAGCTCGCCCACGGTGTGTTTGATGAAGCGCGAGCCGGGCGGAATCACCGCCTCGGAAATGCCGGCACGCGTGGGGTTGAAAAGGTCCGACAGCTGGCGCATGCGCGGCGACAGGCGACACAGCTGGTTGTTGGCGAATTCGGCCACCTGCTCGCGGCTGCCCAGCACCCCGAGCACGCTGCCGACCCAGATCATCTGGTCGGCCGGCGGCGCCATGCGCGATTCGTTGCCGTTCTTCATGGCCAGGATCAGCGGCGCGTTGTACAGCTGTTCGGCCTCGACCACGCTCATGCCGACCAGCGGGCTTTCCGCCGTCACCGTGAGTTCGGCGGTATGGCCGGAAATGCCGTAGGTGTCGGCAAAGTAGCTTTCGGTGCGCCCGGGGGTCACCTTCTGGCGCTCGCCCTCGCGTGCCGGCAGCAGGCGACGCGAGAAGAAATAGAAGAACGCGATGCCCAGCACCGCCAGCGCCACGCCCACCGGCGTCACGCTGAACAGGCCGAACTTGGGGATCGTGTGCGCCCCGGGTGGCAGGTTGCGGTTGGCGCTGTCGACCAGGTCGTTGAGCAGGATCAGCGGCGAGTTGCCGATCAGCGTGGTGTTGGTGCCGGTGAGGATGCAGCATGCCATCGGCAGCAGCATGCGCGACAGCGGCACGCCGGTGCGCGAGGACAGGCGGCCCGAAACCGGAATCATCAACGTCGCCAGGGCCTGGCTGGGAATGACGGCACTGAGCGCGCTGGCCACCGAATTGACCACCACGCCCAGCCGGGACTCCACGCCGCCGGCCACGCGCAGCACGAAGTTGGCGGTCACCGCCAGCACGCCGGCGCGGTCCAGGCCCTCGCCCATGATCATGATGGCGATGATGGCGATCACCGCGTTGCCGGCGAACCCCTCGAACACGCGCTCGGGCGGAATCAGGCCGGTCAGGCCGATCACCACCACCACCAGCAGGGCCACCATGTCGGCACGGATCCATTCCAGCACCAGCATGAGCATGGTGAAGCCGACCAGACCGAGCACCAGCATCATGTCGGGGCTTAGGGCCAAACCGGCGGCGGCAGTATCCATCGAAGCGTCGTCTTCCCAGCGCAGTCTCGAAACGGGGTTACCCGAATGTCATGGTCGATGCTTGCCCGTCGCGCGCGGCGAGTCAAATACGTTCATGCAGGATGTCCCATACGCCATGGCCCAGCCGGCGTCCGCGCTGCTCGAAATGGGTCCGGATGCGCCAGGGCGGACACTCGACGAAATCGCCCGTGGGCGAGCGGTTGCGCCAGCCCGAGGCCTGCGCCATCACCTCGCACATGTGCCCGGCGTAGGCGGCCCAGTCGGTGGCCAGGTGCAACAGGCCGCCGGGGGCCATGCGCGAAGCCACCAGGTCCACGAAGTCCGGCTGCACCAGACGCCGCTTGTGGTGGCGCTTCTTGGGCCATGGATCGGGAAACCAGATGCGCACCTCGGCCAGGGCCCCCGGGGCGATCTCGTCGCGCAACACGTCCACCGCGTCGTGACGGTAGATGCGCACGTTGTCGGCCCCGGCCGCGGCCAGTGCATTCATCAGCCGCCCGACACCGGGGCGATGCACTTCCACGCCGATGTAGTCGCGGTCCGGGTCGTGCATGCCGGCCCAGGCCAGCGCCTCGCCGTTGCCGAAACCGATTTCCATGACCCGCGGCGCCTGGCGCCCGAATGCCTGGTCCAGGTCGCGGACACGGCCATGGTAGTCCAGACCGTAGCGCGCCCAGTGCGCGTCGAAGGCGCGTTTCTGGGCCGGCGTGATGCGCCCTTCCCGCAGCACGAAACTGCGTACCGGACGATGGCGGGGGTGGCCGGGCTCGCCCGCATCCGGGCCGGGGGCGGTGTCGTCCATGGACATGTCAGCCGATGGTCCCGTCGATGGGGCTGGAAGCCGAGGCATAGCGCTTGCGCGGAATCCGGCCGGCCCGGAACGCCGCCCGGCCGGCCTGGATGGCCAGCTTCATGGCGTGCGCCATCAGCACCGGGGCGCGGGCGCCGGCAATGGCGCTGTTCATCAGCACGCCGTCGCAGCCCAGCTCCATCGCCACCGCCGCATCGGACGCCGTGCCCACGCCGGCGTCGACGATGATCGGCACCTTGGCGTTTTCCACGATTTCCATCAGGTTGTACTTGTTCTGGATGCCCAGGCCGGAGCCGATGGGGGCGGCCAATGGCATCACCGCGACGCAGCCGATTTCCTCCAGGCGCCGGGCCAGGATGGGATCGTCGCTGGTATAGACCATCACGTCGAAACCGTCGGCCACCAGCGCCTCGGCGGCCTCGAGCGTCTCGGTGACATCCGGATACAGGGTCTTGTCGTCGCCCAGCACTTCCAGCTTGACCAGCTTGTGGCCGTCCAGCAGCTCGCGCGCCAGCTTGCAGGTGCGTACCGCGTCGGCCGCGTTGTAGCAACCGGCGGTATTGGGCAGCAGCGTGAACTCGGACGGCGGCAGCGCCTCCAGCAGGCTGGGCTCGCCGGCATCCTGGCCGATGTTGGTGCGACGGATGGCGACCGTGACGATCTCGGCGCCGGCGGCCAGCGTGGCGCGGCGGGTCTCGTCGAAGTCCTTGTATTTGCCGGTACCGGTCAGCAGGCGCGAGCCATAGCGGGTGCCCGCGATGACGAGGGCGTCGGAAGTGTCGGATTGCGGATGATTCATGGTTGCACCGGATTCGGGGAAAGGCGCGGGTTACGGAAGCGGGGGCGCGCGAAGGTCAACCTCCGCCGATGGCCTGCACGATCTCGACGCGGTCACCTTCGCGCAGGACGTGGCTGTCGTGCCGGCTGCGCGGCACGATCTCGTGATTGACCTCGACCGCGACGCGACGCAGCGCGTACCCGGCCGTCTCCAGGAGCTGGTGGACAGTGATGGCGTCGGGGTAGTTGCCGACACGACCGTTGAGCGTGATCTGCATGCGTCCATTGTAACCCGCGTGCACGGACGGCCGGCCACATATTCCCAATTGGCGCGAGGCCGGGTACCATGCTCCCGCGGCGCGGGTGTAGCTCAATGGTAGAGCAGAAGCTTCCCAAGCTTACGACGAGGGTTCGATTCCCTTCACCCGCTCCATTCTCCGCGACGGATTTCCCGCCCGCGTCCAGGCCATTCCCGTTGCGACGACGGCTGTCGCATGCCTGAAAGCCTGCCGGCCCGGACCCTCTCACGGGTCGATGCCGGTCGCACCACCGGAGGTACGGGCCGATGCCATGGTTGCGCCAATTGCCCCGCTGGGCGTGGTTCGGCACGGGTGTGCTGGCCTTCATCGCCGGGCTTGTCAATGCCGTCGGCTACCTCGGCTTCCGCCACGAATCCATCAGCAACATGACCGGCAACACCAGCCTTCTCGGCATGGCGCTGGGCAGCGGCGACGGCGCGGAGATGGCGCACTGGGCCCTGGCCATCGCGTCCTTCGTGTTCGGCACCATGCTGAGCGCCATCGTCGTGCAGCAGAGCACGCTGAAGCTCGGACGCCGCTACGGCGTGGCGCTGACGCTGGAATCGCTGCTGCTGTTCGCGGCCATTCCGCTCCTGGTGGCTGCCAACCCGGCCGGGCTGTACCTGGCCTCCACCGCCATGGGCCTGCAGAACGGCATGGTCAGCGCATACAGCGGCGCGCTGATCCGGACCACCCACGTGACCGGCATTTTCACCGACCTGGGCATCTACCTCGGGCACCTGCTGCGCGGCCTGCCGGTGGACATGCTGCGGCTGCGCGTATGCGTGCTGGTGGTGACCACTTTCATCGCCGGCAGCACCGTCGGCGCCCTGCTGTTCGCGCGCCTGCAGGAGTACGCGCTGCTGATACCCGCCGTGCTCACCGGCACCTGCGGCCTGTGCTACGCCCTCTATCGCCAGCAGGTGTCGGGCCGGACCTCGTGAACGGGCTCGGCAAATTCCCAAGGCACTATTTTCCAAGCGTTTTTTTAACGCCTCTTTAAACACGCCCCGAGCATACTCGCCCGTACTGTGCTCGCTGGCGCATCCCGCGGATGTTGCAGTGCATGGTAAACGGGGCAGTCATCTTGGCCCGGGCAGCGGCGTCTCCCCAGAGGTATGGCCGCCCCGGGCTTTTTCTTGCCTGTCCTTCACTTCCCGTCATCGCCTGGACGGCGGTTTCGGGCTAAGCTGTGGTCTGGCATTGACGCCGTCACCGCGAGGAACCCCATGCACGTATTGGTGATCGAAGACAACAACGACCTGGCCACCAATATCGGTGACTACCTGGAGGATCGTGGCCACGTGGCCGATTTCGCGGGCGACGGCGTGACCGGCCTGCACCTGGCCGTGGTCCACGACTTCGACGTCATCGTGCTGGACCTCACCCTGCCCGGCATGGACGGCCTGGAAGTGGCCCGCAAGCTGCGCCAGGAGGCGCGCAAGCAGACCCCGATCCTGATGCTGACCGCGCGCGACGCGCTGGAACAGAAGATCACCGGCTTCGAGTCCGGTGCCGACGACTACATGACCAAGCCGTTCGCGCTGCAGGAACTGGGCGTGCGCCTGG
>CAZMXV010000071.1:0-12602 GCA_964570295.1 uncultured Rhodanobacteraceae bacterium
GCCCCTGCCAGGGCATATCCTGCGGCAACGCCAGCGACAGGCGGCACTGGCCGAACCCCAGTGGCCGCAGTTCCTGCAGCATCCCGGCATCGGCCATGCCCAGTGCGGCCTCCTCCAGCACGTTGCGCCCGACGATCCCGAGGTCGCAACTGCCGTTGGCGATCAGACCCGGAATGTCGTCGTCGCGCACCAACAGCAGGTCAATGGCCAGGTTCTCGCCGAAGCAGAACAGCTTGTCGCGGCTACGCCGGAAACGCACGCCGCAACGCGCCAGCAGGTCCAGCCCGGCCTCGCTGAGACGGCCGCTCTTTTGCGCGGCGATACGCAAACGATCGCGTGGTTTCATGATGCCGGCTTCTTCTTTCCGGCCCCCCGGGCCGTGGCCTTGACCGCCTTGAGGTAACCGCCGTTGCCTTCGTTGAGAAAGCGTGCCACGCGCCCGATGGTGGTGATGCTGACCGCCGTCACCTCGTGGATTTCGCGGTACGGCATGCCCTCCAGGATGTACGGCACCACCTTCCAGCGATCCGTCAGCGCCTCCAGCTCCGCCGGCGTGCACAGGTCATGCAGGAACGCCCGCATGGTGGGCACGTCCTTCAACGACAACAGCGCGCGACACAAGGCCTCCTCGGCCGGTTTGCGCGAATCCGCGGGTTCGATGCTTCGACGTTTCATCGGATCAATGTAATAGCGTGTTAGTACGATGGCGCAATCGTACTCCCCGCCGGGCGATGGCACAAGCCGCTTTTCCCGCATCGAAAGATTTGCGTTGCACGGTCCGTCAGGATTGCCTGCGGAAACAGCCCATGGCCGCGATCGCTGCTGCCGATACGCCCCCGGGATTCTCTACACCAGGGGGAATCAGGTCTTCGGAGGCCCGTGGGGATGAAGTGGCTGCGAGGATGCAACCGTATGCCAGACCAGATGGGTAGCGTGTCGAGGCACCCCTCCCACAACCGTTGCCCGAAACGGCATGCCGCTGCAGGCGCCTTCCCCTTGCCAGGTTCCCCTGCGAAACGACGGCATCCCTCCAAGCCGCTCCGCGATCTCTACATGAAGCCTGACAGCTCCCGCCCACCACGGCCGCGCGTGGGCCGCGCCGCACGGCGGGCGGGATAGCCGTCCCTAGCCGCCGACAAAGGCGCCGTCGGCCACCAGCCGGCAGGCGGTCTGCACGTCCGCGTCCATGGCGCGGTCGCGGCGCAGGAAGTCGATGTGCCGGCGCAGGATCGCGAAAGCCTTGGCGACGCCTTCGCCGGGGCGGAATTCGTCGGCCTCGGCCAAGGCCTTCATCAGTTGCCCCACTTCCGCATGGAAGGCGGCATGGGACTCGGTGTCTTCGCGCGGCGCTCCACTGACCTTTTCGGCCAGGGCCTCGATGTCGCCGGCGCAGGCCAGGTCGCGGGCCGCGTTGAGCATGTCCTGACGGTATTCCAGTGCCTGCGCGGCGGTGTACAGTTCCAGCCCCAGCACATGACCCAGGTCGTTGGTCATGTCCAGGACGTGGCGGATCTCGTTGGCGCCCATGGACACGTGGTCCTCGGCGTTGGCGCTGGTCGGGATGGAATACACGCTGGCCGGATGGGCGCGCGTGGCCAGGTCGTTGACCAGCGCGGCGGCGGTGTATTGCACGATCATGAAGCCCGAATCGGTGGCGTCCTCGTTGCCGGTAAGGAAAGGCGGCAGACCGTCGTTGTTGGCCGCATCCACCAGCTTGTTGAGACGGCGCTCGGAGATCGAGGCCAGCACCGGAATGGCGGCCTTGACGTAGCTCATCGCCAGCGCCAGCGGCATACCGTGGAAATGCCCGGCGGAAATCACCTGGTCTTCGATGAACCGCGGGTTCTTCGCATCCGGGAACACCAGCGGATTGTCGGTGACGGCATTGAGTTCGATGTCGATGACCCGGCAGGCCTGGGCCACGGCGTCGCGCACGGCACCGTGCACCTGCGGCATGCAGCGCAGGCAATAGGCATCCTGTGGCTGGTGCTTCTTGCCGCCCTTGAACGGCAGGAAGCGCTGGTAGAACGCCTCGCGACCGTGGCGCTCGTCCACGGGCACCCAATCCCAGGCGATATCGAAACGCTGGCTCTGCTGTTCGGGCGCGCTCCAGGCCTGCGCCGTCCACGGGCGGAAACGCGGCACCAGGTGATACGGGATATCCACCAGGGTGGATTTTTCCAGCAGCCGGCGCACGCGCTCGGCCGTGGCCACCTGCCCCGGATGCGGACGCAGGGCATGCACCTCCTCGCGCAAGGCTCCGCTGCGTCCGGCGAAGGCATCCAGGCTCATGGCCGCGGCCATATCGGCAGTCTGCAGGAGGCGTTGCATGCGTTCCAGCGCCAGCACCGCCGTGGCCAGCATCTGCGTGGTGCCGTTGTTGAGCGCCAGGCCTTCCTTGAAGGACAGCCGGATCGGCTTCAGGCCGGCGCGCTTCAGCGCCTCCGCGCCGGGCAGCCGCTCGCCGTCGAAGAAGGCTTCGCCGCCACCCAGCAGCACGATGGCCAGGTGCGACAGCGGTGCCAGGTCGCCACTGGCACCCACCGAGCCTTTTTGCGGAATCACCGGCACCACGTCGCGGTTGAGCAGATCGGCCAGCGCGTTGAGGGTGACGGCGCGAATGCCGGAATGGCCCCGCATCAGCGTGTTGATGCGGATCACCAGCATGGCGCGCACCACCTCGGCCGCGAACGGCTCGCCCACGCAGACCGCATGAGTGACGATGAGGTTGTGCTGCAGCTCCTCCATCAGGGTGCCGGCGGGCCGGTCGGGGTTGCCGCCCGGCAACTCGTCGCGCACGCGGTGCGCGCCCAGCAGTTTGTCGGCATTGCTGCCGAAGCCGGTGGTGACGCCGTAGATGGGCTCGCCGCAACTCACTTTTTCGGCCAGGAAGTCGGCGGTCCGCTGGACCCGGCCCAGCCTGGCGCCATCCAGTGCCACGCGGGCGCCGCGCGCCACCTGCACGACCTGGCTTCGGGTCAGGCTGTTGCCGTCGAGAATGATGGTTTGCGACTTGCTCACTGTAGAACTCCGGATGGGTGGCCGCGCCCCTCGTCGGGACGCGGCCGAATGATTGCCGTATGGCCGGGGCGACGCCCGCGTGCGATGGCGCCGCTCACCCCATGGCGTCGGCCTGTTCCAATTCCACGCGCAGCGATCGGGCCAGTTCACCGCGTGGAACCTCGAACTGCTCGTTGCGGAGCAGGTCCTTGACCGTAACCACGTTGCGGGCCAGCTCGTCCTCGCCCTGCATCAACGCGAAACGGATGCCGGCACGATTGGCGTATTTCAGCTGCTTGCCCAGCTTGGCGCCATCCAGCACGACTTCCGTGGCGATGCCGGCACTACGCAGGTCGGTGGCCAGCGCCAGCGCCGCCGGCAGGTTGTCGTCGTCCATCTGCGTGACCAGGGCCTCGACCGTGCTGCCCTGCCCGGCCTCGATCAGCCCGGCCTCGCGCAGCTGCCAGTAGAGGCGCGTGGCACCGATGGAAATGCCCACGCCGGGCAGCTTCGATTTGGTGTACTGGCTGGCCAGATTGTCGTAGCGGCCGCCGGAACAGATCGAGCCGATGTCGGGATGTTCGTCAAGCGTGGTCTCGTAGACCATGCCGGTGTAGTAATCCAGGCCGCGGGCGATGGAGAGGTTCAGTGCGAAGGCCGATTCAGGCACGCCGAAGGCGTGGATCAGCCGCAACACGTCCTTCAACTCGGCGCGCCCCTGCTCGAACGTGTCGCTGCCCGGCCCCAGCGCATCCAGCTTCTCGAGCGCATCGCCCAATGAGGTGGAGCGCACCTGCACGAACTCCAGAATCCGGTCGGCCGCCTCCGGGGAAAGCCCGAACGCCTCGCCGACCAGCGTCTGGCGCACGTAGTCGGGGCCGCGCTTGTCCAGTTTGTCGACCTCGCGCAGCACCAGGGTCTGGCGCTCGGGGTCCCCGATGCCCAGGCCTTCGAAGAAACCGCGCATCAGCTTGCGGTGGTTCATCTGGATGGTGAATTCGCCGATGCAAAGATCGCTGAACACGGCATGGATGACGGCTGGAATTTCGGCGTCGTAGCGGATTGACAGGCTGTCCTTGCCGATCACGTCGATGTCGCACTGGTAGAACTCGCGGAAGCGCCCGCGCTGCGCGCGCTCGCCGCGGTAAACCCGCTGCATCTGGTAGCGCCGGAACGGAAACGCCAGTTCGCGCTCGTGCTGGGCCACGTAGCGTGCCAGGGGCACGGTAAGGTCGAAACGCAGGGCCTGGTCGGGCTTGCCGCCCTGCTCCAGGGCGCCGGTCGACTGCACGAAATACACCTGCCGCTCGGTTTCGCCGCCGGTCTTGGTGAGGAGCACGTCGGCAAACTCGATCGCCGGTGTCTCGATCGGCAGGAATCCGAACCGCTCGTAATTGCGGCGGATGGTGTCCAGCATGCGCTGGAAGCCCACCTGTTCCAGCGGCAGCAGCTCGAGCGTGCCGGGAATGGTACGTGCCAGGGACTGCGCCATGGAAACTCCTGCAGGGAAAACGACAGTCCCCTAGTTTAACCTGTCCGGCGCGGCGGCCTGAACCGCCACGGCAGGCACGGCACATGCCCGAAACGCATGCCCGCGGCATGGAATGACGCCCCCGACGCCACAAAAAGGCGTTGCCAAGACACGCATGCGCCATTATCATTGCCGGCCTCCCGTCGGGGTGTAGCTCAGCCTGGTAGAGCGCTACGTTCGGGACGTAGAAGTCGCAGGTTCAAATCCTGTCTCCCCGACCAACAAAATCCACGAATCGGGCCGCCTATTCCAGGCGGCCTTTTTCATGGCCTCCCTGACGCTCATGCACGACCGCTCGATTCAGGCGGCGGGTTGATCCGAGGGGTGGTGGACGCCGTCCTCGACCGGAACAGCCCCGAGGGCGAACGGGTTGATCCCTTCGAGACAGCCGACGTTGTAGCCGTATTGGTCCGGGTGCGAGCGCCGCCGGTGGTGCGTGTAGATGCCGCAGCGGGTGCAGAAATAGTGCTTCGCCGTGCGCGTGTTGAACTGGTAGAGCGCGAGGTGTTCGGTGCCCTTCACCACGTGCAGGCCGTCCAGGGGCACGGAGGCGGCGATCGCGCCGCGGCGCCGGCAGAAGGAGCAGTCGCACCGTCGTGGATCAATGATGCCGTCGGGAAGGTCGAGCTCCAGCACCACCGCACCGCAATGGCAGGTCGCCCGATGTCTCGGCAGGACCGCCACACCACCCACTTCTTTCCACGCCACCATGACGAATGCCTCCAGGGAGCCGGGCGGCTCACATGGTCTGCGTGGGGCGCTGGGAATTGAGCATGCCGCCGAGAATGGCCTCGATCTTGGTACGTGCCACTTCGCCATCGCCGCCGGCTTCGTTGAAGTGCACCCCCACGCCGGGAGTACGGTTGCCGGTACCCGACGGCGTCACCCAGGCTACCTTGCAGGCGACCAGCATGCGCTCGCCGGCTTCGACGAGGTTGATCATCAGCACCACTTCGTCGCCCAGGCTGTAGCGCTGGGTCGTCGGCACGAAGAGGCCGCCGTTCTTGAGAAAGCTCATGTAGGCGCCATGCAATGCTGCCTTGTCGTCGATCTTCAGCGACAACATGCCCTGTTTCGGCGTACCGGTCATGCTCGTGTCCCGATTTTTCCTGTTCAATCCACAGCTTCGCGCGAGGCGGCGGCGGCGGTCAAGTCATGCCAGCCCCAGTGATCGAAGATCCAGGGTGACCGGCATCGCAGTTTCAGCTTTGCGAACAACGGTCCGCGTGCGGCCTCGGGGGGGAGTGCCAGACACGTGACGCCGTCTCGCGTCGACAGGGGAGCCTGGTGCCACTTCCATGCCTGGACCCCGTCCGGGTGAGCCAGTGTCAGTTCCAGCCAGGGCCACAGCAGCCGGGACGGTCGCCATGGCAGTGGCACGATCCGGGCTGACGCAGGCCGCACCCCGAGCGTGGCTGCAGGCAGTTCGTACAGGACCTCTTCGGCTCCGGCGCGGGCCAGCAGGCGCCCGCGTGCCAGCGCCACCTGGGTGGCATGGGCCAGGATGGCGCGACGCTTGCCTTCGCGCATGGCCGCATCCAGGCAAAGCGCCACGCGCTGTCCCGCGACGGGTCGGGGGCCGTGCACCTGGTAGACCAGGCATGCCCCCCGGAACCCCGCATGCACCATGGCCAGACGCACGAGCACATGGCAGGCACCGTGGTCCGGATGGCAGTCGCCCAGCGACGGCATGACCACGATGTCCGGAGCGGACTCGCGCAGGATGTCCGCCATGCGCTCCACGGCATCGGATCTCGCTGTCTGCAGTTGCCGCGTGACGCCAAGGTCCGGCCAGCCAAGCCGCCATCGCGAGGAGGCGTCCAGGCCGAGCTGCCGCATGGCCTCCAGCATCTCGTCGCTGCGGCACCGGCCCCAGCGGCGGCGCTCGGCGGGCCCGATGTGCAGGCGCCGCTCCAGCCAGCGCTGCGGCCAGGGATTGTTGTCGCCGTCGGTGACCTGCACGACGTGGACACGGGCACCGGCCCGCACGGCATGCTGGATGAGGCCACCCGTCGCCAGCGACTCGTCGTCGGGATGGGGCGCCACCAGCAGCAGCCGCGCCCGGTGCAGGCGTGGCAGGATATCGACGCCGGCCGGGGCGTCGGGAGACGGGACGGCATGGGGTCCGGCGTGCATCAGCGCCAGTGCGACAACAGGTCCAGGACCAGCAGGTCGGGGCGCAACGGACCACGCAACGCCTCGCGTGCGCGATTCGCCTGCTGGAACCAGGACCCCAGTCCCTCGTCGTCCAGGCGACTTTCGAGCGCTCCGCGGTCGCCGCGGACGCGGGCGCGCGCGTCCATGGCCGCCATCTGCGCGGCGAACCACAGACGTCGGGCCAGGTGTTCGTCGCCAATCCAGCGTCGCATCACGGTGTACACGTCACTCCGCTCCTGGGCCAGGGCGACCAGTTCCGAGCGCACCTTCTCCCGTTCCGCAAGCATGCCGTCACCGGCCCAGGCCGCGGCCAGGCCGGGATTGCCGCCAGCCGCGTCCAGGGCGTCCCCGGCACCGGCCACACCCGACTGCTCCAGCCACGCCAGGGCTTCGTCATGCGGCGGCAAACGGAAATCGATGCGCTGGCAGCGGCTGCGGATCGTCTGCGGCAGGCGCCATGGCGCATCGGCCACCAGCACGATGATGCTGGCTCCGGTGGGCTCCTCCAGAGTCTTCAGCAAGGCATTGGCGGCAGAGGGGTTCATGGCGTCGGCCGGGTCGATGCCGGCGACCTGCCAGCCGCCGAACTGGCTGGCCATGGCCAGCCGCGAGGACAGGCCGCGTATCTGCTCGACGACGATTTCCTTGCGCGGCTTGCCGCTGGTATTGAGCTCCAGCGTGATCGCGACATGATCCGGATGGGTGCCGGCCTGCATGAGCCGGCAGGCACGGCAGGTTCCGCAAGCCATCCCGTTGGCGGGCTGGTCGCACAGCAGCGTGCGTGCCAGGCGGTCCAGGAAACCCCGCTTGTCCAGCCCGGCCGGACCGGCCAGCAGCAGGGCGTGCGGCATGGCCCCGCGCTCGCGGCGCGCGTGCAGACGGTTCCAGGCGTCACGGTGCCACGGCGGCATGGTCATGGGCGACGATCCTCCAGGCAGGCGTCCACCGCCGCCACCGCCTGCGCCAGCACGTCGTCGATATCGCGGCTGGCGTCGATCACGTGGAAACGCGCCGGCTCGGCGGCGGCACGGGCACGATAGGCGACACGCACGCGCTCGAAGAAGGTCTCCGCCTCGCTCTCGATGCGGTCGGTGACGGGGCGTCCGGCGATGCGTCGGCGTCCGTCTGCCACCGGCAGGTCCAGCAGCAGGGTCAGGTCGGGCTTCAAGCCGTCCACGGCCCAGGCCTCCAGCGCGGCGATGCGATCCGCAGGCTGGCCGCGGCCACCGCCCTGGTAGGCATAACTGGCGTCGACAAAGCGGTCGCAAAGCACGCAACGTCCCGCCGCCAGCGCCGGACGCAGCACCTGGCGCACCAGTTGGGCGCGCGCGGCGAACATCAGCAGCAGTTCGGACTCGGCACAGACCTCGCCATGCCCGTTCTCCAGTACCAGCCCGCGCACGCTTTCTCCCAGCCGGGTGCCGCCCGGTTCACGGGTCAGCAGCGGCTCGATGCCACGGTTTTCCAGGTGGCTGCGCAGCCGCTCCAGCAAGGTGCTCTTGCCTGCACCTTCACCGCCTTCGAGGGTGATGAAAAGGCCGTTCATGCCGATACTCCGAACCGGACCGGGGTCCGAAGCCCGAGACCCGGTGCACAAAAAACCCGACCACCAGGCTGGCCCGGCATCAGCGGCACCGCTTCAGCTGATGGCAGGCCACGGCGCGGTTGTGCTCGGCCAGCGTATCGGAAAACACGTGGCGCCCGCTGCCGTCGCCGCGGGCGACAAAATACAGCGCCTTGCCGTCGGCCGGATGCAACGCGGCATGGATGGCCGCCCTGCCCGGCATGGCGATGGGGGTCGGCGGCAGCCCGGCGTGCACGTAGGTGTTCCATGGCGTGTCGGCCCGCAGCGCCTTCCAGGTGATGTCGCCCTTGTAGTCGTCCCCCATGCCGTAGATCACCGTGGGATCGGTCTGCAGCGGCATGTGGGCCTGCAACCGGCGCACGAACACGCCGGCGATGCGCGTGCGCTCGTCGGCCCGCGCGGTTTCCTTCTCCACGATGGAGGCCAGGACAAGTGCCTGATAGGGCGACGCCAGCGGCAGGTCGGGCGCGCGCCCGGACCACTCCTGCCGCAGTGTTTTCCGCATGGCCTGGTAGGCGCGCTTCAGCAGGTCGAGGTCGCTGTCGCCCTTCACGTAGGCATAGGTTTCGGGAAGGAAGCGGCCTTCCGGCTTTTCGTCGCCCGCGCCGATTCGCCGCATGATGGCGGCATCATCCATGTCCGCGCTGTCGTGGACCAGCTTCGGTGTCCGGGCCAGTGCCGCGCGTACCTGCTTGAACGTCCAGCCGTCGACCAGGGTGAAGCGGTAGCGTTTCACCTGCCCTGTCGCCATGTGTTCGAGCAGGGTCTGCGGCGTGATGCCCCGCGGCAGGGCGTACTCGCCGGCGTTCAGCGACTTGGCCACGCCCATGCGCATGGCCAGGATGCGCCAGTAGATGGCCGGCGCCGGGCTCAACCGGCGCGCCCGCAGCTTGGCCACGATGCGCTTGAAGCTGCTGCCCTTCGCGATGTCGATGGTCTGGCCTGCTCCCTGCACGGCCAGCGGGGAATGCACGAAGCGCGAATAGTCGTGCCAGAAGATGCCGCCGGCCGCGATCAGGGCGAACAGCAGCAGTCCCAGCAGCAGGCGTGCCACGGCGCCCCCGCGCATGCGCTTCATGCCGCCACCTGCGGCGGCAGGCCCGCCGCATGCCACGCGGCCTGCAGCGCTCGGGTATGCGGCCCCGGCTCCCAGGCCCTGTCGTGCAGCGCACGCACCGGCACGATGCCGCGCACGGCGGAAGTCAGGAAGACCTCGTCGGCCTGCAGCAGTTCGTCCAGCGTCATGTCGTCGACACGGGTGTCGGGATGGCGGGCCAGGATTTCGGCACGGGCCGTGCCCGCGACACCACAGCGTGTCACCGCGGGGGTACGCAGGCAGCCGCCGGCCACGGCGAAAAGGTTGGCGGCGGTCGCGCCGATCACACGGTCCTCAAGGTCGAGCATCAAACCCTCTTCCACACTGTCGTCATGCCATTCGTCCCGAGCCAGTACCTGTTCCAGCCGGTTGAGGTGCTTCAGGCCGGCCAGCGCCGGCTGGACTGCCAGGCGCGTCCGGCACAGGTGCAGCCGGATGCCATGATGGTACCAATCCGGCCGCGTGCACGGGGCTTCCGCGGCCGCCACCACGCAAGTCGGGGTCGTGGCGGGCGGCACGGCATAGCCGCGCGGGCCGGTGCCGCGCGTCCAGGTGACACGGACCACGGCGGTGTCCAGGCCTGCGGCCGCGTGCCGTACCTCTTCGTGCAACCATGCCGCTTCCGGGGCCGGCAGACGCAGTCGGCAGCAGCCTTCGGCCAGGCGCGCCATGTGCCGCTTCCACAACGGGGCCCGGCCATGCCGCAGCCAGAGGGTCTCGAACAGGCCGTCGCCGTAGCACAGGCCCCGGTCATCGGCCGCCAGAGCGGCGTCAGGCTTGCCGTTGATGCGCAGGCGCGCCGTCATCGTGGATCTCCAGTGCGCGGATCAGGCCGCGGGCCTTGGCACGGGTCTCCTCGAGTTCGTCCCCGGCCACCGAGTCGACCACGATACCCGCTCCGGCGCGGAAACGCGCCCGGTCACCGGCCACGACCAGGGTCCGGATCAGGATATTGAGATCCATGTCGCCATCACGGTCGAGGTAGCCGATGCTGCCGGTGTAGGCACCGCGTCCCTCCCCCTCCAGCTCGGCGATGATTTCCATGCAGCGCACCTTGGGGCAGCCGGTGATGGTGCCACCGGGGAACGTGGCAGCGATCACCTGCCCTGGCGTGGTGCCCTCGCGCAGGTGCCCCCGCACGTTGGACACCAGGTGGTGCACGTGGGCGTAGCTTTCCACCACCATCAACTCGTCCACGTGCACGCTGCCGGGGCGGCATACACGCCCCAGGTCGTTGCGCTCCAGATCCACCAGCATGATGTGCTCGGCACGCTCCTTGGGGTGGCCAACCAGCTCGCGGATACGGGCCGCCTCGTCGTCGCCGTGGTGGCGCGGCCGGGTGCCGGCAATGGGCCGGGTTTCGGCCACGCCGTCGCGCACGCTCACCAGGCGTTCCGGCGACGAGCTGGCAACGGCCCACCCGGGCTGCTGCCAGAGCGCCGCGAACGGGGCCGGATTGGCCCGTCGCAGTGCATCGTACAGGGCCGCCGGCACGGGAGTTCGCGCGAAGCGCGCCGTCCAGGCGCGCGACAGGTTGGCCTGGAAAACATCGCCCCGCTCCAGATAGTCACGGGTGCGTGCCACCGCCTCCAGAAAGCGTTGCGGGTCGTCTTCGTCCAGACATGCCACCTCGGGAAGACGGCGATCCGGCCATGCCGCGCGCCCGGCATCCTGCCGCATGCGCTCCAGCAGCTCGTCCCGGCCGGCCTCGGCCAGCAGCCAGGTGGTGTTCTGCGCGTGGTCGTGAAGGATGGCCGCCGGGCATCGCAAGGCCATTGCCACCGGCAACGGATCGGAGCAAGCCGGCAGGCGCAGGCGCGGCTCGATGCATGCCGCCAGTTCGTAGCCGAGGAACAGCGCCCAGCCACCATGGAACGGCAGGCCGTCACCGTGCGGCGCGCGGCGCGCGGCGTGCCAGGCCCGGTCCAGCTCGGCCAGAAAGTCGCCCGAGGGCACCGGCACGCCGTCGCGCCGCAGGCTGCCGTCGGCTTCCAGGCACAAGGTTTCTTCCGGAAACGCCAGCAGCAGGTCCCAGCGCGATGTCGGCGTGCCGTGCGCCACGCTTTCCAGCAGGCACGGGTAGCGCCCGGGAAAGGTCGCCGCCAAGGCCGCCAGGTCGGGCCGGGCCGGCAATTCGCGTACGAGGGGAGGCTCGGCCGCAGCCGCGCCATGCGGGGAATCGCGCACGTCCTCCGCGATGCCTCAGATGCGGCGGAAGACCAGCGAACCGTTGGTGCCGCCGAAACCGAACGAGTTGGACACGACCACGTCCACCTTCGCCTCGCGCGCGGTATGCGGCACGAAGTCCAGGTCGCAGCCTTCGCCGGGCTCGTCCAGGTTGATGGTGGGCGGAATCACGCCGTCACGCATGGCCAGGATGGAGAAGATGGCCTCGACGCCACCGGCGGCACCCAGCAGATGCCCGGTCATCGACTTGGTCGAGCTCATCATCAGCTTGTGTGCATGATCACCGAACACGCGCTTGGCGGCCTCCACCTCGGCCAGGTCACCCTGCGGCGTGGAGGTGCCATGGGCATTGATGTAGCCGATCTCGGACGGATTCACGCCGGCGTCGTCCAGCGCATGCTGCATGCAGCGTCCCGCCCCCTCGCCACCGGGGCTGGGGGCGGTGATGTGATACGCGTCGCCGCTCATGCCGAAACCGATCAGCTCGGCCAGAATGTTGGCGCCACGCGCCTTGGCCGCTTCGTACTCTTCCAGCAGCACCACCCCCGCGCCATCAGCCAACACGAAGCCGTCGCGGCCGGCGTCCCACGGACGACTGGCCTTCTCCGGCGCATCGTTGCGGGTGGACATGGCCTTGGCCGAGCAGAAACCGCCCACGGCCGTACCGGTGGTGGCGAACTCCGCGCCCCCGGCCAGCATGGCGTCGGCGTCACCGTACTGGATGGTGCGCATGGCCAGGCCGATATTGTGCGCGGCCGTCGTGCAGGCCGTGACACAGGCGAAGTTGGGCCCCTTGAGACCGAGCATGATCGAGAGCTGGCCCGAGACCATGTTGATGATGGAACTGGGCACGAAGAACGGGGAGATGCGACGCGGACCGCGCTCGTGATAATCGATGCTGGTGCGCTCGATGGTGTGCAGGCCACCGATGCCGGCGCCCACGGCCACGCCGATGCGGTCGGCATTGGCGTCGGTGATTTCGAAGCCCGCGTCGGACAAGGCCTGCATCCCCGCGGCGATGCCGTAGTGGATGAACGGATCCATCT
>CAZMXV010000072.1:0-12480 GCA_964570295.1 uncultured Rhodanobacteraceae bacterium
CCAGCGGCGTGCGCGAGTGGAACAAGCTGCCGGCGGCGGCGCGCGCCTACCTGCGGGCCATCGAGGAACTGTCCGGCTGCCCGCTGGCCCTGGTTGCCACCGGCGCCGACCGCGACGACACCATCGTGCTGCGCGACCCGTTCGCCTGAGGAGTTGGCCGCCCGGCCGGGCCTCGGGCCCGGCCGGGCGGTCGTCGCGGCCGATTCAAGGCCGGCCGACCCCGTCCCTCCCCGAACGCCTCCGAAGATCGGGCCCCGGGCCTCGGGTCCGAGTTCCGGGTCCCGTGCCCGCCTGTACCATACCGGCATGACTCCCTCGACCGTCTCGCCCGCCCGCACCGGCAACGGGGACCGACCCGATCAGCGCCCGTGGATACTGGCGGCGCTGATGTGCACCATGATGCTGGCGGCCATGGACACCACCATCGTGTCCACCGCCATTCCGCAGATCGTCGCGGACCTGGGCGGATTCTCGCTGTTCAGCTGGGTGTTCTCGATCTATCTGCTGGCGCAGACGGTGACCATCCCGATCTACGGCAAGCTGGCCGACCTGTTCGGGCGCAAGTCCATCCTGCTGGGCGGTACGGTGATTTTCCTGGCCGGCTCGGCGGCCTGCGCCGTGGCCTGGAACATGCCGATGCTGGTGGTGTTCCGGGGGCTGCAGGGCATCGGCGCCGGCTCCATCATGGCTACCGTGGCCACGCTGGCCGGCGACCTGTATTCCGTGCGCGAGCGTGCCGCCATCCAGGGCTGGCTGTCCAGCGTGTGGGGTGTCGCGGCCATCGTCGGGCCGGTGCTGGGCGGCGCGTTCGCGGAATACCTGTCGTGGCGCTGGATCTTCCTCATCAACCTGCCCATCGGCGTGGTGGCCATGGGGCTGCTGGGGGCGTTCCTGCACGAAAAGGTCGAGCGCCGCGAGCATGCCATCGACTACGCCGGCGCGGTGCTGGTCCTGGCCACCGGCGGGCTGCTGATCTTCGGTCTGCTGCAGGGCGGCCAGAGCTGGCCCTGGTGGTCGTCCACCAGTGCCGGCATCCTGGCCGGCGTGGTCGTGCTGGCCGCGGCCCTGGTGTGGGTCGAACGCCACGCCCGCGAGCCGATCATGCCGGGGTGGCTGTGGCGGCGACGCGTGCTCAGCGGTGCCAACCTCGCCACCATCGGCATGGGCGTGGTGATGATGGCACCCAATGCCTACCTGCCGACGTTCGCGCAATCGGTGCTGGGCCTCGGCGCGATCGGGTCCGGCCTGGTGCTGGCCAGCATGAGCATCGGCTGGCCGCTGGCATCCTCGTTCTCGGGGCGCCTCTACATGCGGGTCGGCTTTCGCCAGACGGCGCTGGTGGGTGCGGCCCTGATCGTGCTGGCCACCGCCGCGTTCGCCCTGTTCCCGCGGCCGGTGCCGGCCTGGATGGCGGTGGCCGACACGGTGCTTCTGGGCGCCGGCTTCGGCCTGCTGTCCACGCCGTTGCTGGTGGGCGTGCAGTCGGTGGTGGGCTGGGACCGGCGCGGTGTGGTCACCGGCGCCAACATGTTTTCACGCTATCTCGGCGGCAGCCTCGGTGCGGCGCTGATGGGCGCCATCTTCAACGCCACCCTGCGTGAGCGGCTGGCGCAGGTACCGGCCGCACTGCGCGACAGCGTGCCGCGGGACATCAACAAGGTCATCGACACCCTGCAGGGATCGACCTTGCCGGCGGCGGCGCGCCGCTACCTGCGCGACACCATCGGCATGGCGACGTCGCACCTGTACGTCGCCGGCCTGGTAGTGGCGGTGCTGCTGTTGCTGGCGGTGCTGGTCACGCCGCGGCGCTTTTCCGGCGACGGCTGATCCGGGACCGGGCCTTGCCGCGCCGCCCGCCGTCAAATGGCGGTCGGGTCAGGAACAGGATCGGGATCAGCGCCAGCAGGATCAGGCCCAGCATCTGCATGATGTCGTTGAACGACATCTGGAAGCTCTGCCGCGTGATGGTCGCGTTGATGGATGCCAGTGCCTGCCGCGTGGTGCCGGGCAGCGCATTCTGGATCGCGTCCATGGCCAGCGGGTTGTACGGATTGACATGCGCGACCAGGTCCACATGGTGGGCCACCGCGCCGCGGTCCCACAGAAAGGTGATGATGGACGCCGAAAAACTGCCGCCCAGGGTGCGCAGGAAGGTGGAGGTGCCGGAGCCGGCGGCGATTTCCCGGCCTTCCAGATCCGAGAGCAGGATGGTCAGTACGGGCATGAAGAACAGCGCCGTGCCGAAACCCTGGAACAGGCGCACCATGGCCACCGAACGGAACCCGACCTGGGCGTTGAAGCCGGCATAGGCGAGGCTGGTGGCGCCGAACACCAGAAAGGCCACCGCGGCCAGCAGGCGCAGGTCCATGCGCGGCCCGTACTTGCCGACGAAGAAGGTCAGCAGAATGGGAAAGAACCCCACCGGCGCGCTGGCCAGGCCGGCCCAGAGCGCGTCGTAGTCCAGCACCCGCTGCATCCACAGCGGCAACAGCAGGCCCATGCCGAAGAACGCGGCGTAGGACAGCACCAGCACCAGCGTGCCGGCGGCGAAATTGCGGTGACGGAACAGGCGCAGGTCGACGATGGGATCGTCGTCGGTCAGCTCCCAGATCAGGAACACCGCCAGCGCGATCGCCGACACCACGGCCAGCACCACGATCTGGGTGGAATGGAACCAGTCCGCGTCGTTGCCCTTGTCCAGCAGGATCTGCAGCGCTCCCACTCCGATGACCAGCGTGACCAGGCCCACGTAGTCCATGCGCGGGCGCTCGGTCTTTTCCCGCATGCCGGCCAGCTGCGTGGCGATGACCGCGCTGCAGAAGATGCCGATGGGCACGTTGATGAGGAAGATCCACTCCCAGGAGTAGCTGCTGGTGATCCAGCCGCCCAGCACCGGCCCCACGATCGGCGCGACGATGGTGATCATGCCGATGAGCGCCAGTGCCATGCCACGCTTGTCCTTGGGGTAGGTGGCGATCATCAGGCTCTGCGTGACCGGATACATGGGCCCGGACACCGCGCCCTGGACGGCGCGGAAAAACAGCAGCATGCCCATGGAGTGGGACAGGCCGCACATCAGCGAAGCCAACGAGAACAGGGACGTGCACCACACGAACAGCCGGGTCTGCCCGAAGCGGCGGCTGAGATAGCCGGTCAGGGGCAGGGTGATGGCCATGCACACGGCGAACGAGGTGATGACCCAGGTAGCCTGGCTGTAGCTTTTTCCCAGGTTGCCCGCGATGGTCGGCAGCGACACGTTGGCGATCGTGGTATCGAGCACGCGCATGAACGTCGCCAGCCCCAGCCCGATGGTGGTCAGCGCCATGTTGGGTGGGCGAAAGTCGGCGTCGCTCAAAATACTGTCATGACAGGTAACAAGGTACCTAGGGTGCCGCAATCGGCCGGCTTGTCAACAGCGCGGGTACGCGGGCCTTTGGATCGGCACCGGTTGCCCCCATTCTGGAATCGGGGCAGGCTGCTGCCCGTCGATACCTGATTCCGGAGAGCGGAGGACGACATGGCCACCGGCTGGGCCGGCGACAACGCCGTCAACGACCAGATTGATGCCACCGTCGAGGACGCGGTCAAGCGTGCGCGCAGCCAGATGCGCAAGGGACCGTCCGCGACGCATTGCGAGGAATGTGGCGATCCGATTCCCGAGGCCCGGCGCAGGGCCGTGGCGGGCGTGCGCCTGTGCCTGCCGTGCCAGGAAGCGTTCGACCGCGAACATGCCGCTTTTGGCGGCTACAACCGGCGCGGCAGCAAGGACAGCCAACTGCGTTGAAACGGCGCTCTGCCTGACAGGTGTCAGCCCCGATGGGTGGCACCGGCTTCTGGCGGGCCCCCGACATCCTCCGCATGATGGGTGCGCCGGCAAGCCGCCGGCGCCAAGCGGGAGGACATCATGAACAAGTACATGCGGGCGGGCGTGGCGTGGATGCTGATGTGTGCCGGTACCGGCACGGCCCTGGCGGCCCCGCCGCAGCGGCCGGATCCCCGAGCCACCCTGGACGCCCAGCGCACGGCCATGCAGCCGCTGGCGGACATGGCCGGCATCTGGCGCGGCAAGGCCACCATGACGTTGCCCACGGGCAAGCACGTCATCACGCAGACCGAACGCGTGGGGCCGTTCCTGGGCGGCTCGGTCATGGTGATGGAAGGGCGCGGCTACGAGTCCGACGGGCGCGTCGGCTTCAATGCGCTGGGCATCGTGTCCTACGATCCCTCCACCCGGGCCTACACCATGCGCGCCTACGCCCAGGGGCATGCGGGCAACTTCCCGTTCGAGCTCACCGACGATGGCTACAAGTGGAGCATCAAGGCAGGTCCCGTGACCGTGCACTACACCGCGACCATCAAGGACGGTCGATGGCACGAAGTGGGCGTGCGCGACATGCCGGGCGGCGAATCGGTACGGTTTTTCGAGATGACGCTGGAGCGTGTCGGTGACACCGGCTGGCCCGCGGACGGCGCCGTGCCGTTCAGGAAGCCCTGACCGGCCCCTCGGGTCTTGTCGCGGGAGCGGCGCCAGGGTATCCCGATATCCGGCGACCGGTCTTTCGGGCTCCGGGCAGGCGGTCGGAAACCGCCATGCCGGTCGCCCGCGTCACAAGGCGCGGCCTCCGATGAGGCGGCGTTGTATCAGGCGGCTGGACAGGGCCAGCAGCAGGCCCACGCCGATGGCCACGGCGGCGACGGTGGCGTAGATGCGCGGCATGCCGTGGACGTCGTGCGCGCTGAAGCGTCCCGCGATCATGCTGGCCACCACCTCGCCCAGCGCGGTGAACAGGAACCAGGTGCCCATCAGGCGGCCGCCATAGCGGCGCGGGGCCAGCTTGGTGGTGGCCGACAGGCCGACCGGACTCAGGCACAGTTCGCCGGTGGTGTGCAGCAGGTAGGTCAGTGCCAGCCAGGTCGGCAGCACCCGGGTACCGGTGGCCACGATCAGTGCGGCGCCGGTCATCACCACGAAGCCCAGGCCCATGAAGATCAGCCCCAGCGCGAATTTCAGAGGCGTGCCGGGGTCCATCTGGCGGCGTCCCAGCGCCACCCAAAGCCAGGCGAAGAAGGGGGTCAGCAGGATGATCAGGAGCGAGTTCTCGCTCTGGAACCACGAGGCGGGAAAGCTGAATCCGAACACGCTCAGCTGCGTGTAGCGTTCAGCGAAGAGATTGAAGTTGGAGCCGGCCTGCTCGTATCCCGCCCAGAACAGCACCTGCAGCAGGAGCAGGATCGACAGCGCTGCCATGTGTTTTTTCTCGCGGCTGTCCAGGCCGCCGAACACGAAGATCCAGGCCAGGAAACCCAGGCCCGTGACCAGGATGAAAAGCCCCGACCAGGCCCGCAGGACGATGGCCGAATAGTGCACCGTGCCGGTGTAGCCGAGTACCGTCAACAGCACCAGGAAGCCGCTGGCCAGCCCCAGTACGATCCACGAGCGGGACAGGAAGCGGCGCTGGCGTCCGGGCTCGGTGTAGGCGGGCGTGGCCGTGCGGCCGGTCGACCCCAGGTGGCCCCGCGTGGCGCGGTAGAAGATCAGCCCCGCCACCATGCCCACGCCGGCGGCGGCGAAGCCGTAGTGCCAGTTCACCTTTTGACCGAGCCAGCCGCAGACCAGCGGGCCGAGAAAACCGCCCAGGTTGATGCCCATGTAGTAGATCGAGAAGCCGGCGTCACGGCGCGCCCCGCCTTCGGGGTACAGGTCGCCCACCAGGGTGCTGGTATTCGGCTTGAGCAGGCCCGTGCCAACGACGATCAGAAGCAGGCCGATGAAAAAGGCGCGGGTGCCGGGAATGGCCAGCGTGAAATGGCCGGCGGCAATGATGATGCCGCCGTACCATACTGCTCTCTGCTGGCCGATCAGGCGGTCGGCAATCCAGCCGCCGGGCAGCGAGGTCAGGTACACGCCGGCCATGTACAGGCCGTAGACGGCCATGGCCGTGGCATCGTCCAGACCCATGCCACCGTGTTCGGTGGCGGCGACCATGAACAGCACCAGCAACGCGCGCATGCCGTAGAAACTGAAGCGCTCCCACATCTCGGTGAAGAACAGGGTCGCCAGGCCGCGTGGATGACCGAGCCAGGTGGGCGTGCGGGGGCTGGAAGGTCCGGGCATCGTCTCTCCCGCGTGTGAAACAAGCTGCCAGATTCGGGGATGCTCCGGTGGCCTGTCAAATGCCGGCGGGCGGCGTCCCGGGTGCGCGGGGACGGGAACCCCCCGGAACGAAAGGCGTTACCATCGGTCTCAACCCCGGAGAACATGCGAGGTGGCCATGAAATCGAGGAACCGGATCGTGCCCTGGCTGGTGGCCCTGGTCGTGATCGTGCTCATCATCGTCGGTGCCTGGTACCTGCGCGGCCACCGCGGCCTCGAACAGGGACCGGCAGCCGCCGCCACCGCCGCGCAAGCGCCCGCGGCGGCCTCCACGGCACCGCGCCATCCGATCGCGCAGGCCGCCTCGTCACCCGCAAGCGCCTCCACCGCGCCCCTGCCGGCGCTAGGCGAAAGTGATGCCCGCGTCGCCTCGGCGCTGGCGCGCATGCTGGGCGACGAGCGCGTGAAGCACCTGCTGGCGTCCAGCGACATCATCCAGCGTTTCGTGGCCACCGTCGATGCCTTGCCGCGCCGCAGCATGGGCCGCAGCATCCTGCCCATGAAACCGCCCGCTGGCGGCTTCGCCATTTCCCGCGAGGGCGACGACCTGTACATGTCGTCCGGTGACTTCGCGCGCTATGCCACTTACATGCACTGGGTGCGCGATGCCGACATATCCGAGTGGGTGGCCTGGTACGTGCACGCCTACCCGCTGTTCCAGCAGGCCTATCGCAACCTGGGCTACCCCCACGGCTATTTCAACGACCGCCTGGTCGCGGTGATCAACCACCTGCTCAAGGCGCCGGAACCGCAGGGTCCCGTGGCGGTGGTGAAAACCGACAAGGGCTACGCCTTTGCCGACCCCAAGCTGGAAAACCTGTCGGTGGGGCAGAAGCTCATGGTGCGCGTCGGGCCGGCCAACGAGAAGGTGCTGAAAGCCAGGCTGCGCGCCATTCGTGATGCGGTCACCGGTGCCAATGGCCCTGTCGCGGCGACCAGTGCATCGCCCTGATCAGGCGGGCTTGCGCGCATCCACCAGCCAGGTGGCCCAGGGCGGGCCGCCATACCAGAAGCGCCAGCCGAGGTTGCGCCGCGCGATGCCGGTCATGCCCAGCGCGTCGAGCTGTTCGGCGTAGAAGCGGGTCTGGCGGAAATCCGCCACCAGGAGGCGGCCGCCGGGGCGCAGCACCCGCACCGCTTCCTGCAGGGTACGGATGCGGTCCTTTTCCAGCCGCAGGTTGTGGATGACAAGGCTGGAGACGACCAGGTCGAACGAGTTGTCCGCAAAGGGCAGGTCGCGGATGTCGCCGGTGCGCAGCGCGATGCGGCCGGCCACGCCCTCGGCTTGCGCGTTGGCCAGCGTGGCCGCCCGGGCATTGCCGGACTGGTCGGCCGCATGCCACAGGTCGATGCCCACCGCTTCGCCGCGGTCCAGGTGGCGGGCCACTTCCAGCAGCACCAGGCCGCGTCCGCAGCCCAGGTCCAGCACATGCTCGTCGCCGCGCAGGTCAAGCCCGCCCACCAGTTCCGCCCACACCTCGAACTTGCCGTGGCGGGTGGTGTACACATAGCTGCCGGCCATGGCCAACAGCAGCAGGCCGTAGAGTCCCAGCCACAGGGGGCCGTAGACCAGCGGCACGTCGCCGGCCCAGCCGGCCGCCATGACCAGGCTGATGACGGCGCCCGCCAGCATGCCGATGGGCGCATAGGGGGCATCAAAGCCGTAATGGCCACGACGATGCGATATGGATGAGGTCATGCCGTTTCTCCTCTCCCGAGGCAACCCAGTCTACGCCGGCGCGGGCGGCCATGGCGGCAGGCCGGTCGCGCGCCGTTCCGTACCCGGGTACCGGTGCGGGTCGTAGACTGTTCCCTCCTGTCCGTCACCCGTCCCGTCCATCCTCCATGCAGCGACTTTTCTTCGCCCTGACCCCGGATGAGGCCACGCGCCGCCGTTGCGCCGACCTGGCGCGGCGCCTGGCGGCGGAGCGGGCGGCGCGCTGGGTGTCACCGCGGCGCTACCATTTGACGCTGGCTTTCCTGGGACGCCGTGCATGTTTTGCGCCGGCATGCATCGACGGGCTGCGGGCGGCTGCGCAGGCCGTGCGTGCCGGTCCCTTCACGTGGCAGGCGGACCATGTCGCCGCCTTCCCGGGGCACCGGCCGCCGTGCGTGCTGGCGGGCCGCCACTGCAACGCGGCACTGCAACGTCTGCGCGATGGCCTGGTCGATGCGCTGGCGGAGCGGGGCCTGCTCCCGGACGAGGGATCGCGGCCGTACCGGCCGCACGTCACGCTGGGCTACGGCCTTGGCAACACGGTCGGCACGGAGCCGTTGCCGGAGCCGCTGACTTGGCCGGCGGCGGCTTTCAGGCTCCTGCTCAGCGTGGACGGCGAGCCGTCCTACCGGGAGCTGGGGTGCTGGCCCCTGCGCGGGTAGGGCGCAAGGGTGCAAGTCCCGGTCCCATGGCGCACAATGGATCGCGGCACCCACGGGAGAAACCGCATGCGCACGCATTTGCTGACGATGGCCATGATGACCATGGCACTGCCCCTCACCGCGCAGGCCGCGCCGCAGGAGGCATCCTCCGCCACCGCCCCGGTTCCGGCCTGGATTGCATCTGCCGTCAACGACCCGGCCCGCGAGGCCGACAAGGCCGACGACGCGCGCCGGAAGATGACCGCCGTGATGGCCTTCACCGGCGTCAAACCGGGCGACACGGTGGTGGAGCTGGACCCCGGAAGCGGTTACTGGACGCGTGTGTTCAGCCGCATCGTGGGAGTCGACGGACATGTCGATACCGTGTGGCCCGAGGAGATGGCCAAATACACGGCCAAGGGTCTGGCCCTGTGGAAAAAGCTGTCGGCCACCGAACACTACGCCAACGTGCGTGTGCTGGAGCAGCCGGCAGCGGTGCTGAAGGTGCCCGAAAAGGCCGACATCGTGTTCACTTCGCAGAACTACCACGACTACCACAACATGCCCATCGACATCGCCGCTTTCGACAAGAGCGTGTTCGACGCGTTGAAACCCGGCGGCGTGTTCATCGTCATCGACCACGTGGCGGCCACCGGTTCGGGAGCCGACGCCACCGACACCCTGCACCGCATTGATCCGGCCCTGGTGAAAAAGGAGCTCGAGGCCGCCGGTTTCGTCTTCGCCGGCAAGAGCGATGTGCTTGCCAACCCCGACGACCCGCATGACGTGTCGGTGTTCGACGCGTCCGTGCGCGGACACACCGACCAGTTCGTCTACCGTTTCCGCAAGCCGTCCGCCGGTGCCGGCGGCTGATCCGCGCGGGCCGGCACGCGCGGTCATCGACACCAACGTGTGCCTGGACCTGTTCGTGTTCGAGGACCCCGTCACGCAGCCGTTGCTGGACGCGCTGCGCGCCGGCGCGATGGTGGCGCTCACGCGCGGAGACTGTCGCGAGGAGTGGCGCCGGGTATTGCGCTACCCGCGGCTTGGGCTGTCCCGAGCCGACTGCGAGAGGATGGAGAAAGCCTACGACGCCCTCTTTGTCGACAGCATGGAAACGGACGTCCATGCGGCCATTCATGCGGGCCGCGCGCCGCGTTGCACGGATCCGGACGACCAGAAATTTCTTGAGTTGGCGCGGGCGTCGGCGGCCGCATGCCTGATCACCCGCGACAGGGCGCTGCTTCGGCTCGACCGGACCTCGCGTCGGCGCGGCCTGTGCGCGATCCTCACGCCGGCGGCCTGGGCGCGGGCAGTGCGGCAGGCCGGCCCCCGGGGCTTGGCGGCCACAAGCCCGCGGGACGGCCATGCCGGCCGCGGCGGGTTCACTGCGCCGCGGTAGCCTGGTACATGCGCATCACGTCCTCGCGCAGCGCGGCCTGGCTGTCCGGGCGCGTGTAGAACATGTGGCCGCCGGGATACTTGCTCACCCGGACGCGCTCGTCGCCGCCCATGTCGGGCATCTGGTCCACGGCCAGTTCGGACACCATGAACGGGCAGGACAGGTCGTTCCAGCCGTGCGCGATCAGCACGTGCAGGCGGCTGTCGTTGGCCACGGCCTTGCGCAGTTGCTGCACCGAGCCCTCGCGCGCGTCCTTGTCCTCGTGCCATTGCTTGTTCACGTCGTAGCTCAAGGCGTGGTAGCGGCCGTAGTATTTCCAGCCCACGGTCTGCGTGATGAAATGCACCATGGCCTCGGTGGTGGGCGCGATGATGGTGTTGAGGATGGGATCGCCGCTCATCTGGTGCGGCGCGTACGGGAACGGGTCCCAGGTGGTGACGTTGGAGTCGTACACGCTGCCCAGCTTGCCCTGGTCGCGATGGGCCTCGCGCAGATAGGCGCCCGTGGAAATGCGACCGCCCGAACGCTTCACGAACGCCGGATCCAGGCCGGTCAGCTCGGTGACCTTGCGGATCATGGCCGCGTATGCCGCCGGGTCCGAGTGACCCTTCATCAGGGTGCTCGCGTAGGTGGTGCGGGTGTACTCGATGATCTGCCGCATGGCCTGGCCGGTCAGTTTGCCTTCGCGCTCCAAGTGCGCGGCGGCGATCGACGGCAGGGTCAGCATCCACGGCACCGGCGACACGTAGCGGTCGGCGTAGGCGCCGGGGTCGAGGTAGGGCGACAGCAGCACCACGCCGTTCATGGCCACGCCCATCTGCGTCTGCAGGTATTCGGTAATGCGCGGGCCGCGGAAGCCGCCGTAGCTTTCGCCCACCAGGTACTTGCGCGATTCCATGCGGCCGTTGCGGATCAGCCAGTCGTAGATGATGCGCGACAGGTAGTGGATGTCGGCATCGGTGCTGTAGAACAGTTTGGTGGCTTCCTTTTTGTCCACCAGCGCGCGGCTGAAGCCGGTGCCGACGGGGTCGATGAACACCAGGTCGGTGAAGTCCAGCCAGGTACCGGGGTTGTCGTGCAGCGTGGCCGGGTCGGAAGGGGCGTCGCCCTCGTCGCCGAACTTCACCCTCTTGGGTCCGATCGCGCCGAGGTTGAGGTACACCGACGAAGCGCCGGGACCGCCGTTGAGGGCGAACGTCACGGGGCGGTGCTTGCCGGGCACGGTGTAGGCGGTATACATCACCTGGCCGGTCATCCTGCCCTTGGCGTCGCGTATCGGAAGCCAGCCCACCGTGGCGGTGTAGTGCAGTGTCCTGCCGTTGACGTGCGTGGTCTGCGAGACATGCGCGTCGTCAGGGAAAGCGGGCAGGTCGAAATCCTTGCCGGCGGCCTTCTGGCTGCCGGCATCGGCAGGGGCGTCGGCAGCGACGGCGGCGGGCAACAGCCCCGCGGACAGCAACAGCCCGCCGGCGAGAAGCAGGGGAAACAACTTGCGCACGATGATGTCCTGGTGAAAAGCGGCTCCCGCAGCCTAGCGCACGCACCGGCATGGCGACTGTGCAGGAAGGCATGCCTGTGGGTGCGCGGGGTGGTGGTCAGCGCCTTTAGCGGCGTGTCCAGTCCCGGCTTTCAGGCCACAAACCCAAGCCTGCGCCCCCGCGATCCGTCCCCGCCGCCCAGATATCTACGGCTTCACGGCATCCACCAGCGTCACCCGGAACACCAGGGGCGCGTTGGGCGGAATGACGCCGCCGCCGGCGCCGCGGCTGCCATAGGCGAGGTCGGGCGGAATCACCAGTTCACGCTCGCCGCCGACACGCATGCCGACCACGCCCTGGTCCCAGCCCTTGATGACCTGGCCGGTGCCGAGCACGAAGCGGAACGGGGTGCCGCCGTGTTTCGAGGTGCTGTCGAACTCGCGGCCGTGGTGGTCGGCGGCGCGTGCGTCATACAGCCAACCGGTGTACTGCACCAGCACCTCCATGCCAGGTTCGGCACGGGCGCCGTCGCCGACCTTGATGTCGTGCGTGGCCAGAGCCGTCACCGTGCCGCCCTGGTAGGGTTCGGGCGGCTTGTTGCTGCAGGCGGCGAGGGCAAAAAGGGCGACGGCGGAAAACAGCCAGCGGTGCATGGGCATTCCTTCGGAATCAGTCATGGCGGGGGGCGTCGGCGGCGGCACCGCGCTTTTCCAGCAGGTCGGTGATCGGCTTGACCAGGTCCATCGGCAGCGGGAACACGATGGTCGAGGACTTGCCGTTGTTGGACATGTCCACCATCGACTGCAGATAGCGCAGCTGCAGCGCCTGCGACTGCTGCGCCAGCATCGCGGCGGCGTCGCGCAGTTTCTCCGAGGCCTGCAGTTCGCCTTCGGCGTGGATCACCTTGGCACGGCGGTCGCGTTCGGCCTCGGCCTGGCGGGCGATGGCGCGCACCATGGTCTCGTTGATGTCCACGTCCTTGATTTCCACGTCCGAGATCTTGATGCCCCACGGGTCGGTGGCCTCGTCCAGTGTTTCCTGCAGCACCTTGTTGATGGCGTCGCGCTTGGACAGGATTTCGTCCAGTT
>CAZMXV010000073.1:0-4198 GCA_964570295.1 uncultured Rhodanobacteraceae bacterium
GCGGCCACGTCGATCTTCATCGGGTCGATCTTGAGGTACGGCAGGCCGGCCTTGCCCGCCAGCCAGTCGGTCAGCACCTCGATGCTGAGGGGGCGCCCGGCCGGGTCGCGACGGTTGTCCAGGCGCGCCTTGCCGATCACCACCAGCGGGTGCAGGGCCCGGCTCTCGGCTCCGCTGGCGCTTATGCGCACGCGTTTGGCGTCCTCGCCGGTGATCAGCCCTTCCACGACCAGCGCGGCCAGGGTCTCGTCCAGTCGCAGGCGGCCGTGGCGTCCCAGCAATGGGGTCGGGGAAGAGGTGGCGACCATGGATATCCGGTAGTGGCGGCAAGGGGTCGTGCGGCGCCGGACGCCGCGCTCGGGCTATACTAACGCGCTTTGTTTCGCAAGAACCTCGACCATGTCCGCACCCACTTTCCAGGAAGTCATCCAGACCCTGAGCCGCTACTGGGGCGAACGGGGCTGCGTGCTGATGCAGCCGCTCGACACCGAAGTGGGTGCCGGCACGTTCCATCCGGCCACTTTCCTGCGCGCGCTGGGTCCCGAGCCCTGGGCCGCGGCCTATGTGCAGCCCTCGCGCCGCCCCACCGACGGGCGCTACGGCGACAATCCCAACCGCCTGCAGCACTACTACCAGTTCCAGGTGGTGATGAAGCCCAACCCGGACGACATCCAGGCGCTCTACATCGGCTCGCTGAAGGCACTGGGCATCGACCCGCTGGTGCACGACGTGCGCTTCGTGGAGGACAACTGGGAGTCGCCCACCCTGGGTGCCTGGGGCCTGGGCTGGGAAGTGTGGCTGAACGGCATGGAGGTCACCCAGTTCACCTATTTCCAGCAGGCCGGCGGCCTGGAGTGCCGACCGGTGACCGGCGAGATCACCTACGGCCTGGAACGGCTGGCGATGTACCTGCAAAACGTGGACAACGTCTACGACCTGGTCTGGACCGAGGGCCCGCAGGGCGTGGTGACCTACGGCGACGTCTACCACCAGAACGAAGTCGAGCAGAGCACCTACAACTTCGAGCACGCCCACGTGGAGAAGCTGCTCGCCTGGTTCGACACCTGCGAGGCCGAGGCCGGCAAACTGGTCGAAGCCGGCCTGCCGCTGCCGGCCTACGAGCAGGTCATGAAGGCCAGCCACACCTTCAACCTGCTGGACGCGCGCCGCGCCATTTCCGTCACCGAGCGGCAGCGCTACATCCTGCGCGTGCGCGCCTTGTCGCGGGCCGTGGCCGCGGCCTATGTCGAACAGCGCGAAAAACTGGGCTTCCCGGGCCTCAAACATCAAACCCCTTTCCCGACGGGAGAAGGGCAGGGATGAGAGTCCGGGCGGCGCGCAGTGTCGTGCAGCGCCCGAACCTTCGCCCGCCCTTTGGGTACCCTCTCCCGGAGGGAAAGGGGAGTATCGTCACGAGACACCAGCGACCATGACCAACCATCAATCACTCCTGATCGAACTGGGCACCGAAGAGCTGCCGCCCCGGGCTCTCGATACCCTGGCCGACGCTTTTGCCCGCGGTATCCGTGAAGGCCTGGAAAAGCGCGGCATCGCTGCCGACACGGCCAACGCGCGCACCTTCTGCACGCCGCGCCGCCTGGCCGTGCATGTGCCGGGCGTGGCCATGGCGCAGCCGGACCAGTCCATCGAACGGCGCGGCCCGGCGGTGCAGGCTGGTCGTGACGCCGACGGCAATCCCACCCGTGCGCTGACCGGCTTTGCCGGCTCCTGCGGCGTCGCGGTGGAGGCCCTGGAAACCCTGGAAACCGACAAGGGTGCCTGGTATGTCTACCGCGCCGTCAAGCCCGGCCAGGCCACGGCGGTGCTGCTGCCGGAAATCCTGGCCGAGGCGCTCAAGGGATTGCCGGTGCCGCGTCCGATGCGCTGGGGTGACCACGACTACAGTTTCGTGCGCCCGGTGCACTGGCTGGTGATGCTGCATGGCGACCAGGTCGTCGAGGCCGAATTGATGGGGCTTGTCAGCGGTCGCGTCTCGCGCGGGCATCGTTTCCACCACCCCGAGGCCGTCGAGATCGCCCATGCCGATGCCTGGCTGGAAGCCATGCGCGAGGCCCACGTGCTGGCCGACCCTGCCGAGCGCCGACGGAAAATCCGCGACGAGGTCGCACGCGTGACCGAGGCGGGTCGGCCGCGCCTGTCCGACGGCCTGCTCGACGAACTGGCCAACCTCACCGAGTGGCCGGCGGCCATCGCTTGCGCCTTCGAGCGCGACTTCCTGCGCGTGCCCGCCGAGGCGCTGATCACCACCATGGAGGCGAACCAGAAGTTCGTGCCGGTGTTCGGCGACGACGGCGCCCTGACCGAGCGTTTCATCGGCATCGCCAACATCGACTCAAAGCAGCCGGATGAAATCCGCAAGGGCTACGAGCGCGTCATCCGCCCGCGCTTTGCCGACGCGCGCTTTTTCTACAACGAGGATCTGAAGACGCCGCTGGCCGACCTGCAGAAGGGTCTGGCCGACGTCACCTACCAGAAGGCGCTGGGCAGCCTGTGGGACAAGACCTGCCGCGTGGCCGAACTGGCCCGCGTCATCGCCAACCGCGTCGGCGTCGATGCCGGCCTGGCCACGCGCGCCGCCAGTCTGGCCAAATGCGACCTGCTGACCCTGATGGTGGGCGAGTTCCCGGAGCTGCAGGGCACCATGGGCCGCTACTACGCCACCGCGCAGGGCGAGGATGCGGCCGTGGCGCGGGCGCTGGACGAAGTCTACCTGCCGCGCCATGCCGGCGATCCTGTCGCCACCGGCGAGGTGGCCCGCGTGCTGGCCGTGGCCGAGCGCCTGGACACCCTGGCCGGCATCTTCGCCGTGGGCATGAAGCCTTCCGGCAACAAGGACCCCTTCGCCCTGCGCCGTGCCGCGCTGGGCCTGGCGCGCACGCTGGTCGAAGGCGAACTGGCCATCGACCTCGATGCCGCTTTCCGCGAGGCGCTGGAGTTGATTCCCGACGCCGCCCTGGCGGCCGGCCTCAAGCCGGGCAAGGACGGCAAGCCGCCGGCCCTTGATGCCGGCGCGCGGCGTGCGGCCCTGCGCGACGAACTGAACGCGTTCGTGCTGGAACGCCTGCGTGGCTACTATGCCGACCAGGGCTTCAGCCACGGGCAGTTCGAGGCCGTGGCCGCAGTGCATCCCGCCACCCTGCCCGACTTCGACCGCCGCCTGCGCGCCGTGGCCGCCTTCGCCGGCCGCCCCGAGGCGGAAAGCCTGGCTGCCGCCAACAAGCGCGTCGGCAACATCCTGCGCAAGCAACGCGAGGCCGGCACCGGCATCGCCGGAAGCATCGACGCGAACCTGTTCGAGGATGCCGCCGAACGCACCTTGGCTTCCGCCCTGGCCGAGGCCAGCACGGAAGCCGGCAAGGCCGTCGATGCGGGCGACTATGCCGCCGCCCTGACCCGGCTGTCGGCCCTGCAGGCCCCCGTCGACGCCTTCTTCGACGAGGTCCTGGTCATGGCCGAAAATCCCGCCGTGCAGGCCAACCGCCTGGCCCTGCTGGCCTCGTTGCAGGCCGAGTTCATGGCCATCGCCGACATCGCCTGCCTCTGAGGGGCGACATGCCGGCCTTCAGCCGGTAGAGGGGTCAGGCGGCGTCCGACTGCTGTGACTGGCGGCGCAGGCGCCTGACCAGGTGCCGGTGGATTTCACTGACGCCCTCGGCACGCGTCACCGGGTCCGGGTTGCCCAGCACCGCGTAATACTCGCCCAGCAACTCGGCCCGGCTTTCCAGCGGCAGCTTGTTGCCCGTGCTTTCCAGCGTGGACTGCATGATCCGCATGGCGTGCGACAGCTGGCGGGTATCCACCGTCGTGACGTGCTGGCCGCCCTGGGGCGATGCGAGCGCGCGGGGCGATTCCAGCATGCTTCCGTCGCCGGACATCAGCCATACCAGCGAAATGCCCAGGCCTTGCGCCAATGACAGACAGCGTTGGCGCGACGGGTCGGAGCGGCCGTCACGCCAGCTGCGCACGACACCTTCGGAAAATCCGCATGTGCGGGCAATGCGGGTGACACCGCCGTAGTGATCGATCAGGGTGCGGATGCGCTCGGCAAAACCGGTGTCCGTTGCCTGAGGGGAGCCGGGTGCCTTGGGTGAGCCTGGGGAGGGGGCCATGGCGGTTCTCTGGGGCTTGCGGTTCGGGGAACAATTTTACGGCATGGGCGGGAGGCGTGTCGAAAATT
>CAZMXV010000073.1:4298-12356 GCA_964570295.1 uncultured Rhodanobacteraceae bacterium
GGCTTGCGGTTCGGGGAACAATTTTACGGCATGGGCGGGAGGCGTGTCGAAAATTGTTGACTTGCGTAAAATATTACGTTAAGAGTATGTTTATGCGCGGCAGGCTGGTGGCCGCATGGCGTGCAGCGGAGGGCGTCAGGGGCTGGGCAAGGTTCAGGAGCAGGGGAGGGGCGTGAAATTTTGCGCCTCCGCATGGGAGATATCGAGCGGTTCACGTGACGAACCATCGCAAGCATCATCCGAGATCCGGCCGTTGTGCCGGTCCCGGGCGGTGGAACTTTGAGCGCCTGTTGATACAAGGCGTATTTTCTTGGGGAGACAACATCCAATGAATTCTCGCAACACTCGTCAGCTTCGGCTGCGTCGGACCGCCCTGGTCGCCGGCCTTGCGGCCTGTCTGGGGCTGGGCAGCGGCCTGGCGGTCGCCCAGTCGGCCTCCGGCAGCATTTTTGGCCAGGCAGAGCCCGGCACCACCGTGGTCATCAACAACCCTGCCACCGGTTTCACGCGTGAGTTGCCGGTGGATGCCAGCGGGCGTTACCGTGCCGGTTCGCTGCCAGTAGGTACCTATACGGTAACGCTGCGGCAGGGCGACAGCACGTTGTCCAGCCGTGAGGACGTGCATGTTCGCGTCGGCACGGGTACCGAGGCCAGCTTTGCCAGCAGTACCGATGCCAAGGAGCTCGGTGCCGTGCAGGTGGTGGCCTCCGCGATGCCGGCGATCGACGTCTCCGCGGTCGACACCCGTACGGTGTTGACGGCCGAGCAGCTCACCAACGTGCCGGTGGCGCGCAACATCACGGCGGCCACCATGCTGGCTCCGGGTGTGGTCGGTGCCGATTCGCGCTATGGCAACGTGGTGTCCTTCGGCGGCTCGTCCGCTTCGGAAAATGCCTACTACATCAACGGTTATGCCGTCACCAACCCGTTGACCAACCTGGGCTCCACGACCCTGCCCTTTGATGCCATCAGCCAGATGCAGGTCATCACGGGTGGCTACGGTGCCGAGTTCGGCCGCTCCACCGGTGGTGTGGTCAACATCGTCACCAAGCGGGGTACCAACAACTGGGAGGCCGGTGGGGCTTTCTACTGGACTCCGAAGGGGTTGCGCGCCTCGCCGCGCAATATCTACTACCCGTCGGATACCGGCAACGAGACCGATGGCCTGTACTATCAGTACCGCAACCGCAACCTCAGCTGGCAGTCGACAGTGGGTGCCTACATCAGCGGCCCCATCATCAAGGACCGCCTGTTCTTCTACGCGTCCGGCGAGTTCACGCGCCAGGAAGGCCAGACGGTACAGTCGCGCGCCACTGCGCTGCAAAGTGTCGGCAAGACCGAGTCCGTCTACCAGACACCGCGCTGGCTGGCCAAGATCGACTGGAACATCACCGACAGCCACATCCTCGAACTGACCGGCATCTCCGACAAGACCGGCCAGGATGTGGATTACTACACCCCGTACTCGAACTACGCTCCGCTTGAGGGCGACATCAGCAAGGACGGTGGCTATCGTTACAAGGATGGCGGTGAGTTGTACATCGGCAAGTACACCGGCTATATCACCGACAACCTGACCGTGACCGCCCTCTACGGTACCCAGAAGCAGGTGCACTATGCAGCGCCGCTGGGTTATGACCCGACGCAGATCAACGTGAGCGATTCGCGCGGCGCGGCCGATGTCATTCCCAACAAGCAGCCGTATGCGCAGCTGGACTGGGCCGATGCCTATGACGAGACCAAGGGTGGTCGCCTGGATCTCGAATACCGCATCGGTGACCACAACCTGCGCATCGGTTACGACCGTCAGCAGTCGATTTCCAAGGCGGGCGAGGGTCCTTCGGGTCCGGGCTATCGCTGGATCTACTACCACACGGATACACCGAATGACCCGATTCCGGCCAGTGGCGGTGCCAAGGGGCCGGGCGGCAACGGCGATTACGTGGTCAAGTACATCTACGCCAATGGCGGTACGTTCAAGGTCATCCAGGAAGCCCAGTACATCGAGGATACCTGGCAGATCAGTGACAACTGGATGGCGAAGATCGGCTTGCGCAACGAGCAGTTTGCCAACTACAACTCCGACGGCGTGATCTACGTGAAGCAGCGCCACCAGTTGGCACCGCGCCTGGGCATCAGCTGGGACGTCCGTGGCGACTCCAGCCTGAAACTGTTCGCCAACGCGGGTCGCTACCACCTGGCGCTGCCGAACAACGTCGCGCTGCGTGGTGCCGCGGGCTCCACGTACACGACGGAGTACTTCGCGTTTGACGGCTGGGATCCGACCACCGGCGTGCCGCAGAACTTGACACCCCTGGGCAAGGGTCCGTATTCGGCCAACAACGAGTACGGCCAGGCGCCCGATCCGCGTACCGTCGCCGCCAAGAACCTGAAATCGCACTACCAGGACGAGTACATCCTCGGCATGGAAACGGCCTTGACCGAGTCGTTGAACTTCGGCGCCAAGGTCACTTACCGCGAACTCAAGAGCGCCATCGACGATATCTGCGATCCGCGCGCGGCCATCAAGTGGGCCGAAGAGAATGGCGTCGATCCGTACCTGGACGGCGGCATCGCCGACAGCCTCAACAACTGCCGCCTGTTCAACCCGGGCGTGGGCAACACCTTCGAACTGCAGGACGGCAAGGGCGGCTTCGTGACCATCGACCTGTCCGCCAAGGACCTGGGCTTCCCGGACCTCAAGCGCAAGTACATCGCGCTGGACCTGTTCCTGGAGCATCCGTTCGACGGCAAGTGGTACGGCAAGGTGGACTACACCTTCTCCCGCAACTACGGCAATGCGGAAGGCCAGCTGCTCTCCGACGTGGGCCAGGGTGACGTGTCGCAGACCATGCTTTGGGACCACCCCGAGTTGATGGTGGCGGCCAACGGCAACCTGCCCAACGACCGGCCGCACCAGTTCAAGGCCTATGGCTTCTACCAGTTGACCCCGGAATGGCGTGTAGGCGCCTCGGCCCTGGCCGCTTCGGGACGTCCCAAGAACTGCACGGGTTACTACCCCGAGGAGTTCGGCTATGCGGATCCGCGGGAGGAGGACGGCTATCACGCCATGATGTACGGCGGCCCGTACTACCACTTCTGCAACAAGGAAGTCTCGCCGCGTGGTTCGACCGGACGCATGCCCTGGACCTACCGTCTGGACCTGAACGTTTCCTATCGGCCGGCCTTCGCCGACAACCGCCTGGAAATGAAGCTGGACGTGTTCAACGTGTTCAACCGCCAGTCCACCCAGAACATCGTCGAGTACTGGGAACTGGGCGGCTACGGCACGCGCTACAGCCAGTCCGGCCGTCCGATCAGCTTCTCCGATCCGCGTTACTTCCGTCTCACCCTGAGGTACGACTTCACGATGTAAGAAGAGACGGAAACATCATTACAAGAAGAATCGCGCACCGGACATTCCGTCCGGTGCGCACTCCCCAGACTCGGCCGCAGGCTTCCCACCTGCGGCCTCTTTGTGTCAAGGCGATGGGTCGCACGTGGGGGGCAGTTTTGCCACGGAAAGCGCTCCCTGCAGTGTATGCGGAGTTATTCACCAACGGGTCTTGGTGCGCATCGTGATGTGGCCATGGCTGGCACCAGGATGCCGTCAGGGCGGGCGCCGTGCCCAGTGGGCGCTTTAGCGAAAGACTGGCGGCGCGCGCTCCTTTTTGGGTTCATCGTGAATAAGGCATGGCGAAGGAAGTCGGGCCGCGCATTGGGGGAGGGGCTTTTAGCCTCAGGCATGGAAAGTCGCATCCACCAAGCATTTTATGCGGGCAGTGCAATGGCAGATCCAAATTATGCGATACAGACCGCATTTCTCATTTTGTCCACCCCCGCTTGGAGCACATGCTGCCGTGGAGACAGAGAGGAGGCGTGCCAGGAGGATCTTGACGGCAAGCGCTTCGCAGGGCAGCGGCCATCCTGCGACAACTGCGCCACGGTGACGCGCACCGTTTCTTGATCGTTTCGTAGCGCATCATGGGTTGCATGAGAGAGAGGCATCAGGCGCCCGCGCGTGCATGGGGTATTCGGCTTCGTGGTGCTGCAAGCATGCGGAGTGGCGATGCAAGTGGCCTGGCGCCCTGCGTGGCGGATGCCTCCGTGTGTTTGGTGGCGGCGGTGTCGGAGGCGCTGACGCTTGGGCACTCATCGAGGTAGGCGAGTGATGCGGGAGCCGTAGTGGAGGAGGGATGTCGGAGTGGAGGATGTGGCGTGGGCGACGAAGGTTGGTCACGAACATTTGCTAAAAAAGTGTTGACATCCCGTTACAAATAGAGTTAGCGTTCGACCTGAAGCGGGTTTGTGCGTGGCTTTTCCATGCATGATCGCGCTGTCGACTTGCCATCGCGGCAAGGCATGCCGGACGTCCTGGGAAGGCGTCGAAAAAGCGACATGCCCTGCCTCGATCGTGATGTGTCGGTGGGCTTTTTTCCTGGCATGCCGGCTTTTTAGCAGTCTTGATGAAGACTCAAGTTCTGGGGAGATTCAGTCATGAACAACAAGCGTTTCTCTGCCCGCAAGGCTTTGCCGCGGCGTAATGCCTTGGCCATCGCCATGGCATTGGGCATGGGCGTCTCCGGCCTTGCCTTTGGCCAGGCCACAACCGGTACGATTTTTGGTGTTGCCCCCAATGCGGCGGGTGATACGGTCACGGTCGTGGGCAACAACAACGGTGTCAGCCGTACCGTATCGGTCGATGCGCAAGGTCGCTATTCAGTGGGCAATCTGCCGCTGGGCACCTACACCGTCACTTTGAAGAATGACGGCCAAGTGGTGAGCACACGCAACAACGTAGGCATCGCTGTCGGCAGCGGTACCGAGATCGACTTCATGGGCTCCCAGGAAGCGGCGGATCTCGGTGCGGTCGAGGTGACGGCCAATGCGCTTCCTGCCATCGACGTGACCAGCGTCAGCTCTTCGACCGTCATCACGGCGCAGCAGCTGGAAGAGCTGCCGGTTGCCCAGAGCGCCGAGGCCATTGCCCTGCTGGCCCCCGGCACAGTGGCGGCCAGCCGCTATTACGGCAACGCCGTGTCTTTCGGCGGCGCGGGTGCGACCGAGAACGCTTATTACGTCAATGGCTACAACACCACCGAGCCTTTCAACAACACCGGTGGCTTCCAGTTGCCGTACGGCACCATCGCGCAGCAGCAGACCTTCACCGGTGGCTACTCGGCCAAGTATGGCCGCTCGGATGGCGGCGTCATCAACCAGGTTGGCAAGCGAGGAAGCAACGAGTGGCGCTTCGGTGGCAAGGTCTCGTGGATTCCGCGCTCGCTGCGCGCCACGCCGAAAAACCTTTATTACCAGCGCTTCGGAAACCTGCCGGAAGGGTATAAGCTCGGAAATCCGGAGCTGCAGGGCAAGCTGCGCCATTACCGCAGCGAGAACACGGGCTGGGAGACCAAGTACTCCGCCTACCTGGGTGGCCCGCTCATCAAGGACAAGCTGTACATGTTCGTGGCCGGCGAGTTTACCGAAAACAAGGACAAGTCCATCGGCTCGCGCGGTGGTCGCGTCAACCGCAACAAAGACCATGAGCGCAATATCTATGCCAAGGTCGACTGGAACATCAACGACAGCAATATCCTCGAACTGACCTCGTTGCAGCATACCGCCCATACCAATGCGGGTGCGCTGTACGACTTCAGTTACGACACCCTCACCGAAGGCGACCTGTCGTCACGCAACGATGAAACCAAGCAGACGGCAGATTACCTCATTGCCAAATACACCGGCTATCTGACCGATCGCGCCACCCTGAGCGTGTTGTGGGGCGAGGGCGACTACACACATCCGGTGAACTACCCGTTCTTGAGCCAGTATCCCGCCATTTCGGGAGCGTTGAGCCAGAATCCGGCCTATCTGGGTGGCGATCCGTATCGCATCAACGATAATCCGATATTCTACAAGTACCTCCCGGATCGTGGTTCCCATACCCGCGGACTGCGTGCCGACTTCACGTACCAGCTGGGCGACCACAAGCTGGGTGTGGGTATCGACAACATGTGGTTCAGCAGCACGGATCAGGGCCAGACCATGACGGGCCCGGGTTATGCCTGGATCTACTCCCACACGACGGCTCCCAACGAACCGATTAGTGCAAGTCTGGGCGTAGGCGCTCCGGGTGAAGAGTATTACGTCGCCAAGTACATCTACTCGGTGGCCAGCAGCATGTCGATGTACCAGAAAGCCTGGTACCTGCAGGACATCTGGAACGTCACCGATACCCTGCAGCTGAACATCGGCCTGCGCAACGACCGTTTCGTCAACAACAACGACAAGGGTGTCGCCTTTGTCGACGAAGACAACCAGTGGGAACCACGTATCGGCTTCAGCTGGGACGTCAACGGCGACTCCAGCTTCAAGCTGTACGGCAACGTGGGACGTTACTACCTGGCTCTTCCGGACAGCGTCGCCGAGCGCGCTGTCAACGTTTCCACATATACCCGGGAGTACTACACGTACACCGGCATTGATGAAAATGGCATTCCGACCGGCCTGACTCCCGTGGGTGGCATGAACGGAGCCCCGCCGCCGGGACCGGTGTCCTCCAATCACGAGCTTGGTCAGAACAAGGATCCCAACGTCGTGGCACCGGCCGACCTCAAGGCCCAGTATCAGGATGAGTACATTCTCGGCTTCGACAAGATGCTGGGAGAGAACTGGGTGTGGGGCGCCAAGGCGATGTACCGCGACCTGAAGACGTCCATCGACGACGTTTGCGACGTCGGCAAGTTGGGCGACAAGATCGCGGAGATGGGCTACGACAAGACCAACTTCGAATACGACAATCCGGGTTGCCGTACCTTCAACCCCGGCGAGACCAATACCTTCGCCGTGGTCGACAAGACGACCGGCGACTACCTCATGGTTCCGATGAGCGCGTCGGACTGGGGCTTCAAGAATGGCGCTACGCGCAAGTACTATGCCTTGAACCTCTACCTCGAGCATCCGTTTGACGGCAAGTGGACGGGGCGCATCGATTACACGTTTGCGCGCAGCTGGGGCAACACGGAAGGCCAGACTCGTTCCGACGTGGGCCAAACCGACGTATCCAAGACCATGGACTGGGATGCCGCGAGCCTGATGGTGGGCTCCAACGGGTACCTGGCCAACCATCGTCGCCATTCGCTTAAGATTCGCGGCGCGTACAAGCTGACGCCGGAATGGCTGTTCTCGGGCACCCTGGTGGTGCAGTCGGGCACGCCCAATGCCTGTCTGGGATACTTCGGCCCCAATGCCGAGGATCCGATCGGTTATGGCAACAACTACCGTTTCTGCCATGGCCAGATGGCGCCGCGCGGCCAGGCCGGCTTCACGCCGTGGACACGTCAGTTGAACCTGGGCGTGCGCTACATGCCTTCGTTTGCGGATCAGAAGCTGACCTTCGCCCTGGATGTGCACAACGTGCTCAACGAGGAGAAGGCCCTCCAGGTCGATCCGTACTATGAAGACGACAAGTTCACGGTCAATCCGACCTATGGACAGGGCATCTACTACGAAACCCCGCGTTACATCCGTCTCTCCGTGTCGTATGACTACTGAGGCCGGAAGAGCCTGAATCGGAAGCATTGATCAACGCAAGGATGCGGAATCCGCAAGTCAAGAGACGCCACCCTCGGGTGGCGTCTCTTTTTTCATTGCCATGTCGCGTCCCGGCCATGTGCAGCAGGGCGGCTTGGGGCGAAAAGTGACCGGCGTCGCGAGGCCGCCTGAGCCAAGCCGGGTCTTTTGCCGCGCGACGATGGACGACGCGTCACGTACGCGGGTGCAGCACGGGAATTTCGCATGGACTCTCCTCCAGTGGCGTCTGGTCTTCGGGACCGCAGCGGTAAACTTGCTCCACGGGAATTTCCTGCCGTTTGACGATAGTTGCGCGAGAGCATCCATGGCTCCGGTTGGCGGTATCGCATCGGAGCGTGGGTCGCCCGAAGTTGAAGCCGGGGTGACTATCCCTTGCCTGGGAAGCGGATTTCACCCTTGTTCCCGCTGCTGTTTTGACGCTATCCTTGAGCATTCCCCTGCGAAAGCCACGGGCGACAAGTGCGC
>CAZMXV010000074.1:0-9200 GCA_964570295.1 uncultured Rhodanobacteraceae bacterium
CGGCTTCGCACATGGCGTCGGTGAAGCGCTGCAGGTCCGCGTAGGCGTCCTGGTCATCCACGCCGATGCGGCATTTCACCGTGACCGCCACGTCGGTCGCGGCGCGCATGGCACGCACGCAGCGCGCCACCAGTGCCGGTTCGCGCATCAGGCAGGCGCCGAAGCGGCCCGACTGCACCCGGTCGGAGGGGCAGCCGACGTTGAGGTTGATCTCGTCGTAGCCGGCCCCGGCCCCGTAGCGCGTGGCCTGCGCCAGCGCCTGCGGATCGCTGCCGCCGAGTTGCAGGGCCAGCGGGTGTTCGCCGCCGTGGCGCAGCAGATGTTCCCGATCGCCATGTACCAGGGCGGCAGCCGTGACCATCTCCGAGTACAATCGGGCATGCGGTGACAGCAAGCGGTGAAAACGACGACAGTGGCGGTCGGTCCAGTCCATCATCGGCGCCACGCACAAACGCCAGCCGTCCCCGCCCTTTCCGGCAGGCCGCGCGACGGCGGGACTGGCATCGGTGCTGATCGGTGTCGGATCCTGCGGCATGGTCTGGTGCGAGGTTTTTGCGGCGAATTCCGCATTTTACAACATGCCGCCGACGGCATGCCCCGTTTCGACACCCCACAGACACACGCCCCATGGTCACTCTGGCAACCGAGCGCATTCTCGACGTCCATCACTGGAACGACAAACTGTTCAGCTTCCGCACCACACGCGATCCCGGCCTGCGTTTCGACAGCGGGCATTTCGTGATGATCGGCCTGAAAGTGGATGAGCGCCCGCTGATGCGCGCCTATTCCATCGCCAGCGCGCACTACGAGGAGCATCTGGAATTCCTGTCGGTGAAGGTGCCCGACGGCCCGTTGACCTCGCGCCTGCAGCATGTGCGTCCCGGCGACGAGATCATCGTCAGCCGCAAGCCCACCGGCACCCTGGTCATCGGCGACCTCAAGCCGGGGCGACGCCTGTACCTGCTGGCCACCGGCACCGGCCTGGCCCCTTTCCTCAGCATCGTGCGCGACCCGGAAACCTACGAGCATTTCGAGAAGGTGGTGCTGTGCCACGGCGTGCGCCACGTCAGCGACCTGGCCTACGCCGACTACCTCACGAAGGAACTGCCCGACCACGAATACCTGGGCGAGATGGTACGCGAGCAGTTCGTCTACTACCCCACGGTGACGCGCGAGGATTTCCGCCACCACGGCCGCATTACCGACGCCATTGTCGACGGCACGCTGTCCGCGCGCACCGGCCTGCCGCCGCTGGATCCGGCCGAGGACCGCGCGATGATCTGCGGCAGCCCGGCCATGCTGGAGGACACCTGCGCCCTGCTCGACGGCCGAGGGTTCCGGATCTCGCCGCGCACCCGCCAGCAGGGCGACTACGTCATCGAACGCGCCTTCGTCGACAAGTAAACCCGGAGCAGCCTCACCCGGCGGCCTTCACGGAAGCCGCTCCGGGTTGACAGATCGGCATGCCTTCTTATCATGAGAATGATTCTCAGTACTGATTCGAAGGATCCCCGGATGCCTGCTCCCACCGCTCCGGCGGCACGTCGTCGCGCCGCCGGCCGCACCCGGCCCGCGATGCCGCTTCATGTGCATGCCGCCCTGCTCGCCGCGGGCCTGGCCGCGCTTGCATCCACGCCCCTGGCGGCCCGTGCGGGCACCCCCGGCGATGCCGGCGCCTCCCCGGCATCCACGGCCCCTCTCCAGACCGCACCACCGCAAGCCGGCACCCTGCTTGAAACGGTGCACGTGACCGCACCCGTCGCCAGAAAAAGTGACTCGGCCACGAAAACCGACACCCCGATCGTGGCGATTCCGCAGTCGGTTTCCGTGCTCACCGACGCACAGATGAACCGTCGCGGCATCCACGGCATCGAGGAAGCGGTGTGGTACACCGCCGGTACCCAGGGTGGCGCCTACGGCCCCGATTCACGCAGCGACTGGCTGCTGGTGCGCGGCTTCGCGCCCGCACGCTACCTCGACGGCCTGGCCCTGCCGGGCGGCTCCGCCACCGGCCTCACGCGCATCGAACCCTACGGGTTGGAGCGCCTGGAAGTGATCAAGGGGCCGTCATCCGTGCTTTACGGCGCCATGCCTCCCGGCGGGATGATCAACATGGTCAGCAAACGCCCCACCGAGCAGCCGCTGCACGAGCTGGGCCTGCAGGTGGGCAGCTTCAATTTGCGCCAGGTCCAGTTCGATTTCGGCGGCCCGCTCGACGCCGCCGGGCACCTGACCTACCGTCTGACCGGGCTGGCCCGGCACAGCGACACCATGGTCGACCACA
Organism: uncultured Rhodanobacteraceae bacterium; assembly: GCA_964570295.1. Classification (GTDB taxonomy): domain Bacteria; phylum Pseudomonadota; class Gammaproteobacteria; order Xanthomonadales; family Rhodanobacteraceae; genus Oleiagrimonas. The sequence continues at coordinate 2,285 of CAZMXV010000074.1, forward strand.
TCCGGGACGACCGCTACTTCATCGCCCCGGCGCTGACCTGGCAACCTTCCGACGCCACTTCGCTGACCCTGCTGTCGCGTTTCCAGAAAGGCGACACCGCTTCCGGCAGCGGCTTCCTGCCCGCCGCGGGCACCCTGCTGCCCAATCCCCACGGCAGGATTCCCCGCCACCGCTTCACCGGCGAGCCGGGCCAGAACGACTACGACAAGAAAATGGCCTCCGCGGGCTACGAGTTCCGCCACGACTTCGCCAACGGCGTCACCTTCAGCCAGAACCTGCGCTACGGCAAGGCCGACGTGGACAACAGCGGCGCCAACCTCGGCGCCTTCGGCCTGCTCGACGACCAGCGTACTCTGCTGCGCTATGCCTTTCCCAACGAGAACCACACCCGGACTTTCAGCGTGGACAGCAACCTGCGCTGGAACTTCGACACCGGCGTGCTTCAGCACACCATGCTGGCCGGCGTGGACTACCGCCGCTCGGACGACGACTACGCCTCGGCCTTCGATTTCAACGCGCCCACGCTGGACATCTTCGACCCGGTCTACGGCGCGCCGGTGACGGTGCCGGCCTACACCACCCATACGCGGCAGGTGCAAAAGCAGCTGGGCCTGTACGCGCAGGACCAGATCCGCATCGAACACTGGGGCATTACCCTCGGCGGCCGCCGTGACCACGTGGACACCGATACCGACCAGTTGATCGGCGCCACCCGCGCGAACCAGCGCGACCATGCCTTCTCGGGCCGCGTCGGCGTCAACTACCTGTTCGACAGCGGCTGGGCGCCCTACGTGTCGTGGTCGCATTCATTCCAGCCCACTGTCGGCACCGACTTCGCCGGCCATGCCTTCAAGCCCACCACGGGCGACCAGTACGAGGCCGGTCTGAAGTACCAGCCCGCGGGCGCCGACGGCCTGCTCACCCTGGCCGCCTACCAGATCACGCAGAAGAACGCGCTCACCGTCGACCCCAACCATGCCCTGTTCCAGGTCCAGCAGGGCGAAACGCGGCTGCGTGGCGTGGAGCTGGAAGGACGCTGGAACGTCGGTCGCAACCTCAGCCTGTACGGTGACGTCACCTACAGTCATTCGAAGGTCACGCGCAGCAACGAGACGGCTTCGCTGGGCAAGCGGATCCCCCGGCTGCCGGAATACCAGGCCGCGTTCGGGGCCGACTACACCCTCGTCACCGGACCTTTGGCCGGGCTGGGCTTCGGTGCCGGCGTGCGCTATGTCGGCGCGCACTACGGCGACATCTACAACGAATGGGAAACACCCTCGTACACGCTGGCCGATGCCTCGGTGCATTACGACGTGGCGGGCTGGCGCCTGCAACTCAACATCAGCAACCTGTTCGACCGCACCTATGTCTCCTCGTGCGACAGCGCCACCTGGTGCTATTACGGCTACGAGCGCAACGTGACCGCCAGCGCGCGGTACCGCTGGTGAGGATGCGCCGGTGAGCCCGTGGTGGAACATCCTCGGTGTGCTGGCGGCGGTGGCCTCCGCGGCCCTGCTGTATGCGGCCTCCGCCCATTGCCTGTGGCCGGTGCCGCGCCGCCATGCGCGTCTCCTGGCCGCAGCCGGCGTGGCTCTGGCCGTCCTGGCGCTGGCCGCATGGATCATCGTGCTGGGTCCGGCTGTCGGCACCTGCGCGATGCTGGCCACGTGGATGCTGGCGCTGGTCGCCTGGCCGTGGCTGGCCCTGCTCACCCGTGGCTCCACCCCCGACATGCAGGGCGACGCCTGATGTGGGGCCGCGCCAGTGCCGGCGTGGTGCCCGGCTTCTTCGCCGCCGCAGCCCTGGTGGGCTGGGTCTGCTGGCTGGTGCCGGGTTCCTGGGAAGCGACCCTGGTGCCCGGGCTGGTGGCTTTTTTTCCCGCCTGGACGGCCGTGTTCTGCCTCGCTTTCCGTTTTGGCGACGGCCGCCGCGCGTGGGGGTGGCTGGGCACGCTGGCCGTGCTGGGGCTGGGCCTGCTCCGCATCGCACAGTCCGCCGGATGGGTGCGCTGAGGAACCCGGCATGAAACTCGCCTCTTCCACCTTGCGCATCTTCACCGGAATCCACAGCTGGGTCGGGCTGGTGGCCGGCATGGCCCTGTTCGTGGCCTTCTACGCCGGCGCCATCACCGTGTTCCAGCAACCGTTGCAGCGCTGGGCCTCGATGCATGACGCGGCCACCGCCACCACCCCGGCCACGCCGGCACAGGCCCAGGCGCTGCTGGACGAGGTGCTGGCCCGGCACCCCGCCGCCCGTACCCATGTCGGCATGACCCTTCCCGGCAGCGACTACGCCCTGATGTCCGCCTACTGGCAGGATGCCGACGGCACGTGGCGATTCGCCACCACGGACGACGGCGCCGGCAGTGCCGTCGAGCCCGGTGCCGCCCTGCCGGAGCTGGTCAACGAACTGCACTACGCCCTGGGAGCGCCGCCGTTCGGGACCTGGCTGATGGGGCTGGTATCCCTGCTGTACGGCGTGGCCCTGGTGTCGGGAGTGGTGATCCACCTGCCCACGCTGGTGCGCCACCTGTTCGCGCTGCGTTCCGGACACAACCTGAAACGCTTCTGGCAGGACGCCCACAATGTCGTTGGCGTGCTCAGCCTGCCGTTCCACATGATGTTCGCGGTTACCGGAGCCGTGCTGTGCCTGCTGCTGGTGGCCATGCTCGCCCTCAACCCGCTGCTGTACCGCGGCCAGTTGATGGCGGCTTCCGGCGCCGCCATGAACACTGCGCCGGTGGTGGCGCCGGCGCACCGCGACAAGCCGCTGTTGCCCCTGGCCACCTTGCGGCGGCGGGCCGTGGAAACGGCGTCGGCGCACGGCGTGGCCGGCTTCCGTCCCGCCTACATGAAGCTGGCGAACGCCGGCGACGCGCACGCGGTCATCGAGATCACCGGCACCGCGCCGCACGGCCTGGGCGCCGGCGCGGTGGCGCTGGATGCCACCGACGGGCGCGTGCTGGCCACGCAACTGCCCGGCAGCCGCGACGCCAACCACGCCACCCTGGCGGCAACCTACGCGCTGCACTTCGGCGACTACGGCAACGCCGTCGTGGCATGGCTGTATTTTCTGCTCGGCCTCGGCGGGGCGTTCCTGTTCTATTCCGGCAATCTGTTGTGGATCGAGAAACGGCGCAGGCGCCGCCAGCCGGTACAGGGACGCGCGCAGGTGGCCATGGCCCGCGCCACGGTGGGCATCTGCATCGGCCTGTGCGTGGCCGTATCCGCCAGCTTCGTGGCCGCCCAGTGGCTGCCGGCACTGGGTATCGACGACACGTTCGCATACGGCATCTGCTTCGCCAGCTGGGCCGCATGCCTGCTGTGGTCCGCATGGCGACCGCCCGCACGCGCCGCGTACCAGCTGCTGGGCACGGCCGCCGCCGTGACGGCCGCGATCCCGCTGGTGCACGGCATCGCGACGGGCTGGTGGCCGTGGCGCAGCCTGGCGGCAGGGCACGTGGCCCTGGCCGGTGTCGATGTGGTGGCACTGGCGATGGCATTCGGCTTCACCGCGCTCGCCAGGGCCACCTTCCTCCGTGCCCGCAAAGGCGCCCCCTGCAGCGTGTGGGCCGACCGGCCCCGTCCATGAGCCGCCGGCAGGCCACCGCCCGGCCGCGCCGCTCCCTGTGCGCATATGCCGCATATCCATGCCGGCCTCCCCGGCTAACCTGTCACCGTGCCAGCCCGCACGGAGAATGACCTTGTTTGCGGAATGCCTTTTCGTCGCCTGCCTGCTCGGCTCCACCGCCGCGGCGACGGATGTCCCCGTCACGCCGCAGAGCCTGCCAGGCGTGCACGTGGACGCGACCCTGCTGCCCCCCTTCACGCCCACCACCGGCACCCGCGAACACCGCACGCGTGCCACCCTGGCCCGGCAGAACATCACGGACAGCGCCGACGTGCTGCGCTACCTGCCCAATGTGCAGGTGCGCCAACGCTACATCGGTGATCCGAACGCCATCATCAGCAGTCGCACCGCGGGCACCCTGCAAAGTGCCCGCAGCCTCCTGTATGCCGACGGCCTCCTGCTTTCCAACCTGATGACCAACGGCTGGGACGGCGCGCCACGCTGGGGCATGGTGCCGCCTGGCTCCATCGCGTCGGTGGACGTGCTGTACGGCCCGTATTCGGCGCTGTATCCGGGCAATTCCGCCGGGGCCACGGTGCTGCTGCACACGCATCTGCCCGACCGGCTCACCGCCGGGGCCGGCGCACAACTTTTCATGCAGGACTTCCGCGACGACTACGGCGCCGGCGGCCACTATTACGGTCGGCACCTGTCCACGCACCTCGGCAACCGTCATGGCCGGTGGCGTTGGCTGCTCTCGGTCGACCGGCTCGACAACCACGGGCAACCCATGCAGTACGCCGTGGCCCGCGCCGGCGGCGACCGCGACGGTGCCATGCCGGTGACCGGCGCCACGGTCGACCGTCAGCCCGACGGCAGCCCGCGGCTGGTGTACGGCGCCAACGCCATCGGACACACCCGGCAGACCCAGGCCACGCTGCAACTGGGCCTGACCGTCACCGACCACCTGGAGGCACGTTTCACGCTGGGTACGTGGCAACACCGCGCCAACAACCACACCCGCACGTTCCTGCGCGACCGTGACGGGCGCCCCGTCACGGGTGGCACGGTGCGGGTCGACGGCCAGACCTGGACCCTGCCCGCCAGCGGCCTGGCCCCCGACACGGCCGACCAGACCCACATCCTGGCCGGCATGCAGCTGGACGGCCATCTCGACAACGGCTGGGAATGGACCGCCGTTGCCAGTCGCTTCGATTTCCGGCACGACATCACGCGGCACGCCGCCGCGCCCCCCGCCGAAGGAACCGGCGGCGACGAGGCCGGCTCCCTGGCCGACATGGGCGGTTCCGGCTGGGAAACCGTGGATCTGCGCAGCGTGGGCCCGGTGGGCGACAACCACCTGCTCCACACCGGCCTGCACCTGGACCGCTACACGCTCGACTCGCGCGCCTTCGCCCTCGATGACTGGCGCCATGGCCAGCGCCGCGACACGCGCACCCGCGCCTACGGCGGTCGCACCATGACCCGCGCCATCTACCTGCAGGACACCTGGGACTTCGCGCCGGCATGGACCCTGACCGCCGGTGTCCGCTGGGAGCAGTGGCGTGCCTACGACGGCCTGCTGGCCGACGCCACCGGCGCCGCCGCCTACCCCGGCCGCCGCCGCAGCGACCTCTCGCCCAAGGCCAGCCTGGAATGGCGCTTTGCCGACCCGTGGCAATTGCGCCTGTCCTTCGGCAAGGCCGTGCGCTATCCGACCGTGGAAGAACTGTTCCAGGGCTCGCTCTCCAACCATGCCATCGTCGAAAACGACCCCGACCTCGCCCCCGAGCGCGACTGGTCCACCGAGCTGGAGCTGAAGCGCCAGCTGACCCGTGGCCAGTGGCGGGTAACCCTGTACCAGGACCGCTTCGCCGACACCCTGTACTCGCAGACCGACATCACCCTGCCGGTGCCGGTGACCCGCGTGCAGAACATCGATGCCGTGCGCATGCGCGGCGTCGAGGGCGCGCTGACCCTGCACGACGTGCTGCCCGGTGTCGACCTCGACGCCAGCGTGGCCTGGAATGACGCCACCACGCGACGCGACCGGCAGTACCCGCTGGCCGACGGCAAACGCTTCCCGCGCATCCCGCGCGTGCGCGCCAGCCTGTTCGTGGACTGGCGCTTCGCCCCCGGCTGGGACGCCTCGCTGGGCGTGCGTCGTTCCGGGCGCCAGTACGGCCGGCTCGACAACGGCGACGTCGTGGACACCTACGGCGCCGTCAGCGCCTTCACCGTGGCCGATGCCAAGCTGCGCTGGCGCGTCAACCGGCACTGGACCGCTTCGCTGGGCGTGGACAACCTGACCAACGCCCGCTACTGGGTCTACCATCCCTATGCGGGCCGTACCTGGTTCGCACAGATGCAGTGGAAACTGTGAGTTCGACGCCATGAAGATGCCCTCCCGCTTCCTGTCCGCCCTTCTGGTTCTCGCGCTGCCGTTGTGCGCGGCCGCGCACGACATGGCCGCCATGGCGCACGAACCGGCCCTGGGCGCGGGCGCCGCGTTCGACGCGCGCGGCCGGCTGTGGGTGGCCACGGTGCATGCGGGCCATGTGCGGCTGCGCCACTCCGACGATCTCGGCAAAACGTTCAGCAAACCGGTTGACGTGAACCCGACCGCCGAAACCATCTACGCCACCGGCGAAAACCATCCCAAGCTCGCCTTCGGACCGCAGGGCCGGCTGTACGTCACCTGGTCGCACCCGCTCGAGGCACCCTGGACCGGCTACGTGCGCTTCGCGCGCTCCGGCGACGGTGGCAGGACCTTCTCCGCGCCCCTCACCGTGCACCACGACCGGGCCAGGATCACCCACCGTTTCGACGCCCTGGCGGTGGCCGGCAACGGCGACATCGTGGTCGCCTGGATCGACAAGCGCGACCTGGAAAAGGCCAAGGCCGACGGCACGCCCTATGCCGGCGCGGCCGTCTACTACAGCTGGTCCCGCGACGGCGGCAAGACCTTCGGGCGCGAACACAAGCTCATGGACCACAGCTGCGAGTGTTGCCGCATCGCACTGGCGCCCACGCCGGACGGCGACGTTGCCGCGTTCTTCCGCGGCGTCTACGGCGACAACATCCGCGACCACGCCTATGCCGTGCTGCACGCGGACGGAAGCGCGAGCCACGCCGAACGCGCCACCTTCAGCGACTGGCGGATCGCGGCCTGCCCGCACCAGGGCCCCGGCCTGACCGTCGACGCCGACGGCGTGCGCCACGCCGTCTGGTACGAGGCCGCGCACGGGCCGGCCATCTGGTACGGCCAGCTCGACCCCGGCCATCCCGCCCGGCACCGGCAGCGGATCGGCGGCCCCGGCGCCAGCCATGCCGATGTCGCGGTGCA
>CAZMXV010000074.1:9300-12264 GCA_964570295.1 uncultured Rhodanobacteraceae bacterium
CCGGCCTGCTCCAGCACGCACTGCGCGGCGGCGGTGTCCCATTCGGAAGTGGGGCCGGCACGCAGGTAGAGGTCGGCCTCGCCGCGCGCGATCAGGCAGAACTTCAGCGACGAGCCCATGGCAAGGGTCGTGTAGTCGCCGATGCCGGCCAGCAAGGCCGCCTGGCGCCCGCTGCCGTGCGAGCGGCTGCCGGCGACCACCGGCGGCGCGGCCGCGGCGCGCGTGCGCAGAGGCGTGGTGCGGCCGCCGCGGCGCATGTGTGCGCCCGCGTCGACGCTGGCGAAGTAGAGCTCGCCCGTGACCGGCGCCAGCACCACGCCCATGACGCTGCGATGTCCGTCGACAAGGGCGATGTTGACGGTGAATTCGCCGTTGCGCTTGACGAATTCGCGGGTGCCGTCGAGCGGGTCGACCAGCCAGTAGCGCGACCACCGGCGACGGGTCTCCCAGGCGATCGCCGTCGACTCCTCCGACAACACCGGAATCTCCGGGGTCAACTCGCGCAGGCCGGCGACGATGAGTCGGTGCGAAGCCAGGTCGGCCGCGGTCAACGGCGAGTCGTCGGATTTGCACGCCACCTCGAAATCCTCGCGCGCGTACACCGCCAGGATGGCCTCGCCGGCCCGACCGGCCAGCGCGCACACCGCCTCCAGCAGCGGCAGGTGGTCCGCATGCGTGCTCATGCCAGCCGGTACCGGCCGGCCAGGTACTCGCGGGCCATGAACAGGGCCGCCATGGTACGCCCCTCGGTCACGTCGTCGCGCGCGATCAGGGTGTGCAGTTCGGACATCTTCCAGGGCACCACTTCCATCTCCTCGGGTTCGTCGCCTGGCAGGCGCTCGGGGTAAAGGTCGCGCGCCAGCACCACGTGCGTCAGGTGGCTCATGTAGGCCGGCGCCAGCGACACGCGGCCAAGCACGATGAGCTCGCGCGCGCCGTAGCCGGCCTCTTCCTTCAGTTCGCGGTTGGCGGCCTCGACGACGCCTTCGCCGGGGTCCAGCCGCCCCTTTGGCAAGCCCAGTTCATAATGCTCCAGACCAGCGCCGTACTCGCGCACCAGCAGCACGGTGTCGGCGTCGCGCATGGGCACGATGATGGCGGCGCCGCGGCCGGCATTGAGGATACGTTCGTAGGTGCGTCGCTCGCCATTGCTGAACTCGAGGTCCAGTTGCTCGGTACGCAGGAAGGTACTGTCGGTGCTGGAGCGGCGCGCCAGGATTTTCGGCAGTTTCGGCATGCCGGCATTGTACGACGTCATCAACTCCGGCCCCCGCGGGCCTCCAGCCGTCGCCGCACGACGGCGTGCAGGGCGGGCACGGCGGCCAGCACGCTGCTGGTCTCCAGTGACGGCGCGTGGCCGTCGAGATCGGTGAACTCGCCGCCGGCCTCGCGCACGATGACCGCGAGGGCCGCGATGTCGAGAATGTTGACGTCCGACTCGACCACCACGTCCAGTACGCCGCGCGCCAGCAGATGGTAATGGCAGAAATCACCGTAGCCGCGGATGCGGTCGACCTCACCGATCAGGTCGCCCAGCGCCTGCCAGCGCTCCCGCCGTGCAGCCAGGGTGCGCACGTTGCCGGTCGACAGCACGGCCTTTCCCAGCGCCGCCGTGCGTGCCACCTGCAGCCGGCGCCCGTCCATCCAGGCACCACCGCCGCGGCGCGCGTATGCGGTTTCACCGGCGTGCGGCGCGGCCGACACGCCCAGCACCAGTTCGCCGGCGTGCATCAGGGCGATCTGGGTGGAGTAGAACGTGCTGCCACGCACGAAGCTCTTGGTGCCATCCAGCGGATCGACCAGCCACAGGAATTCGCCGTCGCCCTCGCGGCCGTGTTCCTCTCCGTAGACCGCATGGCCGGGGTAGTGCCGGCGCAGGATGCCGCGGATGGCGTCCTCGGCTTCACGGTCGGCCGCGGTGACCGGGCTGGCGTCGGCCTTGTACTGCACGTCCGGCGCATGTTCGCGGTAGTGCGCGATGACCCGCGCCGCGGCCGCGGCCGCCTCGCGTGCCACCGCCAGCGCATCGTCCAGCCAATTGCCGTCCACCTTCACGAACGCTTCTCCATCATTGCCAGCCCGCCATGGCGTTGCATGCGCACACTGCCGTCCGCGCGCCGTTGTCCGAAGCGCTCGAGCAGACGCGACAGGGCCGGATCCGGGTGGCGCGGCCGGGCCACGGCGTGCATCCGCCAACCCAGCGCGGTCACCACGAGCTGCCCGTCGAGCGCCACCGGACCGCCCCCGGCATCCGCCAGGTCGGCCTGGACGACGCTGCCACCGGGCGCCTGCCAGCGCGACTGCAGGTGGCCCAGGGCCACCGTGCCGTGCGGCGACGTGACCTGCGCCGAACGCCAGTCCACGCGGGCCTGCAGCCGGACCGGCCAGCCGTCGACGAGGCGCATCGCCGCGACCTTTCCCTGCAGCGTGCCGCCAAGCTCCAGCCCCGCCGGCCACAACAGCTTCAGGCGTGCCATGGGTACCCTGAACACCAGGTCGCGGATCATGATGGCACCGTCCCGGTCGCGCGCGATATGACCGTTGGCCATCACGCCCGCCCCGCGCAGGTCCAGCCGGCCGCGCGGGCTGCCGAACACGCTCAGGCGGCTCAGCGACCAGCGCAGGCGTCCCATGCGCTGGCCATTGACGGTCAGGTCCTCCACCGCGCCCTCCCACACGCTGCCGCTGACAGCCCCCGCATGCACGGCCGGGTAATCCTTCTGCAACCACTGCCAGGCCCAGCGCGCGGGAAACCACCATGCCAGGGCCACCACGCCCGCCAGCAGGAGCAGCACGAACCACGGCCAGCGCCGACGGGTGTGCGACCCCATTAGTTGTCAACCTCTTGCACATGCATGTGGATTACAAGGATCATGGCGTCCATGGATACTCCCGTCAGCAACAATCTTGCGCTGGCCGCGCGCGACCTGCGCCACGTGTGGCACCCGTGCACGCAGATGCACG
>CAZMXV010000075.1:0-11948 GCA_964570295.1 uncultured Rhodanobacteraceae bacterium
GGCACCGCCATGGTCGGCTACATGAACCCGTGGCCGGGCGAAGGCTACACCTGGTCCAATTACAGCTGGACGGTCAATGCCGCGTATGACCACAGCTGGACACACACGCTGCGCATGACGCGCTGAGGTGCCTCCTGAGTTCCGGCGCGTCCGTCGCCACGGGCGTGCCGGGACTTCACCGGTCCGTCGCCGCCAGCAGGCGGTGCGCACGGGCCCGCTGTCCGGCCCGGCAATCGGGTCGCGTTCCCAGCTTGCGCAGCGACCGCCGTACCAGGGCCCTGCCACGGTCGGTGCTGCCGCTGCCGCTCAACGCGAGGCCCCGACTCAGCTCCAGCACGGCCAGACGCGGATGGCCGGGCGGATACAGCGTGCGGGCCACGGCCAGCGCATCGTCGTAGCGTGCCAGGGCCGGAGCCGCATGGCCTCGTGCCAGCGCCAGGTCGGCCTCGTTTTCGAGCAGGACCGCCTGCACGTAGGGATTGGATGCCGCCCGCGCACCCAGCGAGCGACGTGCGCGTGCCAGGACACCGGCGGCCTGCTCCAGGCGGCGGGTGTGGATCAACGCCATGCCCAGCACGCTCTCGCTCATGGCCGTCCACGGGTGGCGCGGACCGAGCACCCGGGCTCGCCGGTGCGCGGCACGCTGCAGCCACACGGCACCCTCGTCCGCACGGCCGTCGCAGGTCAACGCGAACCCGAGGTCGTGCATGGCATTGAGGGTGACAGGGTGTTCGGGGCCGTAGCGCTGCTCCAGTGCCTCGACGAGTCCCCGCAGCACTCCTACCGCCGCGTCATAACGCCCCAGGCCCACCAGGGCGGTTTCCACGGCCAGCCCGCTCTCCAGCGTGTAGGGATGCCGCGCCCCGAGCGCGCCGGCGGCCAGGCGCCGTGACATCCGTGCATGTGCCAGGGCGATCCGCTCGCGGCCCAGTCGCGCCTCGCAGAGGCTGAGGTTCATGTAGGCATCGGCACGCACCACGGACCCGGCCTCTTTCAGACGGGGAAGAACGGCGTCATAGCGGATCACGCAGGTGGCGAAATCATCGCGAAGGAAGGCGGCCCGCGCCAGTTGGGCATCCACTTCCGGCAGCAACGCCGCCTTTCGTCCCAGGCTGTCGAGGATATCGGCCCGGAGGTTGCGCAGACGCGATTCGTAATCGGCGAGGCGATCCGGATCGAGCGCGTACTGCTCGCGCTGCAGGCGTGCCCGCAGTACCCGCTCGTCACCCGCACCTTCTAATGCCGAAAGGTGGCCTATGGCCAGCTCGAAGGCCCGCCCCGCGCTTCTGAAATGGCCCAGGTTCGCCAGTGTGCGCCCCAGGCCCAGCTCCACCTGCGCGGCCACTTCCGGCAGATCGTGGAGGCGCGGTTCGGCGCGCGCCAGGGCGCGCTCGGCCAGCTCGGCCACGCTGATGTCGCCGGAGCCACCCTGCAGCGGATCGGCTCCCGGCAGCAAGTCGTCCTGCAGGAAGGCATTGACGGCCTCGGCGGTGGCCCGCGCCGTCTCGGCCACGTCGCGCTGGTGGGCCAGACGCAGCATGAAACCGGTACTCAGCAGCACGATGGCCAGCAGCGCTGCCAGCGTGCCCGTCACGCCCCAGGGATGCGCCCTGCCCAGCAGGCGAAGACGGTGCCACGGTCCGGGCCGGCGGGCGGCCACGGGGCGGTGCGCCAGCCACCGTTCCAGATCCGCCTGCAGAGCGGCGACATGCGGATAGCGCAGGGCTGCCCGGTCGTGGGTGGCACGCGCCAGTACCGCCGCCAGGTCGCGCGGCAGAGGCGGCGGCGGATGGGCCTCCGGGCCGGCTGCCAGCACCGTACGCAGCAGTTGTCCCAGCTGCCAGACGTCATGGGTCACGTCGGGCGCTTCTCCCGCGCACTGCTCCGGGGAAGCGAAGCCGTCGGTATAGGCCGGCAACACGTCGGCCTCGGACAGCATGGCGGCGATACCGAAATCCACCAGCATGGCACGCCCGTCACCATCGACCAGCACGTTGCCGGGCTTGATGTCGCGATGCACCAGAAGCCGCGCGTGGGCCGACTGCACCGCCTCGATCACTGGCAGCAACAGGCGCACGCGCCGGCGCAGGCCCATGCCGGCCTCCACCACGTAGTGGTCCACCGGCGGCCCGTCGACATGCTCCATGGCGAACCACAGATGCCCATTGCTGCTGCAGCCTCCGTCCAGTATGCGGGCGATGCGCGGGTGACGCAGGCCGGCCAGGATCTGCCGCTCGCGCCGAAACTGGCCAACCGCGCGGGCCCGCCCGCTCCCCACGGGCAACCATTTGATGGCAACCTGCTGCTCGAAGGCGCCATCGATGCGCGTGGCCAGGTACACGATGCCCATGCCGCCACGCCCCAGCTCGTGCTCGATGCGGAAGGCGCCCAGTACCTGCCCCGGTGCCAGTTCGCCCAGCGAAAGCCGTTCACGCAGCAGCGCACCGACCAGCGGACCGGCCATGAGACGACCGGGCTCCAGCAGGTGGTCCATGCGGTGCGTCACGTCACCCCTCCAGCAGCAGACGCAGACGCCGGCGAGCCTCCCGCCACAAGCGCTGCACGGTGCGCAGTGACAGGCCCAGCGCCGACGCTGTCTCCGGCTCGGTCAGGCCGCAAAAGACACGACAGTCGACCACCCGCACCAGCCGCGCATCCTCCGCCTCCAGTCGCCCCAGCGCCTCGTCCAGCGCCAACAGTTCGACGGCCTCGCGATCGGCGCCCAGGGTTTCCTCGTTCAGGGTGACATGCGGCGCGCGGCCACCCCGCTTGGCCGCCGTGCGATCGCGTGCGTAGTTGACCAGGATCTGCCGCATGGCCCGCGCCGCCACGGCAAGAAAGTGCTTGCGGTCGGCGATAGGCTCGGCGCGGCGCCGTGCCACGCGCAAGTAGCATTCGTTGACCAGCGCGACCGGATCGAGCGTGGCCGCCCCGCGGCCGGCGTGCACGCGGTGCGCCACCCGCAGCAGGTCTTCGTAGAGCAGCGCAACGGCTTCATCCCATGCCCGTGGCTCCCCGCGCCGGGCATGTTCGAGCAGGCGTGTGACGTCACCCATCTCCTCGCTTCCTCACCCCATGGCCCCCTGCGGCGAGCATAGCGCAGCCGCTGCGGGATGGAAGCGGCATACCGCGCCGAACCGCGCGCCGGTTACCCCGACAGTTTCAGCGCCGGCCGCCGAAAATGCCGCCCAGCAGCCCGCGCAGGATCTGCCGGCCGAGCTGGCTGCCCATGGTCCTCGCCACCTGCTTGCCCATGGTTTCGAGCATGCCCTGGCGCCGCCGGGTCCCGAAGACCGCATCGCGCATGATGCTCCCGAGATCGCTGCCTTCTTCCTTTTCGGCCGCCTTCTCCGCGGTCTCCCGCGGGGCATCGGCCGCCTTTTCGTCGGTCCGGCGGGCCAGCATTTCGGCGGCGGACTCGCGATTGACGGGCGTGTCGTATTTCGCACCCACCGGCGAACGCGAACGGATGATGGCGCGCTCTTCGTCGCTGATCGTGCCCAGACGGCATGTGGGCGTGGTCACCAGCACCTTCTCGACCGGGCTGGGCACGCCCCGCTCGCGCAACGTCGACGCCAGGGCCTCGCCCACGCCCAGCGTGCCGATGACCGCGGCGACATCCAGTGCGGGATTGGGCGCGAAGGTCTGCGCCGCGGCCTTCACCGCCTTCTGGTCGCGCGGCGTGAATGCATGCAAGGCGTGCTGGATGCGGTTGCCGAGCTGGCCGAGAATCCCGCCAGGCACGTCGTCCGGATTCTGTGAACAGAAGTACACCCCCACACCCTTGGAGCGGATCAGGCGCACCACCTGCTCCACGCGCCGCTTCAGGGCAGGCGGGCAGTCATCGAAAAGCAGATGGGCCTCGTCGAAGAAGAACACCAGTTTCGGCCGCTCCTGGTCACCCACTTCCGGCAGTGTCTCGAACAGCTCGGAAAGCAGCCACAGCAGAAAGGTGGAGTACAACTTCGGCTTCAGGATCAACTGGTTGGCGGCAAGCACATTGATGATGCCGCGGCCGGACATGTCCTGACGCATGAAGTCGGCCAGATCCAGCGACGGCTCGCCGAAAAACATTTCGGCACCCTGCTGTTCGAGCTGCAGCAGGGCACGCTGCACGGCCGCGATGCTGGACTTGCGCACCAGCCCGTAGCTGGTGGAAACCTCCTTGCTGTTCTCGGCCACGAAGCCCAGCAGCGCCCGCAGGTCGGCCAGGTCCAGCAGCAGCCAGCCATGGTCGTCGGCCAGCTTGAACACGATGTCCAGCACGCCTTCCTGCGTGGGCGTCAGTTCCAGTACCCGGGCCAGCAGGGTCGGCCCCATTTCCGTCACCGTGGCGCGAACCGGCGAACCCCGTTCGCCGTAAAGGTCCCAGAACACCACCGGATTGGCCGACGGCGTCCATTGCCCGGCGATGCCGAGCGTTTCCAGGCGCACCTTCAGCTTGTCGGACGGCGCGGACGCCGGCTGCGAAAGTCCGGCCAAGTCCCCTTTCACGTCGGCCAGGAACACCGGCACGCCCATGCGGGAAAAACCTTCGGCCAGCACCATCAGGCTCACCGACTTGCCGGTGCCGGTGGCCCCCGCGATCATGCCGTGGCGGTTGCCGAAACGGGGGTCCAGCGCCACGCTGGCACGGTCGTTCCTGCCGATCAGGATGTCGTTCATGGATTGCGGTGCTCCCTGGCCTTTTCCGGATTGTAGCCCGGGCTCGGCAGGCGGGCGTTCCAGACATGAAAACGCCCGCCTGCCGGAGCAGACGGGCGTCGCGCAACCCGAAAAGAAAGCGGCGATCTCAGCCCATGGCCCAGATCACGGGATTGCTCTCCGAATGCGCCACGATGAAGATCATCAGGGTGATGGTCGAAATCACCGGAATCACGAAGCTGGGACGGCGCCGCGAACGGCTGTCCTCGATGGCCACGCCGACGACGGAGCGACGATGGACCCAGAAGGCCGTCACGCTGAATGCGATGATGTACAGGCCCATCAGCATGACCCACAGTGCCGGGGAAAGGGCCGCGGCGGACTGGCCGGCCATGCTCACGAGCAGCAGCCAGACAGCAATGCCGCCGGCAAACACGGCCACGGCTCGCGAAAGACTCTTGGTCAGGTTGTTCATAGCAATGACCTCCATGGGGGATGTCACGTGACACGCACGGTCACGGATCGCGGGGACGCGTCCATTACACCCCGTTTCCATGGAAAATCGAATGAGGTCAATTGCCGCAGGGGGATGGAAGAGCGGCGACCATCCTGGCCTGCCGCCCTCCCCGAAGCCGGCTCTGCAAGGCCGGCGGACACCATGTGCGCTATTGCGTGACGATGTCCAGGATCATGCTGGTGGCAATGGCGACCAGCAGGTAGTCGTTGTCCGCCCGCACCCAGCGATAGCCCCGCGGCGGGGCACGCAATCCGTGGCGTCCGTAGTCGTGCACGACATGACGCATGCCGGTATAGCGGTGCCCGCGTTGCCAGTGGTGGCGACGACCGTGGTGCCGGACCCGGGCGCGACGCCAATCCTGGCGGTGATGGCCGCGGTGTCCGTGGTGGCGGCCCTTGTCGTGTGCGTGGTGCCCGTGCCGGCTGCCGTGCCAGCGTCCGTCGCCCTGCGGTGCGGCCATCGCCACCCCGGCAAGCGAACCAAGAGCGAGTACCAGCCCGAATTTGAGAAGCCTGCCGCGCATCGATACCTCCGTCACACGTCGGCCAGCCGCCGACGCATCCGAACCTAGAGGCGCGTCGCTGAACACGCCTGAAACCTGAACCTGAATGGGCGTAAAACATCGTTTATATACAACTTGTTATGCAATATTTTCAAAGTATCGTGTCGCCCCGGCCTGCAACCCGTTTTTCCCGTCCATCACCCGGCCAGCCTCCTGGAGCGCAGGTGGATGACCAGGTTGTAGATCGACACGAACGCGGGAAAAAGATTGGAAAGAATGCCTACCGAGTCATTCTTGCCAACGGTGAAATAAAGCAGCAGCAGCAGGCTTCCGCACACCGACAGCCACCAGAAGGCCTGCGGCATGACCACCCGCTTGAGCTTGCGGGTGTAATACAGCTGCACGAACCAGCGGCTGGTGAAAAGCGCCATGCCGAGAAAGCCGACAACCTTCCAGGGTGTCAGTTCGAAGGTCCTGAATGCGCCGACGATTTCCTGCCATTGCGATGCGAGTTGGTCCATGGGAAGGGCCTGCTTCGGGAACCCCGCGATTCTAGCAACCCGGACGTGGTCTACTCGCGCCAGTAGCGCTGCTCCTGCAGCCGCCAGCGTACTGCCACGCGCGGCGGGTGCCGGGTTGGAAAATCCAACCGGACGGCACCGGAGGTGGCGGTGTCCAGCAGCGGGATGCCGGCCTCCGCGTAACGACGGACCACCTCGTCGGCAGGATGGTGATAACGGTTGAGCCAGCCGCGGGAGACAATCGCCAGGCGCGGCGCCAGGACGTTGATGAAGGCACGGCTGGAGGAGGTCCGGGAACCGTGGTGGGGCACCAGCAGCACCAGCGGCAATTTGCCCGCCCCGGCCGAATGCCGCGCCACGGCCGGCTCGACGCGACGCGAGATGTCTCCCGTCAACAGCATGCGGCCGCCCTGCCCCTGCACCAGCAGGACGCAGGAAGCATCATTGTCGCGCGTCGGCGTCGCATCGCCCGGACGCGGATTGACGACGCGCAGCACCACGCCGTCCCACTGCCACTGCTGGCCCGCATGGCAGTGGCGGGTATCCAGGCCGATGCGTGCCGGCTCGCCCGCCAGGCGCCGGGCATCGGGAAAGGCACCGGCCACCGCTACGGCACCGCCGGCATGGTCGTTGTCGCCATGGCTGACCATCAACACGTCCAGGGTATGCACGCCCAGCGCGTGCATGAGTGGAAGCACGGCCACACGCCCCATGTCGAATCCCGAGGGATAACGGGCACCGGCATCGTAGAGCAGGACGTG
This sequence comes from uncultured Rhodanobacteraceae bacterium, assembly GCA_964570295.1. Classification (GTDB taxonomy): domain Bacteria; phylum Pseudomonadota; class Gammaproteobacteria; order Xanthomonadales; family Rhodanobacteraceae; genus Oleiagrimonas. The sequence goes on from CAZMXV010000075.1 coordinate 6,946, forward strand.
ATGGCGCGTGCGCACCAGTACCGAAAGGCCCTGCCCCACGTCGAGCACCCACACCCGGAACGCGCCCGGCGCCGGTATCGTCCGCTGCGGCAGCAACAAGGGCAGGAACAGCACCAGGCCCAGCCAGCGTGCCGGCATGCCGCGTGGCATGAACAGCCACCACGCGCCGAACGTGGCCAGGAGCATGGCTCCCGTCGTGATGGCGGGGGGATACCAGTGCGCGCCCGGCCAGCCGGCCATGGCCTGCAGTCCCGCCCAGAGCACGTGCATGATCCAGGCGGCAGGCTGCCACGCCCACCCCGCCGCCGCCGGCCACAACGGCAACAGCACCGTGCCGGCAAGGGCCAGCGGCACCACCAGCAGACTCACCACCGGTACCGCCACCAGGTTGGACAAGGCCCCGACCAGCGAGGCCTGCCCGAAGAACCAGACCGTCAACGGCAGCAGGGCGACCGTCATCAGGAGCTGGGTCAGGCCCAGCGCCTTCACGTGGCCCCACACGCCACGCGGCCGGGCCAGCCCGGTCATGAGGAAAGCCACTCCCGCAAAGGAAAGCCAGAAACCCGCCGACAGGACCGACAACGGGTCCCACGCCAGGATCACCAGCAAGGCAAAGGCCAGTATCGAGGTACCGCGCGTGCTGCGTCGTCCGCAGCGGGCGGCCGCCACCACCGCGATCATCAGCAGCGTGCGGATGGTAGGCAGCCCGAACCCGGCCATCGCGCCGTAGGCCACGGCCGTCAGGAACGCGGCCACGCCCTGCGCCACCTGACGCGGCATGCGCCGTCCCAGTCCCGGCAGCAGCCACCACACGACATGCACCAGCCATGCGCCGAACAGCGCGGCGACACCGACATGGAATCCCGAAATCGCCAGCAGATGGGAAATGCCGTTGGCGCGCGCGACGTCCCACTCACGGTCGGAAAGACCGCGCGTGTCGCCGACCGCCAGCGATTGCAGCAGATGGGCTTCGCGCGGACCGGAGACGGTGGTGGCAATGGCCTGCGATACCGCGGCGCGCAGGCGGTCCACGCACCAGCCGACATCCCCCAGTTCATGATTGTCGCCCTTGTCGCGCACGTAGCCGGTGGCGACTTCGCGCCGCTCCAGCGCGCTGCGCTCGCTGTCATAGCCGCCGGGATTGAGCAGCGAACGCGGCCGCTTCAGGCGCACCCGCATGCGCCAGCGCGTGCACGGAGCCGGTCGGCCGGCGGGCGCACCATACCAGGACAGGCGCACCCGTCCGTGCCATGGCAAAGGCCGGCCGTCCAGCCAGGCATGCGCCACGTCCAGCACGAAACGGTTGGCGATGCGTCCGTCCCGGGGCAGCTCCCGCACTGTGCCCACGACGTCGATGTCGCGCTTTTCCAGGTGGCGCGGCAGGCGTGACTGCATGGCCAGGTCACCGCGCCAGGCGGCCCAGGCCACGCCCAGTATCAGTACCGCCAGCCAGCGCAGGCGCGGACATCGCCACAGGGCCAGCAGGGCCGCCGTGCCCGCCGCCGCATCCAGCCATGACGGCGGCAGGCGGGGAAACCATTGCACCAGCACCACGCCCGCGAGGAAGGTGGCAGCCACGGGAACGATTCCTCGCGCACGCCATGTTCCTCCTGCCCTCATCTCCCCGGCTCCGCCGCGGCTCCTGCGCACATGCGGTTCGCGCGCCCGCCTGATGCACGGGCCAAAAGCGGGCCGGGCTTCGCGCCCGTGGCCATGTCCGATCGAATGGCGCCCTGCAGCATCCCTGGCATGATGTGGCCCTCCCTGGACCCTTGTCGCGTCAGTCTCCGGCCAATACGGCCAGGCGCCCCTCGGTCAACTCCATCACCCGGTCCATCCGGGCAGCCAGCTGCACGTCGTGGGTAACCAGCACGAAGCTGGTTCCGATTTCGGCATTGAGCTCCAGCATCAGCTCATATACCTGGGCCGCGTTTTTCTCGTCCAGGTTGCCGGTGGGTTCGTCACCCAGGATGCAGGTCGGTCGCGTCACCAGTGCGCGGGCCACCGCGCAGCGCTGACGCTCGCCGCCGGAGATCTCTCCCGGCTTGTGCCCGGTGCGATGCGACAGGCCCACGCGCTCGAGCAGCTCGAGCGCACGTGCCTGCGCCTCGGCGATCGGCGTGCCGCGGATCAGCAGCGGCATGCACACGTTTTCCAGTGCCGTGAATTCCGGCAGCAAATGGTGGAACTGGTAGATGAACCCCAGCGAGCGGTTGCGCACGCGGCCGCGCTCGGCATCGGACAGCGACGACAGGCGCTGGCCGTCGATCTCCACCTCGCCGGAAGTGGCCGTGTCCAGACCACCGACGATGTGCAGCAACGTGCTCTTGCCCGAGCCCGAGGCACCCACGATGGCCAGCGTCTGACCGCGGGCCAGCTCGAAGCCGACATCGCGCAGCACCTCGGTACGCAGACCGCCCTCGGCATAAGTCTTGGCGACGTGCTCGACCTTGAGCACGGGCTGGCGGGGGGAAGGCGCGGCCTCCCGCGCGGGCATCGTCCGTTCATTCATAACGCAGTGCCTGTGCCGGCTGGGTGCGCGAGGCGCGCCAGGCCGGATAGATGGTGGCCAGCAGCGAGAACAGGAACGCCATGCCGGCGATCCAGCCCACATCGCTCCAGTGCATGTCGCTGGGGATTTCGCTGATGTAGTAGACGTCCGGCGACAGGAACTGCACGTGGAACAGGTTCTGGATCCAGTCCACGATGGCCGGCACGTTGATCGCCAGCAACACGCCGAACAGCACGCCCAATGCGATGCCCACGATGCCGATCACCATGCCCTGCACCATGAACACGCCCATGACGGTGCGCGGCGTGGCACCCAGGGTGCGCAGGATGGCGATGTCGGCCTGCTTGTCGGTCACCACCATCACCAGCGACGACACCAGGTTGAAGGCGGCCACGGCGATGATCAGCGACAGGATGATGAACATCACCAGCTTTTCCATCGACAGCGCCTTGAACAGGTTGGCGTTGGTCTGGATCCAGGTCTGCACGCGGTACATCCGCCCGAGCTGGTGCGCCAGGCGCTGCGCGACCGGCCAGGCCTGGTAGACGTCGTCCAGGCGCAGGCGGATGCCGGTCGGGCCGGGTTTGCTGTAGAGCGCTTCGGCATCGTCCATGTTGATCAGCGCCAGTCCGGAGTCGACCTCGCTGAAACCCATCGAGAAGATGCCCGTCACCGTGAAGCGGCGCAGGCGCGGCATCGCGCCCATGGGCGTGGAACGCACGCTGGCGGCATACAGCGTGACCTTGTCGCCCAGCGTCACCCCCAGCCGCATGGCCAGTTCGTTGCCCAGCACGATGTGCCAGCTTCCCGGTTTCAGGGAGTCGAGCGAACCGGCCTTCATGTGGGAGCCGAAGGAAACGACCTTCGACTCCAGGCGCGGGACCACGCCGCGGACCAGGGCGCCGTGCGAACGCCTTCCCTGCAGGAAGGCTTCGCCGTGGACATACGGCGCCGCGCCGATGACGTGCGGATCCGACTCGGCCACTTTCACCGCATGCGGCCAGTCCTCGACGCTCTGGCCCACGCCGGACACGGTGGCATGCGCCACGGCGCCGAGGATGCGCGTGCGCATCTGCGTGTCGAAGCCGTTCATCACGGACATCACGGTGATCAGCGCCATGATGCCGATGATGATGCCCAGCATCGACACCAGCGAGATGAAGGAGATGAAATGGTTGCGGCGCTTGGCGCGCGTGTAGCGCAGGCCGATGAACAGCGAGAGCGGTCGGAACATGGTTTTACTTCACTGCCTGGCGTGCGAATGATGGCGCGGGCATGGAGGAGTCCTTGCTGGCATGGAACCGGTGCAACACGACGGCTGCGATTCATCGACCACGAACAGCCCGCAGAGTGCCCGAACAACGGGGGCCCCGGCAAGCGGACATCGGCCTCAGGCGTTGTCGGACACGGCTGACAGGCGCATGCGCAGGCGCCGCCGGGTATCGGCATCGGCATTGTCGGGCAGCAGCGCCAGCGCCGTCGAGTCGCCCTGTCCCCAGGCCAGGCGCAACACGATCAGCGGGCCCAGCACGCGCCCGCTGCACAGGTGCCCCTGTGCCTGGCTGTCATCGGCCAGGTGCAGGGTCCAGGTGTCGTCGCCGTGCCAGCCCGCGGCGGCCAGCGGCTGGCGGTGCAGCCGGCGCAGGGCATGCCACGCGTACAGCACGACCAGCGTGCCCGCACCCAGCTTGACCGGCCACGTCAGGCGCGACAGGGCGACGGCGACGACGGCCAGCAGCGCCATCAGCACGACGCCCGTCGCCAGCAGCCGCGACGGCCTGACTTCAAAGGTGATGCTGGGTGCGGATGGCATCGATGATCGCCCGCCAGTCGTCGCGCGGCGCCTGGCCGCGGCCCACGGTCCAGTCCCACAGGTCCGGATCCTGCACGTCGAGCAACTCGTCGAAGGCCTGCCGGGCCGCCGCATCGGCCCGCGGCCAGCGTTCGGCCAGCCACCAGCCGTACAGCACGTCGAGTTCCTTGGTGCCGCGCCGGCAGCGCCAGCGCAGGCGCTTCAGCTGCGCGTCGTCGTCGCTCATGCCTGCTCCGCCGTGTCAGGTCGAATGACGCGCCACGATGGCCTTCTTGATTTCGGCGATGGCCTTGGCCGGATTGAGGCCCTTCGGGCAGGTGCGGGTGCAGTTCATGATGGTGTGGCAGCGATACAGCTTGAACGGATCTTCCAGATCGTCCAGGCGCGCGCCGGTGTCCTCGTCGCGGCTGTCCACCAGCCAGCGCTGCGCCTGCAGCAGGATGGCCGGGCCGAGGTAGCGGTCGGCGTTCCACCAGTAGCTGGGGCAACTGGTCGAACAGCAGGCGCACAGGATGCATTCGTACAGGCCGTCGAGCTTCTTGCGGTCCTCGGGCGACTGCAGGCGCTCGGAGTCCGACGGCGCCGGGCTCTGCGTGCGCAGCCACGGCTTTATCGAGGCATATTGCGCGTAGAAGTGCGTGAGGTCGGGCACCAGGTCCTTGACCACCGGCATGTGCG
>CAZMXV010000076.1:0-11752 GCA_964570295.1 uncultured Rhodanobacteraceae bacterium
GCGTACCGGTTCATGACGACGATGGCCGGCAACCGACCGGGGTTCGAGGAGGCGTTGCGCGCGTTCTATCGTGGCCAGCGGGAACGCTTCCATGAGTGCGTTGCCGGCTGGCCACGCGATGTCCGGGAGCACGCGCAACGTCTTGCGGCGTCGGCCTGGGATGATCAGGGGGACATCGCAAACCCCGCCTGAGCGGAGAGACTGGCACGCTGGCTGCCGCGAATGGAACAGCGACGGCGCGCCGAAGCACATGTGCCCCCGGGGCCATGTCGCAGCTGTCGGGGCTGAAGTCGCTCCCACAAGAAGCCGGGGAGTTCGCCCCGAACCCCGAGCCCCGAATCACGCTACCCTTGCCTGCCCGGTATGCGGCGACAGGCTTGCGCGCCGATCACGCCGGCGCCACTGCGTGCTCTTGTCTCCTTCTTTTCAGCCATCGACGTCCATGGATCATTTGAACCAGCTTGTCTTTTTGTGGATCAACGCCACGGACCCTTCCAGCCTGGATCTCCTGCTTGGCCGGCTGCTGGCCAACGGGCTGGTGCTCGTTTTTCCGCTGTATGTCTGCGCGAGCTGGCTGCTGGCGGATGCGGCGGGCCGGGATGCGCTGGTGCAGGGAGTGCTGACGGCGGCGACGGCGCTGCTGCTGTCGTGGCTTGTCGGCCAGGCGTGGTTTCACCCGCGACCGTTCATGGCCGGCATCGGCGAACAGTATCTGGCGCATGCACCGACGGCGTCGTTTCCCAGCAACCACCTGAGTTTCATCTGGGCGCTGTGCGCCGGCATGGGGCTGCACGCGGCACGGCGCCGTGCGGCCTGCGTGTTGGCGCTGCTGGGCCTGCCTGTGGCCTGGGCACGCGTCTACATGGGCGTGCATTGGCCGCTGGACATGGCCGGTGCGGTCCTCGACGCCATGCTGGCCGCGCTGGTCTGCCTGTCGCTTCGCCGCCACGTGGTGCCATGGCTGCGGCAACGAATCGAAACGCCCTACCGTGCCGTGTTCGCGTGGCCCATCCGCAAGGGCTGGTTGCGCGCGTAGGTTTGCTTGCGTCATTCCTGCAGGCCCCTCTGGCATCCCGGCACGCCAACTGGGACACTGTCGCCTCCCTCCCCTCTGACAAACCTTCCCATGCCTACCCCACCGGTGCTGTCGGATCGTCAAACAGGATGGCTCAGTGCCGTGCTCGCCGGGCTGGCGCTCTGGCTGACGCTGCGGCTGAACCTCCTGCCGGCACTGTTCGCGGGGCTGCTGATCTACGAGCTGATACGCATCGGCACACCGCCCATCACGCGCTGGCTGACACGCAACCGCGACTGGGCCCAGTGGCTGCTGGTCACGTTGCTGGCGATCGTCGTGATCGGCCTGTTGATCGGGCTGGTGTTCGGCGCGATATCGCTGCTGCACAACCAGCTCGGCAACCCGCAGGAACTGTGGCGCAAGCAGCTGGTGCCCCTGTTCGACCGCGCCCGCGCCCAGATGCCGTCCTGGATCGTGGACCATCTGCCCGCCTCCGTCGAAGGCATGCGCCAGGAGGTGATGCGCTGGATCGGCCGGCATGCCGGAACCCTGGGGCACGCCGGCAAGGAAGCCGTGGTGGTGTTCGTGCAGATACTGATCGGCCTGGTACTGGGCGCCATCATCGCGCTCAGCCACCTGCGTTCGCGCGAGCGGTCGGGGCCGCTGGCGGTAGCCATGCGCAAGCGTGTCGCGCATCTGGCCCATGCCTTCCACGACATCGTCTTCGCGCAGGTGAAGATCGCGGCCATCAACACGGTGCTGACGGGCCTGTTCCTGCTGGGGGCGTTGCCGATTTTCGGCGTGCATCTTCCGCTGGCCAAGACGCTGGTGCTGCTCACCTTCGTGATCGGCATGCTGCCGGTGATCGGCAACCTGATCACCAACGTGCTCATCGTCATCTCGGCATTGTCGGTGTCGCTGGGCGTGGGCATCACGGCGCTGGTGTTTCTCGTTTCCATCCACAAGCTCGAATACTTCCTCAACGCGCGCATCGTCGGCGGCCAGATCCGCGCCGCGGCATGGGAGCTGCTGATCGCGATGCTGGTGATGGAGGCCGCCTTCGGTCTGGCCGGCGTGATTGCCGCGCCGATTTTCTACGCCTACGTCAAGCGCGAGCTGGAGGCCAACGGGCTGGTGTGACCGCCGCCAGCGGGCCATGCCGGCAACGCGCGGCGCACATGCACGAACAGGCATGAAAAGATGCCACATCCCCATGAACGGCAGGTGCCGGCGTCGCTAGGATGATGATGTCGACCACAGGCCCGTCATCGCCATGTCCCTTGACACCACGGAAATCAATCGCACCCGCCAGGACCTCAGTGGCCACGCCAGCGTATGGCTGTTCGGCTACGGCTCGCTGATCTACAAGACCGGTTTTCCCTACACCGAGCGCCGACCGGCCCGCATCCGCGGCTGGGCACGCCGTTTCTGGCAGGGCTCGCACGACCATCGCGGCACGCCGCAGCGCCCCGGGCGCGTGGCCACCCTGATCCGCCAGGACGGTGCCGAGTGCCTGGGCATGGCCTACCGGGTGCCTCCCGCCGCCTTCGAGCAGCTGGACATCCGCGAACGCAACGGCTACCTGCGTTTCACCACCACCCTGCATTTCGACGACGGTGGCACCGGAGAGGCCATCGTCTACATCGCCACTGCCGACAATGCCGCCTGGCTGGGCGCGGACAACGATGCCGCCCTGGCCCGTCAGATCGCCGCCTGCACAGGCCACAGCGGGCCCAACAGCGAATATCTGCTGAAGCTGGCCGAAGCCCTGCGCGAACTCGGAGCGGACGACCCCCACGTGTTCGCGCTGGAAGCGCAACTCAAGCGCATGCTGGACACGGGCATGCCGGCCAGGCGCACCGCGGCACCCCTGCGGATGCCGCGGCCGTACCTGTCCGCGGCCTGATGCGTCGGCAAGCACTCACGCGTCAGCGGTGCAGATCTCCGGCCCGCTCCGGCTGGTAGGTCACCTCGGCGATGGTGAGTTTCAGGTTTCCACCGCCCGGCCGCGGCCAGTCGATGCTGTCGCCCACGGAAAGACCCAGCAACGCCCCGCCAACCGGCGCAAGAATGGACAGCTTGCCGGTACTGCCATCGGCATCACGCGGGTACACCAGGGTCAGGCTGGATTCCTCGTCGGAGCCCTCGATGCGGAAGCGCACCGTCGAATTCATCGTCACCACGGTACCGGGCATTTCCTCCGGCTCCACGACCTGCGCCCGGTCCAGTTCGGCGACCAGCGCCTCCCGGCCGGGGAAGGCGCCGTCCGGAAGCGAATCCAGCAGCACCTCCAGGCGGTCCATGTCCTTCGACGAGACGATGATGGGTGGCTTTGCGTTCATGGGGTCCTCTGAAGGGGTGTCGGAATACCGGGCGCCCGTCGGTTACCCGACTCCGGGATTCCGCCTGCGCCTCCTGTCCGTTCATGATGCCATGAAAGGATTCGGAACCGCCATGTACCCAAACCCGCGACGGCGGCACAATGGTCGGCGGCCCCCATGCACGGTACCCGCCCGCCCATGTCGCACGACACCACCGCCCTCAACCGTCACCGCCACGACTTCAGTGGCCGCGACAGCATCTGGCTGTTCGGCTACGGCTCGTTGATCTACAAGGCGGATTTCCCCTACTTCGAGCGCCGTCCCGCCGCCATCACCGGCTGGGTACGCCGGTTCTGGCAGGGTTCGCACGACCACCGCGGCACGCCGGAACACCCGGGCCGGGTGGCGACCCTGGTGAGGGAGCTCGGAGCCACCTGCACGGGCATGGCCTACCGTGTCGCGCCGGCCACGTTCGAGCATCTGGACGTCCGCGAGAAGAACGGCTACCTGCGTTTCACCACGCCCCTGCATTTCACGGACGGCGGCGAGGCGGAGGGCCTGGTCTACATCGCCACCCCCGACAATGCCGCCTGGCTCGGCCACGCCAGCGACGAGGCGATCGCCGGTCACATCGCCGGGGCGGCAGGCCCCAGCGGACCCAATGACGCGTACCTGCTGAAACTGGCGGCCGCGCTGCGCGAACTGGGGGCGGACGACCCCCACGTGTTTGCGCTGGAGGCGGCGCTGAGACGGCAGCAGGCCGTCGCGCGGATGTAATTCTTTTCACCGGGTCGGCAGCGCCCATGACGGGCCCGGATCATGCAGGCATGGCGATCACCCGGGCGGACGGGCCCGCGGCGGGTTCCGGTCATCGGGAGACGTGAGCATCAGGAAATAGCTGGCGGCGGCCCAGCTGAAGTTGCGTGCCCGGTAACCTTTGCCGGTCAGCGGATCGTAGTTCTCGTACATCGGGGCCTGGCCGGTCAGGCCTTCGGCATGGGTGACCAGCCGTACCGCCAACGCGTCGGCCTGGCGTACATGCCCGTAGTCGCGCAGGGCACGTACCCCGAACCATGCCTGGTCCATCCACACCGGTCCGCGCCAGTAGCCGGTCCGCGGCTCGAAATGCGGGTCGTCCCGCGCCAGCGTGGGCAACGGCATGAAAGTGTTGAACTTGTCCGTGTCCAGCATGACCTTCGCCACGGCATCGGCTTGTGCCTGCGTCGCCGCGCCGGCCCACAGCGGAATCCAGCCTTCGGCCCCGTACACCGGAATCCGCTCGCCCGCACCCAGGCGGCGGTCGAAAAAGTAGCCGCGGTCGCGATCGAACAGGGTGTCGCGCAGGGCCTTCCCGATGCTCGCGGCCTGCTTGCGCCACGCTTCCTGCTCCGTGCTCTTGCCGAGAATGCCGGCGATGCGGGCCAGATCCCCGGCCTCGCGGTACAGATAGGCGTTGAGATCGGGGGATTCCTGGTTCATGGACCAGGCTCCCGCATGGTTCCGCCGCATGCGCACGTCGTCGAAGCGCACGCCGTTGTCCATGCCGCTTTCCCATTTGGCGGCCACCGCGGTGCCGTCGGTGGAGCCGTATTCGGCCAGGCCGTTGCCGTCGTGGTCGCGGTCGGTGTACCACCACCGGTGGTAGCGCACCAGCTTGTCGTACATCTCGGCCAGGAAGGCTTTGTCGCCGGTGGTGTCGAACACTTTCAGCACGGCCCAGGCGGCCAGCGGCGGCTTGGTGTCGCGCCAGTTGTTTCCGCTGCTGTCCAGGTAGACGGCATCGGCCACCATGCCGTCCGGGTTCTGATAATCGAACATGGCCCGGATCTGGTCCCGTGCCAGCCGCGGCGCGAACGATGCCAGCGCCGCGGCATGCTTCCACGAATCCCAGGCCCAGAAGCCGTTGAAATAGTCGACCGAATACGAAGGCACCACGCCGTCATGCCGGAGATCGCCGCGGGCGGCACGCCAGTTGCCGATCAGGGTCATGACGGCCTTGAGCGCCACACGGCGCGCGACCGCATCGGGCAAGCCGTCCAGATGGGCGGCCTGCGCGGCCCGCACGTAGCCCTGCCAGCGCCGGCGGTTGGCCTGCCATGCCGCGGCGATGTCGAGCGGGGGCGGTTCGGCCGCGGACGCCTGCAGCAATGTCTGCACCACGTACACCACGGCGGGCCGGTCTGCTTCCAATTCCAGGGGCGTGGTCGTGGCCAGGCGATAGGTCGCCCCGGATACCGTTGCCTTGACATCCGTCCCGTCCGCCACATGCAAACGGGTCACCAGGCGCTGGCCGGCCGCGTCCAGCGTCTGCACCACCTCGTGGCCGTGGATCGCGAGTTCGTCGGTCTGCTCCGGAAAGACGCGGCCGGCGACGGCAAGCTCGATACGCCGGTTGCGGGTGGCCACCAGGTCGATGCGTACCAGGGCGCGCCACGAGTCCGCGAAGATCAGGCGCTGCCCGACCTCGAGCCCGGGAGCGCTGAAACGCCGTTCCAGATACCCCGGCATGGCATGCCCGCCTTCGGCATGCAACCGCAGCGCGTTTCCGCTGCCGGCCTCACGTATGTGCAAACCGGCAAGGCGCATGCCGGCCCAGGTGCCTGCGTCCAGGCTGTGCACGAACGGACCGACGAAACCGGCGGCCTCGTCACTCTGCGGCGGCAGGCTGTAGCCGTGCCAGGCACCCTGGTCGAAAAACAGGTTGAAGCTGCGGTCGTGGATACTCTTCGGTTGGCCGTGCATGTCCAGGATGTCGGCATGCCGCGCATTGTCGCGTACGGCACGCGCCGGCGCGTCGGACGCGGCAGCCGCCAGCGGCGCCAACAGGCACAGGCAGGCCAGCATTGCCAGCCCCGGGCTTCGTTTGTGCATCGTGTCGATATCCTGCAATGAATCATGCCCGGCACACCGGGCATGCCATGCAAGCACAAGCGCCATGGAAGGGAAAGTGTCAAACGTGGGAGCCCGGCCTCATGCCTCCCCGGGCCGCACGAAGGTTGCTTGGCGGCCAGGCGCGGGCGCAGGCACACCACCGGTCACCGCAGGGAGGCCCGTTGAGCCCGCGACTGCCTCGGCCACGGCCGGCGCGTCACAGCCCTCCAAGGGGCAGTTGCGCCAGCACTTCGCGGTCGATACCGGCGGCCAGCGCCAGGCAGTATTCCCATGCCGCCAGTACCTCGCCACGCACGCCTGCTCCGGGATCGGGCGGATTCTCCAGCATATGCAACACGCTGTACCGCGCCAGGGAAGGCGGCACCGTTTCCGGCCAGCGGGTGGGCAAGGCGCGCGCGCGACCGGCCAGCGTGGCCACATGGCCATCGCCACGGGCGATCCAGCGGTGCACCGCCCCCGAATCCATGGCCGCGAGCTTGCCGACGGTATCCATGCCCGCGGCCGTCAATACCCGCTCCCAATGCTTACCGACACCGACCAGGGCACGTACCGGCAAAGCGGCGACGATCCGCGGCAGCGTCATGGTTCCGTCATCCTGCGCGACACCCCGGGCCGCATCCCGCCGGACACGCAGGACATATTCCGACTGCCAGGTGACGCGCGACCAGTCGACCGCTTCGCTCTCCGGATGCGAGCCGACACGCGCCACGATGGTGTCGACATCCAGGATGCCCGCGGCCTCCACCGAGGCGAGGGCCGCCACGATGCCGGCCTCCACCTCGCGCGCCAGCATGCCCGCCAGATCCGACGGTTCCACGTCACTCCTCCACGCGGAAGTGGATTTCCACCTCCCCGAAAGCGCTCGAGCGGCGCGTCGCCGGGTCCTCGTCATCCTCTCCGCGTTGCGGCGTGGACACCATCAGACGGGTACGTCGGATGGTGTCCAGCACGCTGCTCTGCAACGGCGTCAGGGTATTGAGACGCTCGCGCCACGGCACCTGCCGCCCGGCCGTGGCGAGAACCCGCTTGCCGAGCGCCACCCTGCCCGCCTTGCCGGCGGCATCGTCGTCCGCGGGCGAACGCTCGACGGCGTTGAAGTCGACCCGCGCGCGCAGCACGCCCCGGTCGACGCGGATCCGTGGGATGCCGCGGGCCTGCGCCTCCCTGAACGCCTCGCGCTGTCGGGCGGCCAGGTACAAGGCGACGCCCTCGCGCACACGGGTGACGCCTTGTTGGGTCAACTTGCCGCCCTTGATGTCGGCCTTGGCCAGCTGGATATCCAGTTCCTCGAGCAGGCCCGCATCGGGCACGGGGGAGCCGACGACCAGAGAGTTCCCTCCCTGGTCGTCGGGAAACAGCCGCGCCACGGCGGCATCCAGCAGGTTGTCGGTGATGGCGGTGCCGGCAAACCCGGCAAGATCGAGCCCGGCCGCCTCTTCCAGGGCCGCCATCCGTTCTTCCTGGCTGGCACTGGCCGCAATGACCGACTCGAACGTCTCCACCACCAGCTTGGCCACGAAATCGGCCAGGCCCATGTCCCAGCTTGCCGACGTTGCATCCGACATGTCCCGTTCTCCGCCCGATCAGCTCTTGTTCAATGGCAGATAGTCGGTATGGAAGTTGAGCTGCACTCTTCCAAAGATGTTGACGTCGACGCCCGAGCTTTCGTTTTGCCGGGTGCTCGCGGTGCTGACGTTCATCGAGGTGTAGCTCGTGGATGCCGACGCGCTAACCCATGCCGACAGCAGGCCGCCGGTCTTGGCGCTGGCACGGAGCGCAAAGCTGTCGCGCGAATAGGCGCTGGTGTTGCGGTTGAAATACTCGGACCCGTAGGCATGGAAGTTCAGGCGCGTCTCGATGGTGCCGTTGTCCACCACCAGCCGCAGCATGCCCAGCTTGGTCATCTGCTCGAGCTGGTCGTACTTGTTGGCGGCGAGCCGCATGGCGGCGGCATCCAGGATCTTGTCGTACCCGCTCTGGCTGAGCGTTCCCGCCGTGGCCGCCTTGTTGTCCTTGTCGAGCTCGATGCCCTTGATCTCCAGCGCGTTGTTGAGCGCGGTGGCGTCGGCCTCGGTCAGCTTGGCGCCCGGCTTGACCTTGGTCGGCTCGGACGTGGCGCCGGGCGAGGACGGCGGCACGGCCGCCCCCAGCAGCTGCATGATCTCGGACGGCCCGATGTCGTCCCTGGTGTCGTTGATGTAGGCCTTCAACGATTTGGAAACCGCCTCGATCAATTCGATGTAACCCTGCTGTTGCCGCAAATTGGCGGCGATCAGTGCATCGAAAGTATCGGAAACGAGTTTTGTGGTGAACTCGGGAAACCCTATTTCATCCAGCCGCGACGCGTACGCCAGCGCGGCATCTCCACCAGTAGCCATGGGGTATCTCTCCATCAGGTGCGCCATGATGGCGCAACGTATCAAGCCGGTCAGACGACGGCGTCATGCAGGGACATGGAAAAAGACAGCACGCGACGGCTGCCGGGCATCCATGTGCCTGCAGGAGGAATGATCACCCCCGGCCACCTCCGGGTCGATGGGAAAACCCTGAATTGCGGATGGCCCAAGACCACCGTAACGGGTAGGTTTTTCCCTACACACACGGGAGGACACGACCGATTGAAACCGATGCTGATGGCGCGGCAGCGCGGCAAAAAACCGCTCCGCGATGCGAACCCGCCGCGGCCCGGAGGGAGGAGGAAGGCTATTCCCCGATGTCCTCGTTCCACACGTCCGCATGGGTCGCCATGAATTCGCGCATCAGCGCCTTGCAGGTTTCGTCTTCCCACACCACGACATCCACGCCACGCGAACGCAGCCAGGCCTCCTCGCCCATGAAGCTCTCGTTCTCGCCCACGATCACGCGCGGAATGCCGTACAACAGGATGGCGCCACTGCACATCGCACACGGCGACAGCGTGGTGTACAGCACCGACCCGCGATACACCGTCGCAGGCTGGCGACCGGCCTGCTCCAGTGCATCCATTTCACCGTGCAGGATGGCGCTGCCCTTCTGCACGCGACGGTTGTGCCCCCGTCCAAGAATGCGGCCCTCATACACCAGCACCGAGCCGATCGGCACGCCGCCTTCCGCGGCGCCGGCACGCGCCTCGTCGATGGCCGCCTGCATGAATGTATCCATCGCTTGTCTCCAGACCCCGGTACGGCCCCACAGAGTAGCGCAGCGGCGACACCGGCTGCCCGGCGACACCGGTCAGCCGGCCGGGAAACAGCCCGCATCGTCGTCGTCCCCCTTCCGGCCGGCGCCTGCCGGGCAGTAGCATGGGGGAATGAATACCTCCACCATCCCTTCCCGCCTTGCCGCCTTGCGCGACGCGATGCGCATGCACAACGTCGCCGCCTGCCTCGTTCCCAGTGCCGATCCGCACCTTTCCGAGTACCTGCCTGGACACTGGCAGGCGCGCGCGTATTTTTCCGGCTTCACCGGATCGGCCGGCACCCTGGTCGTGACGGCCGATTTCGCCGGCCTGTGGACCGACTCGCGCTACTTCGAGCAGGCCGAACGGCAACTGGACGGCACCGGCGTCACGCTGATGCGCCTGCACGTGCCGCACACGCCCGAGCACGTGGCATGGCTGGGTGACCACCTCGGCGAGGGTGACGTGCTGGCGGTGGCCGGCGACAGCCTTGCCCTGGGTGCCGCCCGGCAGCTGCACGAGATGCTCGACGCCTCCGGAGCCTCGCTGCGCATCGACCTGGACCTGCCGGGCGCGGTCTGGGAGGGCCGCCCCGCCCTGCCGCAGGCGCCGGTGGTCGAGCACGCACCCGAATACGCCATCACTCCGCGCCCCGACAAGCTGGCCCGCGTGCGCGACGCCATGGCCCGTACCGGCGCCACCCACCACCTGGTCAGCGCCCTGGACGACATCGCCTGGATCACCAACCTGCGCGGCAGCGACGTCGCGTACAACCCGGTGTTCCTGGCGCACCTGCTGGTCGAGACCGAGCGTTGCACGCTGTTCGTCGACAGTGGCAAGTTCGACGACGACCTGCGCCGTCAGTTGGCCGACGACGGCATCGAACTGGCCGATTATGCCGCCACCACTGCCGCCCTCGAACGGCTCGGCAATGGCGCCCGCGTGCTGTACAGCCCGGGCCACGTGGTAGCCGCGGTCGTCGAGGCGCTGCCGGCTGTCGCGAAGCGCATCGAACGGCCCAACCCGTCCACGCACATGAAGGCGGTGAAGTCCGGGGCCGAGCTGGCACACATCCGCGCCACCATGCGCGAGGACGGTGCCGCGCTGGTACATGGTTTCCACGCTGTCGAGCAGGCCCTGGCCCGGGGCGAAACCGTAACCGAACTGGACGTGGATACCATCCTGCGCGAGGCCCGCGCGGCACGACCGGGCTTCGTCAGCGAAAGTTTCGGCACCATCGCCGGCTACATGGCCAACGGCGCCCTGCCGCACTACAGCGCCACGGCCGAGTGCCACGCCACCCTGAAGGCCGAGGGCCTGCTGCTGGTCGACTCCGGCGGCCAGTACCTCGGCGGCACCACCGACATCACGCGTGTGTGGGCTTTCGGCGATACCACCGAGGAACAGCGCCGCGACTGCACGCTGGTGCTCAAGGGCATGATCGGCCTGAGCCGTGCGCGTTTTCCGGAAGGCACCTCCGGCCAACAGATCGACGCGCTGGCACGCGCTCCACTGTGGGCCGCGGGCGTCGACTTCGGCCACGGCACCGGTCACGGCGTAGGCTATTTCCTCAATGTGCATGAAGGTCCGCAGGACATCCGTCCGCCACGTTCGGGACGCGCCATGGTGGCCCTGGAGCCGGGCATGATCACGTCCATCGAGCCGGGCCTGTACAAGCCCGGTCGCCACGGCATCCGGCACGAGAACCTGGCCGTGGTACGGCAGGGGCCGGAGACTGAATTCGGGCGCTTCCTGGAGTTCGAGACCATCACCCTTTGCCCCATCGACACCCGCGCCATCGAGCCGGCCCTGCTCGACGCCGCCGAACGTGCCTGGCTCAACGACTACCATGCGCGGGTGGAAAAGGAACTTGCGCCGCTGCTGGATACCACCGACCGGGCGTGGCTGCGCGAGCGCTGCGCGCCCTTGCCGTAAACTGTTCCACCCGCTCGGGTACCTGCCCCGCGGGCGATAGTTGGAGGACTCCGTCCACCAGATCATCGCCGGCAGGGCCGGTACCCGCGCCGCACGCCCCCGTTTCACGGATCGACCAGGATCACCGCGCATGAGCAGTCGCTACAACGCCGCCGATATCGAAGTCCTCACCGGCCTGGACCCGGTGCGCCGCCGCCCCGGCATGTACACCGACACCACCCGCCCCAACCATCTGGTGCAGGAAGTGGTCGACAACTCGGTGGACGAGGCCCTTGCCGGCCACGCCAGGCGCATCGACGTGACGGTGCACAAGGACGGTTCGGTATCGGTCAGCGACGATGGCCGCGGCATGCCGGTGGACATCCATCCCGAGGAAGGCGTGCCCGGCGTCGAGCTGATCCTCACCCGCCTGCACGCCGGCGGCAAGTTCTC
>CAZMXV010000077.1:0-11582 GCA_964570295.1 uncultured Rhodanobacteraceae bacterium
ACCCCGACCTTGGCAAGGTCGTGCTCTACCAACTGAGCTATTCCCGCCCGGGAGCGCGTATATTACCGGCTTGCGGAAACCTGTCAAGGTTTGCCGCGAAAATTTTCCGGTGCGGCGGAGGGCGCGGCCTCCGCACCTCCCATCCCGCCGTTGCGGAACAGCGGCCATGCCGCGTGCAGGTACACCAGGCCCGACCAGATCGTCAGCACCGCGGCGATCACCAGCAGGGTCTCGCCCACATACCAGTAGCGCAGCACTTCGGCGTCGCGGTCATGCTCCAGCAACAGCACCACGATGGCCACCATCTGCATCGCGGTCTTCACCTTGCCCACCATGGCCACGCGCACCCGCGAACGGTGCCCGATGCCCGCCATCCATTCCCGCAACGCGGAGACGCCGATCTCGCGGCCGACGATGATCGAACTGACGATGGCCATCAGGGCCGTGTGGTGGGTCTGCACCAGCAGGAACAGGGTCACCGCCACCATCAGCTTGTCGGCCACCGGGTCCAGAAAGGCGCCGAAACTGGAGGTCTGGTTCCAGCGCCGCGCCAGCCAGCCGTCGAGCCAGTCGGTCAGCGACGCCAGCACGAAGATCACCGCGGCCCCGATGTTGGCAAAGCGCAACGGAATACCCTGGTAGATCGCATGCGAGTAATACACCAGCACCATCACCGGCAGCAGCAGCATGCGGAACAGGGTCAGCCAGGTGGGAAAGTTGATGCGCATGCAATGGTCCTTGTGGAGCAATATACCGATTGTGGCAGTTTTTTTGACGCCGTCGAACCGGGCGCGCCGGGTGGCGGCCTGTCCGTCAGCAGGGCTTCAGCCATGCAGTGCGGCATAGATGCGCTCGGCGAGGCCGCGATGGATGCCCGGAACCTGCATCAGTTCGTCGACGCCGGCGGCCTCCACGCCACGCAGGCCGCCAAAGGCCTTCAGCAGCGCCGAACGTCGCCGCGCGCCCACGCCGGGCACATCCTCCAGCACGCTGCGGTTGCGCGCCTTCTGGCGCCGCTTGCGATGGCCGCTGATGGCGAAGCGATGGGATTCGTCGCGTACGGCGTCGATCAGGTGCAACGCCGGCGAGCCCGATCCCGGATGCAGGGTGCGGCCGCTGTCGGCCAGGATCAGCTCCTCGTCGCCGGCCCGTCGCGCCGGCCCCTTGGCCACGCCAACCACGCGCAGGTCCTCCACGCCCAGTTCCGCCAGCACGTCCAGTGCCTGCCGCACCTGTCCGCGGCCGCCGTCGATGAGCAACAGGTCCGGCTTCATGCCCTCCCCTTCGGCCACGCGCCGGAAGCGCCGTGTCAGCACCTGGTGCATGGCCGCGTAATCGTCGCCGGGCGTGATCCCGCTGATGTTGAAGCGCCGGTAGTGCGATTTTTCCGGCCCTTCCGGTCCGAACACCACGCAAGAGGCCACGGTGGCTTCGCCGCGCGTGTGGCTGATGTCGAAACACTCGATGCGGCGCGGGCGCTCCGGAAGCTCCAGCAGCCGTTGCAGGTCGTCGAAGCGCTGCCCCAGGGTCTGCCGGCTCGCCAACCGCGAGGTGAGGCCGGCGGCGGCGTTGCGCCGGGCCAGATCCAGGAACCGCGCGCGCTCGCCGCGCACCGAGGTTTTCACGCTGACGGCATGGCCGGCATGCTGCGCCAGCGCCTCGGCCAGCGTCTCGCGTTCCTCGACCGCGGCGCTCAGCACCAGCTCGCGCGGCACCGGCCGCTCCAGGTAGTACTGCGCCACGAACTGCTGCAGCACATCGCCCTCGGAGGCGTCCAGCGGCAGGCGCGGAAAGAAGTCGCGCGAGCCCATGGACACGCCGTGGCGGAAGAACAGCACGCTGACGCAGGCCAGCCCCGCCTCGATGCGGCAGGCCAGCACGTCCATGTCCTCGCTGGCGCCCTGCACGTGGTTCTGCGCCTGCAGCCGGCGCAGGGAGGCGATCTGGTCACGCAGCACCGCCGCCTTCTCGAAATCCAGCGCCAGGCTGGCCTTTTCCATGGTGGCCGTGAGGTCGTCGATGATCTCGGTGCTCTTGCCTTCCAGGAACATCTCGGCATGGCGCACGTCGCGCGCGTAGTCCTCGACGCTGATCAGCCCCACGCAGGGCGCACTGCAACGGCCGATCTGGTATTGCAGACAAGGCCGCGAGCGGTTGCGGAAGTAGCTGTCCTCGCACTGGCGCACCTTGAACAGCTTCTGCATCAGGTTGAGGCTTTCGCGCACCACCGAGGCGCTCGGGAACGGCCCGAAATAGCGCCCCGGCTTGTTCTTCGCGCCGCGGTGCAGGGCCAGGCGCGGGTAGTCCTCGTCCGCGGACAGGTAGATGTACGGGTAGCTCTTGTCGTCGCGCAGCAGGATGTTGTAATGCGGCTTCAGCGACTTGATCAGCTGCGACTCCAGCACCAGCGCCTCGGTGGCGGTGCGGGTCACGGTGACCTCGGCGCGCGCGATCTGCGCCACCATGGCGGCGATGCGCGGCTCCATGCGCGGACGCAGGAAATAGCTGCCCACGCGCTTCTTCAGGTTGGCCGCCTTGCCGACGTACAGCAGCCGGTCGTCGGCATCGAAATAACGGTAGACGCCGGGGGAAGTGGTCAGGGTGCGGACAAACGCCTTGCCGTCGAAGGACGGAGTGGATGCTTCGGCCATGCGGTCATTCTAGCCGGTGCGGCGCTGGCCGGGCATGGGCCGCCCCTGACGCAAGGCCGCGCTGGCCGCCGGCCGAAACTCAGCCGCCGACGTTGTCGGTCTGTCGGATGAATTCGACCACGTTGTCGTGCAATTTCTCCAGCGACGGCTCGTGGGCGTAGACCATGTGGCCCGACGGATACCAGTGATAGGAAATGTTCTTCTGCAGCGAAACCGGCATCGGCAAATGCTTCATCTCGTACTCGGCGGTGTAGTACGGCGTGGCCAGGTCGTAGTAGCCACCGTTCAACTGGACCTTGAGGTCGGGATTGGCCTTCATGGTCCGTGCCAGGTCGCCCATCACGTTGAGGGTGCCGCCACGGCTCCAGCCATGTCCCTTGCGGTCGAAATCCCAGTGGTCGATGTCGGCGTACAGGCGGTAGTGCATGCCCTTGCCGAAATGCAGTGTCTCGCGCACGTAGTTGTTGAAGGCCGAGACGTAGGCCGAGCTGATGGCGGACGACTGCGGGTCGTAGCGCGAACCCTTGGCCAGCGGGTCCATGGAGGGCCCGCGGAAGCGCGTGTCCAGGCGCCCCGTGCTGTCGCTTTCGCCCGGCCCGTTGAGCAGCGTGTTCTCGAACATGCCGCCGCTGACACGCAGGTTGGCCTTGACCAGGTAGTCCACCGGCAGGCCGATGTATTGGTGGAGCTGCTCGGCCACCCGGCGTTTTTCGGCGGCGCCAAGGTCGGCACCCTTGATCAGGGCCTGGCTGTAGGCGCCGGTGGCATATTGCTCGACCTTGCGCAGGAACGGCTCCAGCTCGGCCGGCCGGTTCGGCAGCTTGTGGTGGTACCACGCGGTGGCGGCGAACGTGGGCAGTGCCAGGACGTAGGACAGGTCCATGCCCGGGTTGCGCGCGGGTCCGTCGATGCTGAAATCGAAGTTGAGAATCTGCGACAGCAGGATCACGCCGTTGAGATCGACGCTGGCGTCCTGGAGGTCGGCGGCCAGCACCGCCGAGCGCGTGGTGCCATAACTTTCGCCGAACAGGTACTTGGGCGAATTCCAGCGGCCGTACCGGGACAGGAATGTCTGGATGAACTGCGAGAACGCCTCGGCGTCGCCATCCACGCCGAAGAACTGCTTCTTGCGCTTCTTCAGCAGTTCGTCGCGCTTGTCCTTCTTGTCGGCCTCGGCAATGAGGCGGCTGAAGCCGGCACCGGGCATGTCGATGAACACCACGTCGGTGGCATCGAGCAGACTGTAGTCGTTGTTGACCAGCTTGTAGGGCGCGGCCGGGGTGTGCGTATCGTCGGCGGTGACAATGCGGCGCGGCCCGAAGGCGCCCATGTGCAGCCATACCGTGGCCGAACCCGGGCCGCCGTTGTAGATGAACGTGACGGGACGCTTGTCGGCATCGGCCCCTTTTTTGAAATAGGCCGTGTAGAACATGCTGACGGTGGGGGCGCCGGTGTCGTCGCCCTTGTCATGCAGCACCAGGGTGCCGGCCACCGCCTCGTAGTGGATGCGCTCGCCCTCCACCGTCACCGCGCCGCTGGTGACCGAGGACTGCGGCTCGACCTGTTCGGTGCGTGCCTTGCCGGAGGTGGCGTGGTCGGACTTGCCGCTCCCGGCCAAGCCGGGCGATGACACCGAAACCAGGGCGGCGAGGGCCGCGGTCAGGACCAGCTTGCGCACGGAAGTCTCCTCGGTTGCGACATGACCTGCGAGGGTATCGTCGCGTACCTGGGGACACATGCGCCGGAAGTCACTGCGCGGAAGCGGTCTCCCCGGCCCGGCGATCAGGCCTCCGCCGCGGCGAGCCGCCGCAGCAGGCCCCGCGTGCCCTGGCGCGCCAGTTCGATCACGTGGGCGAAGTCCGCCTCGCCGCCGTGGTAGGGGTCCGGCACTTCGCCGGAAGGCGTCACCCCGGCGATGTCGAGAAACAGGCCCACGCGGTCACGCAATTCCACCGGGCACAGGCGCAGCATGTCCTCCAGGTTGCTGCGGTCCATCCCCAGCACCAGGCGGTGGCGGGCGAAGTCGCCCAGTGCCAGCTGCCGGGCCCGGTGCGGAGCGAGGTCGTAGCCGGCCGCGGCGCCGGCCGCCACGGCGCGGGGGTCGGCCCCGTGTCCCACATGCCAGTCGCCAGTGCCGCAGGAAGCCACCGGCACGTCGATGCCGGCCCGCGCGAATTCGGCGCGGGCCACGGCTTCCACGGTGGGCGAGCGGCAGATGTTGCCGAGGCAGACGAACAGGATGCCGGAAGGATCGGTGTTGGTCATGTCATCACGTCGAAGGTCGGAAAATGGATGGCGAGGGGGGGGAAACCGGGTGTCTCGGATGCGACTCACCCGGGAGCGGCGGATCGTTCCAGCCAGGCACGGGCCCGCACCAGGTCCGCCTCGGTGTCGATGCCTGGCGGAAAGGGCTCCGGCGTGTCGCACACGGCAATGCCGTAGCCATGCTCCAGTGCGCGCAGCTGCTCCAGCGACTCGGTCTGCTCCAGCGCGGTCGCGGGCAGGCCGGCAAAGCGGCGCAGGAAGCCCGCGCGGTAGGCGTAGATGCCGATGTGGCGCCGGCACGGCAGGCCGGACGGCAGGTTGTCGCGCGTGGCGGCAAAGGCGTCGCGCGCCCATGGCACCGGGGCACGGCTGAAATACAGGGCGCGCCCTTCCCGCGAGGCCACCACCTTGACCACGTTGGGATCGAACAGCTCGGCGGCTTCGGTGATCGGCGTGCACAGCGTGGCCATCGGCGCCGTACTTCCGGCCAGCGCGCCGACCACGGCCCGGATGCCGGCCACGGGGGCAAACGGCTCGTCGCCCTGCAGGTTCACCACGATGGCGTCGTCGGCCCAGCCCAGCCGCGTCGCGCATTCGGCCAGACGGTCGCTGCCGGAAGCATGGTCGGCGCGCGTCATGCACACGTCGATACCCTCGCCCGCCCCCTCCAGCGCACTGGCAATGCGCGCGTCATCGGTCGCCACCACCACCTGTTCCGCACCGGCGGCCATGGCACGCTGCGCCACATGCACCACCAGCGGACGATCGCCCAGCAGGCACAACGGCTTGCCGGGCAGGCGCGTGGACGCGTGGCGCGCGGGAATGGCGATGATGAAAGGGGGCACGGCGTCGGTCATGACGGCAAGTGTGGCAGTTGCGTGCGCCATTTCAAGCGCCACGCCCGGCCGCCTGCGTTCATGCGGTTTCCGGTGTGATGCGGAACCCGCAGTCGTTGGCCATCTCGACAAAGCCCGGGAAGGACGTGGCGACGTTGGCGCAGTCGCGGATATGCACGGGGCCGTCGGCCACCAGTCCGGCCACGGCCAGGCTCATCGCCAGGCGGTGGTCGCCGAGGCTGTCCACGATGCCACCATGCATCCGCCCGCCGACGATGCAGGCGCCGTCGGGAACCTCGCGCACTTCCACGCCCAACGCCCGCAATGCGGCGGCCATGCTGGCCAGACGGTCGGACTCCTTGACCCGCAACTCCGCCGCCCCGCCAACCGTGGTGGTGCCCGTGGCCGCGGCCGCGGCCACGAACAGGGCCGGAAACTCGTCGATCATGTCCGGAACCAGCGTCTCGGGCACCACGATGCCGTGCAGCGGCGCATAGCGCACCAGCAGGTCGCCGAGCGGCTCGCCGGCCTGCTGCCGCGCGTTTTCCACGCGGATGTCCGCGCCCATCAGGCGCAGCGCCTCCAGCAGACCGGTGCGGCGTGGATTGAGGCCCACGCCGCGCAGGCGCAGCCGCGAGCCCGGCACAATGCACGCCGCGACCAGGAAGAAGGCCGCCGAGGAAAAATCCGCCGGCACGGCCACGTCGACGGCCGCGAGGCGGCCGCCGCCAGACAGGTGCACCTCGCCCGGCGCGAACGTGAGCGGCCAGCCGAAGGCCGCCAGCATGCGTTCGGTGTAGTCGCGCGTCGGGTGCAGTTCGCGCACCACGGTGTCGCCGTCGGCATACAGGCCGGCCAGCAGCACCGCCGACTTCACCTGCGCGCTGGCCATCGGCGGGGCATAGTCGATACCGGTCAGGCGCCGACCGCCGCGCACATGCAGCGGGGGGCAGCCACCCGCGGCGGTGTCGATGCGCGCGCCCATGGCCGCCAGCGGATCGGTCACGCGGCGCATGGGGCGGCGTGTCAGCGAGGCGTCGCCCACCAGCACGCTGTCAAAGGCCTGTCCGGCCAGCAGCCCCGCCAGCAGGCGCATGCCCGTGCCCGAATTGCCGCACTCCAGTGCGGCGTCCGGCGCGTGCAGGCCGTGCAGACCCACGCCGTGAACCACCCGCTCGCCCGGTGCCGGTGCCTCGATACGCACGCCCATGCGTGCCAGGATGCGGGCCGTGGCGCACGTGTCCTCGCCTTCCAGGAAGCCGCGCACATGCGATACGCCCTCGGCCAGGGATGCCAGCATCAGGGCCCGGTGCGAAACGGATTTGTCGCCGGGCATGGCGACATCGCCGTACAGGCCGTCGGCGGCCCGGCTGGTCCAGGTCACCGCCATGACGGAACCTCCGGCCTCATGGAATGGCCACGGGATAGGAGCCGAGCACCTTCACCTGCTCGGCGAACGGTTGCATCGCCTCCAGCGCCGCGCGCACCGTCGCGTCGTCGACATGGCCCAGCATGTCGATGAAGAAGGTGTACTGCCACTTGCCGCCGTGGGCCGGGCGCGACTCGATGCGGTTCATGCTGAGCTCCTGTTCGGCCAGCGGCGCCAGCACGTGGGCCAGCGCACCGGGCTGGTCCTTGATGGAGATCAGTACCGAGGTGCGGTCGTTGCCGGAGGCCGGAAACAACTCACGGCCCAGGACCAGGAAACGCGTGGTGTTGTCGGCGCGGTCCTCGATGGGGCCGGCCACCTGTTTCAAGTGGTAGACCACGCCGGCCGATTCGCCGGCGATGGCGGCGGCGTCGTCGGCATGGCGGGCGCGTCGCGCGGCCTCGGCATTGCTCGCCACCGGCACGCGCTCGGCGTGCGGCAGGTACTGGCGCAGCCAGGCCTTGCACTGGGCCAGCGACTGCGGGTGCGAATACACGCGCTCGATGTCGCCCAGGTTGCCGGTGCGCGAGAGCAGGAATTGGTGCACGCGCAACTCCACCTCGCCGCAGATCTTGAGATCGGAGGTGACGAACATGTCCAGCGTGGACTGGATCGTGCCCTGGCCGGAATTCTCCACCGGCACCACGCCGAAGTCGGCGTTGCCGGCTTCCACTTCCTGGAACACCTCCTCGATGCTGGACAGCGGCAGGCCGTGCGAGGAATGCCCGAAATGCTTGCGCACGGCCTGTTCGCTGAAGGTGCCCTGGGGGCCGAGGTAACCGACCTTCAGCGGCTCCTGCTGGGCCAGACAGGCCGACATGATCTCGCGGAACAGGCGCACCATCTCGGTGTCCGAGAGCGGCCCCTCGTTGCGGTCGACCACGCGCCGCAGCACCTGCGCCTCGCGCTCCGGACGGTAATAGTCCACCGCCGCCGCCAGCTTGCCCTTGGCGCGACCGACCTGGTGCGCCCAGCGGGCACGCTCGCCGATCAGTTCCTGGATATGGCGATCGATGGCGTCGATACGCTCGCGCGCCTCGCCCAGGGTGAACTTCCTGCCCGTGTCTTCTGCTTCACTCATCACACTTCAACCATGTCGTTGCGCGAAATCGCGCATGAAATCCACCAGCGCGCGTACCGCCTCCATCGGCACGGCGTTGTACAGCGAGGCGCGGATGCCGCCCAGCGCGCGATGCCCCTTCAGCCCGATCATGCCGGCCGCCTCGGACTCGGCCACGAATAGCGGCTCCAGCGCGGCGTCATGCAGGTTGAAGCGCACGTTCATGCGCGAGCGGGCCGGCACCTCCACGTCGTTGACGTAATAGCCGTCCGACCCGTCGATGGCCGCATACAGGAGCTCGGCCTTGGCCCGGTTGCGCTCGCCGATGACGGCCAGGCCGCCCTGCCCGCGCAGCCAGTCCACGGTGCGCCCGATCAGGTACCAGCCCCAGGTGTTGGGGGTGTTGAGCATGGAGTCGCGCCCGGCCTGGCTGGCGTAGCGGAAGATGTTGGCCATGGGCCGCGTGGCGCGCTCCAGGAGGTCGCGGCGGATGATCATCAGCACCACGCCGGAGGGGCCGAGGTTCTTCTGCGCGCCGGCGTAGACGATGCCGAAGCGGGTCACGTCCAGCGGCTGCGAGAAGATGTCCGAAGACATGTCGGCCACCAGCGGCACCCCGTCGGGAGCTTCCGGCACGGAAGGGAACGCCACGCCGTGGATGGTCTCGTTGGGGGTGTAGTGCAGGTAGGCCGCGTGCGGGTCGGCTCCGGCCGGCCGCGGCAGGCGGCGATAGCCGTCCGCCGCACTGGAGCCGATCACCCGCGTGCGCACGTAGGGCGCCGCCTCGTGCACGGCCTTGTCGCTCCAGTGCCCGCTGACGAGGTAGTCCGCGCTGCCGCCCTCCGCAGCCAGGTTCATGGGGATCTGCGCGAAGTGCTGGGTGGCCCCCCCCTGCAGGAACAGGATGGCGTAGTCATTCGGGATGGCGGCCAGTGCACGCATGTCGCGCTCGATGCCGGCGGCCATCTCCATGAAAGGCCTGCCGCGATGCGACAGCTCCATCACCGAGGCACCCTGCCCGCGCCAGTCCAGCAGTTCCTCCTGCGCCTGACGCAGCACGGCTTCCGGCAAGGCCGCCGGACCGGCGCTGAAATTCCACACTCGGGCCACAGCGGTACCTCGCTACACAATGATCCGGTCATTATCCGGCCTGGCCGATGCCAGGCAAGCGCATGCTCATGGCGGGATGCCATAACGAAACCGCGGCCACCGCATGCGCAGCCGCATGCCGCTCAATAGTGGATGAGCAGGGCTCCGGCCAGCACCAGCGCCAGCAACGCGGCGGTGACGACCAGCCACATCTCGGGGCGCATGCCGTGACGGCCGCGGCCGCCGGCTTCCACGCCGGCTTCCGGCGACGGTCCGGGAACCGCCACCGGTTCGGCACGAACGCTCACGTCGATCACGAAGCGATGCACGCCAAGCACCACCTGGTCGCCATCGCCCAGCACCGCCTCGCGGGTCCTGATGCCATTCACCACGGGCGCGTGCCCCGCGGCAAGGCCCGCGGCATCCAACCGCACGCGCGCGCCCCGGCGCTCCAGCACCAGCGCCTCGCCATGGCCGGACATCGCGACCGGTCCGCGCATGTCCATCTCCAGGCGTTGCTCCAGGGCGAACACGCGGCCCGACAGCGGCCCGGCCACGGCACGCAGGGCCATCACCCCGTCGCGCACGGCCGTGGCACCCTCCTCCCCGGGGGCGCCTTCGTCCAGGGCATCGGCCACCAGGCACAGGCGGCAATCACCGATCCCCAGGCTGTCGCCCAGGCGCAGCAGGGCTTTTTCACGCACGGGTCGGGCATTGACATAGACATGCCCCGCCCCGGGACAGACTTCCAGCACCAGCCCGCGGGCATCCTCGACCAGGATCACGTGGTGGTCCGCCACCCCCCGGCCCTCCAGCACGAGGTCGTTGTCCGCCCCGCTGCCGATGCGCAGCGTGCCGCCCGGCCAAGGGCGGGCGGGTTGTTCGGCGTGGGCAAATGCGATGCGCATGGAAGCTGCAGAAGGCCTGATGGAAAATCCTTGGCGAAACATAGCAGAACGGCGCATACATGCGGCAAATTCGTGACAGGGAACACGGCTCCACGATCGGGTTTCGGGCATGGCCCGGGAAGCCCCGCGGAGCTTGCCGGCATTGCCAGCCGCGACGATTGCCGCCATGATTCGCCCCATGGGAAGCCACATCGACATCCGGCGGCGCCACGGCCTCGGCACGGACCAGACCCGCGCCGTCATCGAACACATCGCCGACAGCCTGCAGCACAAGTTCGGCGTCACGCCCGCCTGGGACGGCGACACGCTGCATTTTTCGCGCAGCGGGGTCAACGGATTCATCCAGGCCGGAGCCGGCGAAGTCCATGTCAGTGCCCGGCTGGGCATGCTGCTGGCGCCGCTGAAGCCCACGGTGGAGGCGGAAATCCTGCGCAAGCTGGATGAATATTTCCCCACCGTTTCCTGACGATTCTTTAACGCCGGCCGCCAACGTGGCAAAATAGACCGATTAAGCCACTTCAACCGACAGCAGGCCATGGCCAAAGACGACGTTATCGAAATGGAAGGCACGGTCATCGAGACCCTGCCCAACACCATGTTCCGCGTGGAGCTGGAAAACGGCCACGTGATCACCGCGCACATTTCCGGGCGCATGCGCAAGCACTACATCCGCATCCTTACGGGTGACAAGGTGCGCATCGAAATGACTCCCTACGACCTGACCAAGGGTCGCATCACCTACCGCTTCCGCTGAGCGGTCTTCCCCGTACCTCGCGTGCGGGAGCGGCGCCGGTCCCGCCGCTTTCCGGGATAACCGGCATTTCTTCCGGGCGGGGTTTCACCCCCGGTCGTGGCGCGTGTGTCACCGGGTATCCCGGCACTCCCGGCCGCCGCGGATGAACCCGTTTCCGCAGGGCCGGGTGCCGTCTTCCCGAAATGTCATGAGTCCCCTTTCGGGGTGAAACCGCCCCCGACGGGACGACTCAGACCACCGCCGGCATGGTCTGCCCGCGGCCGGCTTCGGTTTCCACCACCAGTTCGCCATCGGCGACGCCGAGGCGCACGCGGCCGCCGTCGACCAGCTTGCCGAACAGCAGCTCGTCGGCCAGCGAGCGCTTGACGTGCTCCTGGATCATGCGCGACATCGGCCGTGCACCCATCTGCGGGTCGAAGCCCTTTTCGGCCAGCCAGTGCCGCGCCTCCTCGCTGACGTCGACCTGCACGTGCTTCTCGTTGAGCTGACTTTCCAGTTCAATCAGGAACTTGTCGACCACGCGCAGGATATGCGCGAAGTCCAGCGACTTGAACTGGATGACGGCATCCAGGCGGTTGCGGAATTCCGGC
>CAZMXV010000078.1:0-6951 GCA_964570295.1 uncultured Rhodanobacteraceae bacterium
CCGAATCACCGAATCACCGGTTCCGCGGCCAGGACGTGGCGAACACGATCACCGCGACCGCGCCGAAGCCGATCGGCCATCCAATGCCGTATCCCGGCGCCAGGGTCCAGGTCAGGGTGGCGCAGATGGCCAGGGTGGCGCCCAGCAGGCCGCCGGCCAGCAGGCGTCGGATGTGGCGCGCCTCGATGTGCAGTTTGCTCACGTCCTGCGAATTGAAGTGCACGCTGGTGCGGCCTTCCAGCGTCTGCTCCAGCAGTTCGCGTACCATTTCCGGCATGCGCGGGGCGGCGTGCAGCCACTCGGGCATGCGTTGGCGCAGGGTGCGCATGGCGCGGCGCGGGCTGTAGCGCTCGCGCAGGATGCGCTTGAGCACCGGGTGCGCCACTGCCCAGATGTCGATGTCCGGGTCCAGCATGCGGCCCACGCCTTCGATGTTGAGCAGTGTTTTCTGCAGCAGGATCAGCTGCGGCTGCAGGGTCAGCTCGAAGCGGCGCGCGGTGGCGAACAGCTTGGCCACCACCTCGGCCAGCGAAATCTGCGACAGCGGGCGCGTGAAGTAGGGTTCGCACACGGTGCGGATGGCCGTTTCCAGTTCGTCCACCCGCACATGCCGCGGCATCCATCCGGCGGCCAGGTGCAACTCGGCGATGCGCCGGTAGTTGCGCTCGAACATGGCGATGAAGTTTTCCGCCAGCCAGTACTGGTCGTCCTCCGGCAGCGAGCCCATGATGCCGAAATCCAGCGCGATGAAGCGCGGTTTCTCGACGCGCCGGATATCCACCCAGATGTTGCCCGGATGGGCGTCGGCATGGAAGAAATTGTCGCGGAAGACCTGTTCGTAGAACAGTCGCACGCCCATGGCGGCCAGGTGGCGGCGGTCGATGCCGGCCGCGTCGATGGCCGCGATGTCGTCGGCGGTGACGCCGTGCACGCGCTCCAGGGTGAGCACGCGGTGGTTGCTGTGCGACCAGTACACGGCGGGCACGTACAGATCGTCGGAATGTTCGAAATTGCGCTTCAGCAGGCTGGCGTTGGCACCCTCGTGCTGCAGGTCCAGCTCGTTGTGCAGGGTTTTCTCGATTTCGGCCACCACGTCCAGCGGACGGATCTTGTCGGCATGGGGGTGCCAGCGTTGGGCCAGTTCGCCCACCGCGCGCAGGAGGTCCACGTCGCGGTCGATGCGGCGCGCGATGCCGGGACGCAACACCTTGACCACCACTTCGCTGCCGTCGCGCATGTGTGCCGCGTGCACCTGGGCGATGGAGGCCGAGGCCAGGGGCGTTTCGTCGAAGTCCGCGTACAGCATGGCGACGGGGGCACCCAGTTCGCTCTCGATGATCGCGCGGGCCTCGGCACCGGGAAAGGGTGGCACCTGGTCCTGCAGCTCGGCCAGTTCGTCGGCGATGTCGGCGGGTACCAGGTCGCGCCGCGTGGACAGCATCTGGCCGGCCTTGACGAAGATCGGACCCAGTTCGTTCAGGGCCAGGCGCAGGCGTGCGCCGCGCGGCAGCGTGCGCACGTCGGCGCGCGCGCGCGGCAGCAGCAGGCGCATCCACTTCAGCGGACGATACAGATGGGTGGCCTCGATCAGTTCGTCCAGGCGGTAGCGCAACAGCACGCTGGCCACGCGCAGCAGTCGCGGTACCAGGCGCAGCGGCGTGGTCATGCGTCCGGCTTCCTGGCGGCGGCGAAGCGGGTGATGCGCGCTTCCAGCCGGTCGGTGCGCTCGCGCACGGCGTCCACCTCGTCGAGAAAATCGTCCATCTCGCCCGGGGCCACGCCCAGCCGTGCCTCCTCGCGCAGCCAGTCGGCGCCGTCCTCGACGGCATGCGCGGCACTGTCGCGCATGTGCGATAGGGCGCGGCGCAGGCCCCGTGCCAGCGGCACTCCGACCACGTCACCGAACACCTGCGCGAAGGCGGCCTCGACGTCCGGCGCGTAGCCGCGGGCCAGCTTTTCCAGTCGCCTGGCCAGCTCGGCGTCGCCGGCCACTTCCACCTTGCCCGGGGCGACGCCGTCGCGGTCGCCGCGCAGTGCCATGCCGAGCAGGCTGCCGGGGCTGGCGCTGACGCGCAGGGAGGCGGGCGTCTCGTCGTCGGCCGGTCCGACCCGCAGCTTGCCGCCGGCAACCCGGATGGCCACCGTGAGGTCCGGCCCGGCCAGGTGCACGTGCAGGCGCTTGCCTTCCAGCGCGTCCAGGCTGGCGCGGGTGTCGGGGTCCAGGGCCACGGCGCGGTTCAGCGCCGTTTCGAGGGCGCGTCCGCCCAGGGCACGCAACGGACGTGGTGGAAAGCGGGGAGCGGCGGCGTCGGTCATGGCCCTGATTGTAGCCGCTACACGGCGCCCGCGAAGCCGAGTTGGCGCCATGCTTCGTAGACCGCCACGGCCACGGCGTTGGACAGGTTGAGGCTGCGGTTGTCCGGGCGCATCGGCAGCGCCAGGCGACGGTCGGATGCGACGGTGTCCAGCACTTCCGATCCCAGGCCCCGGCTTTCCGCGCCGAACAGCAGGGCGTCGCCCGTGGCGAAGCGGGCGTCGGTGTAGCGGCGGCCGGCGAACCGGGTGAAGGCGAACACGCGCGGCCGGCCCAGCGTTTCCAGGCAGGCCTCGAGGTTGTCGTGCACGGTCACCCGCGCATATTCGTGATAATCCAGTCCCGCACGGCGCAGGCGCTTGTCGTCCAGCTCGAAACCCAGTGGCCGGACCAGGTGCAGGGAGGCGCCGCTGTTGGCGCAGAGGCGGATCACGTTGCCCGTGTTGGGGGGGATTTCGGGGTGGTGCAGGATGACATCGAGCATGCCGCCATTATGAAGCCTCCCGTGTGCCGCGGCACGGCCCGTCGTGGCGGGTGCATCGTCCCCGCGGGCGGCGTTGCCGCGGGTCAGTGCGCGGCGGTGGAGGCCGGGGCCAGGTGGTGCATGGCGTGGTGGGCCAACTGGACGGACGGGATGTCGGCACCGAGCAGCATGGCCAGCCCGCCCAGGGTGAGGGCGGCGCAGGCGACAAACAGGACGCACATCAGGATCTGTTCGGTTTTCATGGGGGGCTCCGGAGGATGGACGCGCGAGTTCAGCGCGCGACAAAGGCGGCCGGGGGCAGGCCGTGCAGGGTGCTTCCGGCCATCTGCAGGGGCTGGATGTCGGCACCGAGCATCACGGCCAGTCCGCCGGCGACGAGGGCGGTGCAGGCAACGAACAGGACGCACATCAGGACGTATTCGGTTTTCATGGCATGGCTCCGTGGATGAAGGTGGCTGTACCTGTGTGATGCAAGTGCCTTGCCAAACGTTGGGACGAAGAAAAAAGACAATGGTTTTCATGCGGTTGCGTTTTTCCTGTTCGAGCGCTGGTGGCCGCGACGGGTGTCCGCGGACGGCTCCGGTGTCCGTCGGCGGGCGTTGCGGACACCGGGGCCAGCGGTTAGCCTTGAGCAGCTAACGACGCGCATTGCACGCGCAGCCAACTGGAGGGGAAACATGCAACGTTCACTGGTCTTGCTGGCGGCAGGCTGCCTGTCGCTTGCCGGCACTTTCGGCGGCGCCCTGCCGGCCCTCGCCATGCCCGGCGCACCGGCCACGGCCGAGAGCCGTGCCGCCGTACCGGACATTCCTTATACGCGCTTCAAGCTGCCCAACGGCCTGACGGTCATCGTCAGCGAGGATCACAAGGCACCGGTGGTCGCCGTCAGCGTGTGGTACCACGTCGGTTCCTCGTACGAGCCCAAGGGCAAGACCGGCTTCGCGCACCTGTTCGAGCATCTGATGTTCCAGGGCTCGGAAAACCACAAGGACGAGTACTTCAAGCCGTTCGAGCAGGTCGGGGCCACCGACATGAACGGCACCACCTCGCTGGACCGCACCAACTATTTCGAGACCGTGCCGAAGACCGCGCTGGACATGGCGCTGTGGATGGAGTCGGACCGCATGGGCCATCTGCTCGACGCCATCGGCCAGCCCCAGCTGGACGAGCAGCGCGGCGTGGTGCAGAACGAGAAGCGCCAGGGTGAAAACCAGCCCTACGGCCGCGTCTACGCCAACATGCTGGCCAACACCTTCCCGGCCAACCATCCGTACCACCACACCACCATCGGCTCGATGGACGACCTGAACGCGGCCTCGCTGGCCGACGTGAAGCAGTGGTTCAAGGACTACTACGGCGCCGCCAACACGGTGCTGGTGCTGGTCGGCGACATCACGCCCGACGAAGCGAAGAAGAAGGCGCTGAAGTATTTCGGCGACATTCCGGCCGGTCCGCAGGTGCCGCGTCCGCAGCCCTGGGTCGCCGCGCGCGACACTTCCACCCGCGGCACCATGACCGACAACGTGCCGCAGGTGGCCATCTTCCGCGAGTGGAACGTGCCGCCGCGTGGCGATGCCGAATTGCCGCTGCTGGACCTGGCCACCACGGTGCTGGGCTACGGCAAGACCTCGCGCCTGTACCAGCGCCTGGTTTACAAGGACAAACTGGCCGACTCGGTGTCCGTCGGCACGCAGCCGCGCTCGCTGGCCAGCGGCGTGAGCATGCGGGTGATGGTGAAGAAGGGCGTCGACGTCAAGGATGTCGAGGCGGCCATCGCCGACGAATGGAAGAAATTCCTGGCCGAAGGCCCCACCGCCGACGAGCTGGAGCGCGCCAAGACCGTCTACCGCGCCGGCGTCATTCGCGGTCTGGAAAAGGTCGGCGGCTTCTCCGGCAAGGCCGTGACCCTGGCCGAGGGCCAGGTCTACCTGGGTGATCCGGGTGCCTGGAAAACCTATTACAAGCGCACCATGGCGGCCACGCCGGAAACCGTGAAGGCGGCCGCCGACAAGTGGCTGTCCAAGGGCGACTACACGCTGGTCGTGAAACCGGGCAAGGTGGAGCCGGGCGATGCCGCCGACACCGCCGGCCTGCCGGCCGAGAAGGGCCGCCCCGCGGACAAGCTCTCGCCCAAGGGCGATTACCACACCGTGAAGAGCGACGTGGACCGCAGCAAGGGCGTGCCGGAAGTCACCGAGTTCCCCGATCTCACCTTCCCCGAGCTGAAGCACGCCAAGCTGGACAACGGCATCGAGGTGGTGCTGGCCGAGCGCCACACCATGCCCCTCGTGGAAATGCGTCTGCTGTTCGATGCCGGCTACGCCGCCGACCAGGGCCACAAGCTGGGCACCTCCAGCTTCACCATGGGCATGCTGGACGAAGGCACCGGGAAGCTCGATTCGGTCCAGATCGGCGAGCAGAAGCAGCGCCTGGGTGCGGAAATTTCCACCGGCTGCGGCCTGGACACCTGCACCGCCACGCTGGATGCGCTGGGCGACAAGCTGGAGCCCTCGCTGGCGCTGTTCTCCGACATCGTGCGCAATCCCGCCTTCCGTGACGAAGACGTGGCCCGCCTGCGCCGCCAGTGGCTCGCCGGCATCGCGCAGGAGAAGACCCGTCCGATGAGCATGGGCCTGCGCGTGCTGCCGCCGTTGCTGTATGGCAAGGGACACGCCTACGCCATGCCGTTCACGGGGTCGGGCACGGTTGCCTCGATCACGTCGCTGACCACGCAGGACATGCGCGGCTTCATGCGCGACTTCATCCGCCCGGACAACGTCAAGATCCTGGTGGCCGGCGACACCACGCTGGACGCGATCATGCCGCGCCTCAACGCGGCCTTCGGTGACTGGAAGGCACCCGACAGCGCGATTCCCGCCAAGAACGTGGCCAAGGTCAGCGATCCGGACCACGCCCGCGTGTTCCTGATGGACCGTCCCGGTGCCAAGCAGTCGATTGTCCTGGCCGGCCTGCTCGCGCCGTCCACCACGGCGCCCAACCATCTGGACATCGAGGTCATGAACGGCGCCTTCGGCGGTACCTTCACCTCGCGCCTGAACATGAACCTGCGTGAGGACAAGCACTGGTCGTATGGTGCGCGCAGCCTGGCCTTCAGCGCCATCGGGCAGCCGCCGTTCCTGATGTACGCACCGGTGCAGACCGACAAGACCGCGGCTTCCGTCAGTGAAGTGCTCAAGGAAGCCAAGGCCATCATCGGTGACAAGCCGCTCACGGATGCCGAGATCCAGAAGATCAAGAACAACCGCATCCGCGCCTTGCCCGGCCGCTACGAGACCACCTCGGACGTGCTCGGCGCCATGACCGGCATCGAGATGTACGACCGTCCCGACGACTACGTGCAGACCCTGAAGGGCCGCATCGAGTCGCTCAAGGACGCCGACGTGCAGGCCGCGGCCGCCGAGATCATCAAGCCCGACCGGCTGACCTGGGTGATCGTGGGCGACCTGGACAAGGTCGGCCAGTCCGTGCGCGACCTCGACCTGGGTCCCGTGCAGGTGCTGGACAGCGACGGCAACCCGGTCGAAAAGAAGGCCGGGGACGACGCCGGCAAGTAGGTCCTTGCTGCGCGATTCAGTTTGCGCGGCTACCATGGAGGCCGGATGGGGATCCCATCCGGCCTTTTTTCATCCGACAGCCACTTTTTCCGGAGCCCACATGCGCAAGACCCTGCTGACATCGGTAGCCGTGGCCGTCCTGCTGGGCGGCTGCACCTGGGGTATCAAGCTCGATGACGCCGGACGCAAGGTGCGCACCGACTGGTACGGGACCATGAGCAACTGCCAGCAGCTGGGCAAGGTCACCGTGTCCGTGGCCGATCATCTGGGGCCGGTCGACCGCAACCACCTCAAGGTGCGCGACGAACTGGAAGTGATGGCCCGCAACGAGGCCGGCAGCATGGGCGGCGACACCGTCCATCCCCTGGCCGAGCCGGCCAACGGCAGTCAGGCCTGGGGCGTCTACCAGTGCGGCGCCGACCATCGCGTCGGACAGGGTGCCCCGGCGGCGCCTGCCAGCGCCGGAAGCGGCGGCGCGCAAACTTTCCCGGTCGGACACTGAGCATCGCGGCCGGGGGCCGTTCTCCACGGAGATGCGGGGGACGGTTGTCAGCCATTCGTCTTCGGCGCGGCTGCGG
>CAZMXV010000078.1:7051-10983 GCA_964570295.1 uncultured Rhodanobacteraceae bacterium
CGGCTGCGGTCGTCCCCTCGTGCCACGAACTCGCCACCCCTTCCTTTTCAGGCATCCAGATCCGGAATCAGCCGGCTCTCCAGGCGCGTGATGGCATCCTTGAGCATGAGCTTGCGCTTCTTCATGCGCGTCAATTGCAGCTGATTGCTGCCGGGGCTGGCCGACAGGCGGTCGATGGCGGCATCCAGGTCGCGGTGCTCCAGGCGCAGTTCCGAGAGCTGCTGGACCAGCTGGGGAAGATCGACGAAGGACATGGCGGGGCAGGTGGCAACCGTTCCGGCCAGTGTACCTCCATTGACGCATCCACGATGCCGCTACAATGGCCGGCCGCCCGATGACGGCGCATGCACCACCTACCTGTCGAGGAGCCCGAGCCGCATGTTTTTCCGCAACCTGACGCTGTTCCGTTTTTCCCCCGCGGTGGCTGCCGACCTCGAACGCCTGGAAGAAGCCCTGGACGAGCATCGTTTGCACCCTTGCGGGCCGCTGGAAATGTCCACGCGCGGCGCGGTATCGCCGTTCGGGAGCGACGATGACCAGCCGCTCACCCATGCCCGCGGCCATTTCACCCTGCTGTGCGTCGGCAGCGAGGACAAACTGCTGCCGGCGGCGGTGGTCAACCAGGAACTGACGCGCAAGGTGCGCGAGATCGCCGAACAGGAAGGGCGCCCGGTCGGGGGGCGCGAGCGCAAGCGCATCAAGGCGCAGGTTCTGGACCAGTTGCTGCCGCGGGCCTTCGCGCGCCCGTCGCGCCTGAACGCCTATGCCGACCGCAAGAACGGCTGGCTGGTGCTGGACACGTCCAGCCGCAAGGCCGCCGAGAACGCCCTCACCAGCGTGCGCGACGCGCTCGGCAGCTTTCCGGCCGTGCCGCTGGCACCGGAAACCTCGCCGCGCCAATTGATGACCGAATGGCTGACCACCGGCGAACTTCCGGCCGGCCTGGCCCTCACCGACGAGTGCGAATTGCGTGATCCCGGCGGCAACGGCGGGGCGGTCGTGCGTTGCCGCCACCAGGAGCTGGAAAGCGACGAGATCCGCGAGCACCTGCGCAACGGCAAGCAGGTCTACCAGCTGGGCCTGAGTTTCGACGACCGCCTGGGCTTCGTGCTGGGCGAGGACCTGGTCATCCGCAAGCTGCGCTTCTACGACGTGGTCACCGAGGAGCTGGACACCGTCGAGGCCGAATCCGCCGCCGCCGAACTGGATGCCCGCTTCACCCTGATGAGCGGCGAGGTCGAGCGCCTGTTGCAGCACATGGAAACCTGGTTCGCCCTGGCGCGCCCCGCCGACGCCTGACCCCGTCCCCGCGGCGCGGGGGTGCTTGCTTTACCGGCATGCTCCCCTCCGGTGGGCTCCGGGTCTTGCCGCTTGCGGACACCGCGAAACTCCCCGACGGGATGTTCCGGATGCCCCCTTTCCTTGGCGGGAGCCTCGAAAAACCGGGCTTCTCGTGGGGGCGGCTTCAGCCGCGATGGCGGGATGCCCGCACGCGCTGATCGCGGCTGAAGCCGCGTGTCTGCTCCCGCGGGTTGGCAGCCCGTATCCGGCGGGTCGAGATACCCTGACGGGGCGGCGCGTGGACACGGAATGCACCGTGCTGAACCCGCGCGCGGCAGACCTTCAAACGCGTGTCCCGGACGCCCGGTTTCGGGGTATGCTCACACCTCGTTTCCACTCCCGGTGTCCATTCCGGACATCCTGTTCCCATGGGCCTTTCTTCCGCACCCTCCGACTGGCTGGAACTGGCCACTCCATCCGGCGATGTCATCAAGGTGCTCAAGGCGGCGCACCCGCGGGCGCGTCGCATGCGGTTGACCGTCAGCCCGCGCGGTGCGCGGGTCAGCTATCCGCGGGGCACGCACCCGGCCCGGGTCTCGGCCTTCCTGCGCCAGAATGCCGACTGGCTGCGGGAAAAACTGGAGGAGATGCGCCTGGACGCCGTCGACGTTCCTCCGCTGCGGGTCGGCCGGTGCATGGACATTCCGCTGCGCGGCGCGATGGTGCGCCTGTCGTGGGGCGAGGGAGCCTATCCCCGCGTGGAGCAGCGGAGTGCGGGCCTGCGCCTGGTCCTGCCGCGCCCGCACAGCCGCGCGCTTCCCATTGCGCGCGGCCTGCTGGCGTCGCACCTGGAGCAGGCGATGCGCCGTGACCTGTCGCGCTGGCTGGCGCGTTACGTTCCCCGGCTGGGGCTCGCTCCGACGGCACTGCGCGTGCGTCCGCTGAAAAGCCTGTGGGGCAGCCTGGACACGCGCGACCGCATCAATCTCGACCTCTCCCTTGCCCTGGCGCCGCCGGCGGCACTGCGCTATGTGCTGATCCACGAACTGTGCCATCTCAGGGTGCGCAACCACTCGGCGGCCTTCTGGCAGCAGGTGGAAAGCCTGTGCCCCGATTACCGGACGCAACGGGACTGGCTGCGCGGCCATGGTGCATGGCTGAAGGCCTGGATCGAGAACCTGGTGGCCGACGTGGCCGATTGAGGCGCCTGCCGGAGCATGCGCGGTTTCCGGGAGCCTGTCAGGGGGCCATGATCCAGGCCCCGCAGCGGCGCAGGAGGGGCAGCTGCATCGCGAGCAGGCCCAGTCCCGTGCCGATGGCGTCGGCGAGGAAATCCCACAGCGAGGCGGTGGCGCCGGGAATGAACGCCTGCACGGTTTCGATGCCGGCGCCCAGCGCCAGCATGCAGGCCACCTGCACGCCCGTGCGCCCGTCGACGAACGCCAGGCGCATGCACATGGCCAGCACCGCGAAGCCGGCCATGTGGTAAAGCTTGTCGATGCCGGGAAACCATTCAGGCGCCGGGTTTCCCGTCAGCCCGGCATACAGCAGCAGGGCCGCCACCATGCCCGTGGCCACACGTGGCAGCAGGCGCCGCAGGGCATGGCGGGGGAGGTTCATGGCGTCCATCATCCTCCAAAGCGGGCGCGCGGGGGAAGGTGCCGGCGGCTCCCGCGCCGCCATTCCGGGTGATGCCCGGCCGTATCCCCGGCCTGCGATATCCCCCATACTGGTGGCGGGTGGGGCATGTCGTCTCAACGACTCGCCATAAGGCAGCCACCTCGGCATGGCTAGAATCAACGTCCGTCAGGGGTCCAACGCCATGAAAGAGACCGCAGTGCCAGTGCAATCATCACATCTCAAGTACCTGGAGGCCGAAGCCATCCACATCATGCGCGAGGTGGCGGCGGAGTTCGCCAACCCGGTGATGCTGTATTCGGTGGGGAAGGATTCCTCGGTGCTGCTGCACCTGCTGCTGAAGGCCTTCCATCCCGCGCTGCCGCCGATTCCCCTCATGCATGTGGACACCACCTGGAAGTTCCGCGAGATGATCGCGTTCCGGGACCGGCGTGCGCGGGAAACCGGCGTGCGCCTCATCGTGCACACCAACCAGGAAGGTGTGCGCCAGGGCGTCAACCCGTTCACGCACGGGCCCACGGTGCACACCGACGTGATGAAGACCCAGGCGCTGAAGCAGGCGCTGGACAAGTACGCGTTCGATGCCGCCATCGGAGGCGCGCGCCGCGACGAGGAGAAGTCGCGGGCCAAGGAGCGGGTATTCTCGTTCCGCAACGAAAAGCACCGCTGGGATCCGAAGAACCAGCGTCCGGAGCTGTGGAACCTGTACAACGCGCGGATCCACAAGGGCGAGAGCGTGCGCGTGTTTCCGCTGTCCAACTGGACGGAGCTGGACATCTGGCTCTACATCTACCGCGAGCGGATCGAGGTGCCGTCGCTGTACCTGGCGGCCGAGCGGCCGGTGGTGGTGCGTGACGGCACGCTGATCATGGTCGACGACGACCGCATGCCGCTCGAACCCGGCGAGGTGCCCGAGATGCGCAAGGTGCGGTTCCGCACGCTGGGCTGCTATCCGCTGACCGGCGCCATCGAGTCCGAGGCCGACACGCTGCCCAAGGTGATCCAGGAAATGC
>CAZMXV010000079.1:0-10934 GCA_964570295.1 uncultured Rhodanobacteraceae bacterium
GTTCTGCTCGGCCGCCTCCACCGCCGCGGCGCGCACTTCCTCTTCGTTGAGCAGCTTGGAGGCTTCTTCCTCGACGAGCAGCGGGCGCGCGGCCTTGATGGTCAGCTTGCGCCGCTGGGTCTTGGCGCCGCCCAGGTTCTGGAACATCTGCTGCAGCTGCTGCCCCATTTCCTCCATGCCCGGCGGGGACATGATTTCCACGCCCACGTTCTGCGCCACGTCCAGCTCGATCTCGCGCTCGTCCAGGTCGCCCTCGCGCAGTTTCTTGCGCATCTTCTGGCGGGTGTCGCTTTCGATGGCGTCGGCCTTCGGCGTGGCCGGGTCCTGGGTCCAGTCGCCGGGGCTGGCGCTCTGCCGGCGTGGCAGCAGGGCGTCCAGGATACGGTCCTCGGCCAGGTCCTCGGCGCGCGACTTCACGCGTTCCTTGGCGGCGTTGCGGGCCAGCTTGTAGGAAACGTCGGCCAGGTCGCGGATGATGGATTCCACGTCCTTGCCCACGTAGCCCACCTCGGTGAACTTGGTGGCCTCCACCTTCACGAACGGGGCGTTGGCCAGCGTGGCCAGGCGACGCGCGATCTCGGTCTTGCCCACGCCGGTGGGACCGATCATGAGGATGTTCTTGGGCGTGATCTCGTTGCGCATGGATTCGTCCAGCTGCATGCGCCGCCAGCGGCTGCGCAGAGCCACCGCCACGGCGCGCTTGGCGTCCTGCTGGCCGATGATGTAACGGTCGAGTTCGTTGACGATTTCGCGGGGGGTGAGTTCGCTCATGGGGAGTTCCGGGACCGGGGACCAGGAACCGGGGACCGGTTCAGGTCGGTGTACGGCCAATATGTGGAGACAGAAGATACGGATGGAGCCAAAGGAAGAAGCGTGCGATACAGGATCATGAGGCACCGGTTCCCGGTCCCTGATCCCCGGTCTCCAGCTCTTCGATGCTCACGTTGTGGTTGGTGTAGATGCAGATGTCGCCGGCGATTTTCAGGGCTTTTTCCACGATCTGGCGCGCATCCAGGGGGGTGTCGGCATCGTCCAGCATGGCCAGGGCCGCGGCGCGCGCGTAGGGGCCGCCGGAACCGATGGTGATCAGGCCGTGTTCGGGTTCGAGCACGTCGCCGTTGCCCGAAATCAGCAGCGAGGAGGTCCTGTCGGCCACCGCCAGCATGGCTTCCAGGCGGCCAAGGCGGCGATCGGTACGCCATTCCTTGGCCATTTCCACCGCCGCGCGGGTCAGGTGCTGGCCGTGCTTTTCCAGCTTTTGCTCGAACAACTCGAACAGCGTGAAGGCGTCGGCCGTGGCGCCGGCGAATCCCGCCAGTACGCTGCCGCCCTTGCCCAGGCGCCGGATCTTGCGCGCATTCGCCTTCATGACGGTATTGCCCAGGGTGACCTGGCCGTCGCCGCCGATGACGACATGGCCGTTCTTGCGGACCGAGACGATGGTGGTGGCGTGGAACGATTCCATGGAGAGGCATCCATCGATGGGGTGAGACCTCTCACGTGGGGATGGTGTGCCGCCGCTTCAATGGAGGCGGGCCATGGCGTCCTTCACGGTCAGGTGGCGCCACCGGTGCCGCGGCGGCGGAACACCCGCCACGCGTAGACGATCACGATGCCCGTTATCACGGCATCCGACAGCGGACCCACGTAACGCCCCACCTGCTCGAAGTTTTCTCCCAGCGCGTAACCGGCATACACCAGCAGGGCGGTCCACAGCAGCGAGCCGCAGGCGGTGGCCAGCAGGAACGTCGGAAGGTTCATGCGCCGCAGGCCGGCAGGGAGGGAAATGAGCGAGCGCATGCCCGGGATCAGGCGGCAGGCGAACACCGCCCAGGTGCCGTGGCGCGCGAACCAGTCCGATGCCCGGGTCACGTCCTGGCGCGACAGGGTCAGCCAGCGGCCATGGCGGTCCGCGAACGCTTTCAACCGCTCCTCGCCGAACCACCAGCCGACGCCGTACAGCAGCATGGCGCCGAGGACCGATCCCAGCGTGCCGGCCGCGATCACTCCGGCCAGGGTCATCGTGCCCTGCGCGGCCAGGTAGCCCGCCAGCGGCATGATCAGTTCCGACGGTATGGGCGGAAACACGTTCTCGACGAGTGCCAGCCATGCCACCCCGACATAGCCCATGCCGTGGATGATGCCGGTGATCCATGCGCCCATGCGGTGCGTCCCCTGTGGTCGTGTTGCGTGCAGCCGGGGTCCGGCGCGCGTTCCGGCCGCCGCGCCGGGCCTGCCAGCGGCGCGTCGCTCAGTCGCGGGTGATCACGCCGCAGGCGATGCGCGCCCCGGACGCGCCGGAGGGCTGGCTGGTGTAGTCGTCCGGCTGGGCATGGACGATGATGGCGCGACCCAGGATGTCGGTGTCGCCGCCGGTACCGAGCTCGATGCCCGGCACCACGACGTCCACGTTGGCCACGCCGTCGGCGTCGGCCTTCTGGTTCGGGATGTCGCCGGCATGGTGCGGCCCGTTCCCGGGGTGGCCGTGCGGCTGTCGCGCCGGATTGAAGTGCCCGCCGGCGCTGCTGGCGTCGGGAGCGTCGCAGCTGCCGTTTTCGTGGATGTGGAAGCCGTGCGTGCTGCCGGGTTTGAGCCCCTTGATGCGGCCGGTGACATGGACTCCCTGGTCCGTGGCCGCAAACGAGAGCCTGCCGGAAACATGGCTGTCGCTGGTCGAGACGAGGTCCGCCTGGGCGCCGGCGGGCGCCTGGGCGGCGCAACCGGCCAGCAGGGCGAGCGATACGATGGCGAGGAGGGTGACGGCGCGTTGCATGGCTGCGGATCCGCAAGATGGGTACCGCTCCAGCCTACCCGACCGACATTAACGGGAAATCAACCGCCGCCCCTTCTTGCGCCGGGCATCAGGCGGGTGCCAGCAGGGCGTCCAGATCGGTCTGGTCGAAGTGCAGTCGTTCGCTGCTGCCGCCGCCGGCCAGCACGGCTTCGGCCAGTTCGGCCTTGCGTGCCTTCATGGCCTCGATGCGTTCCTCCACGGTGCCGGCGGTGATCAGGCGGTAGACGAACACGGGCTTGTCCTGGCCGATGCGGTGGGCGCGGTCGGAGGCCTGGGCTTCGGCGGCGGGGTTCCACCATGGATCGTAGTGGATCACGGCATCGGCGGCGGTGAGGTTGAGGCCCACGCCGCCGGCTTTCAGCGAGAGCAGGAACAGTGGCACTTCGCCGTCCTGGAAACGGCGCACCGGTTCGGCGCGGTCGCGCGTGGAGCCGGTGAGGACCACGTACGGAAGGCCGGCCTCGTCCAGGGCCCCGGCGATCAGTTTCAGCATTTCGGCGAACTGCGAGAACACCAGCACGCGCCGGCCCTCGGCCAGCAGCGAGGGCAGCATGTCCATCAACAGCTCGAACTTGGCCGATTCGTGCACGCCGCGGGCTTCCTCGGTCTTGGCCAGGCGCGGGTCGCAGCACACCTGGCGCAGCTTCAGCAGCGCGTCCAGCACCACGATGCCGGCATGTTCGATGCCGCGCTCGGCGATCACCTCGTGCAATTCCTCGGCCAGGTGCGCGCGCAGGGTGTCGTAGAGGTGGCGCTGGCGGCCCTCCATGAACACGCGGCGCGTGACCTCGGTCTTGGGCGGCAGCTCGGTGGCCACCTGGGCCTTGGTGCGACGCAGGATGAAAGGCGCCAGGCGCCGGTTGAGATGGGCCTGGCGTTCCTCGTTGCGGTGCTTTTCGATGGGCACACGGTACTGGCGGCGGAAATCGGCTTCGTTGCCGAGCAGGCCCGGCACGGCCAGATCCATTTGCGACCACAGCTCGCCGAGGTGGTTTTCCAGCGGCGTGCCGGTCATGCACAGGCGGCGTGGCGTTTTCAGGGCCAACAGCGCGCGGCGCGCGTGGGTGCGCGGGTTCTTCACCTGCTGGGCCTCGTCCAGCACGGCCAGGGACCAGGCATGGCGTTTCAGTACATCCAGGTCGCGCGGCAGGAGGGCGTAGCTGGTCAGTACCAGGTCGAAGCGCTCGATGGCGTCGAAATGTTCGTTGCGCTGCGGACCGTTCAGCGCCAGCAGCGACAGCGACGGGGCGAAGCGTGCGGCTTCGCTTTCCCAGTTGGGAATCAGGCTGGTGGGGGCGACGATCAGTACCGGC
Source organism: uncultured Rhodanobacteraceae bacterium (assembly GCA_964570295.1). GTDB lineage: Bacteria > Pseudomonadota > Gammaproteobacteria > Xanthomonadales > Rhodanobacteraceae > Oleiagrimonas. Next base: position 4,108 of record CAZMXV010000079.1, read on the forward strand.
CCGTCGAGGTTGCCGGCCTGGCGCAGGGCCAGCAGGTGGGCCAGGACCTGCAGGGTCTTGCCCAGGCCCATGTCGTCGGCCAGCACCCCGCCGGTACCGGCATCGGCCAGGGCGTTGAGCCAGCGCAGGCCTTCGCGCTGGTAGGGACGCAAGGTGGCCTGCAGCCCGTCCGGCGTGCTGGCATCGGCACGGCTGGCGGCAGTGCGCAGGCGTGCGGTGAACTCGCGCAAGGCGGCCGGAGCGCTGAGGTCGTTGCGGTCGGGCAGCGTGTCGGCCAGTTCCTCCAGGCGCCCGGCCTGCACGCGCGGCAGCCTGAGGTGCTCGAGCGGGCGTTCCAGACAATCGGCCAGGGGCTGCAGCATGGGCCGCAGCTTCTCCACGCGGACCGGTATCCGGCGGCGATGATCCAGAGGGGCGTACCAGACCAGGTCTGCGGCCTCGCCTTCGGTCGCTTCCAGGGTGAATTCGCCGTCGTGCAGGGCCCGCGTGACGGCAGGCAGCAGGTTGACGCGTTTGCCGTCGAGCTCGACCCCCAGTTCCAGTTCGAAGCGCTGATGGCCGCGGCTGTCACGGGCATGGGCATACCAGCGCACCGGTTCCTCGATGACCTCGAACGGGAAGCTGGCGCCGTAGTCGAGTACGAAGCCGTGACCCTGCAGGCGTTCGCGCTGGCCCAGCCAGCGGGCGGGGGTGTTCACTTCCAGCGCGCCGGTGTGGCCCTTGCCCGGAAACAGCCAGGCATCCTCGGGCAGCGTCTCGGCCACCTCCCAGGGCAGCCCTTCGGTGTCCACGGCCGGGAAGAGGCCGAGGCCTTCCAGCCGTTCGATGGCGGCCAGTTCTTCCGCACGGCGGCGCACGATGTCCAGCAGCTGGCCTTGATGCACACGCCGCTCACGGGCTTCGGCCCCGGCCGATGACAGGCGCGCGCCGGCGTAGTCGAAGCCCAGCCGGGCATAGGCCAGTGGCGTGCCGCTGGCGTGCTTCAGCCGGGGATGGCGGGCCAGGGCCAGCAATTCCAGGGCCGGTGTGGGTGACGTGTCAATGCGGCGCGGGGTGTCGAAAACCTGCGGCTCCGGCAGTTTGCCGGCCCAGGGGGAATCGGCCAGCGTGCGGGCGAAGGCGAGGGTTTCGGCCGGACGCAGGGGGGGCGCATGCAGCAGCTGCGTGGCATGGGCTCCGGCATGCAGCATGCCCAGTTGGGCGTGCTCGGCGTCCAGGTACCAGAGGCTGCCGACATCCAGCAGTTGCTGGCCGCCGGGCAGCATGGGGCACAGCTTCTGCAGGCCGTCGTGCTGGTGTCGCCAGTGCCACTCCAGGTGCCGCGACTTGCCGCGGGCCAGGTGCAGGCCGGCCACGCCGCCCAGGAAACACGGCGTGGTGTCGAGCATGTCGGCCAGCAGGGTGTCGGCCAGCGGACCGTGGAGATGGGCGTAATGGCGGGATTTGCGCGTGGTGGCCGGCAACCCGAGCACACTGGTGGCCAGGCGTTGTTCGGCCAGCGTCAGCCGCACGCGCGCCAGTTGCCGGCTGTCCAGGGGCGTGGCCTTGGGTGGCTGTTTGCGCGACGGGCGCGAGAGCAGCACGGGGGCGGCTTCCAGGCGTGCCGCCGGCGCATCCTCGGCGTGCACCAGCTCCAGAAAGAAGCCCAGGCTGGTCTGGCTTTCCTGACGGGCCTCTTCCGGACGCCCGTGCAGCAGTCTGTGCCAGGACGCGGGCAAGTCTGCGGGCGCGCGGGCCTCGTCCCGACCCGTGTCCGTCGATCCGTGCGCATGTTCACCCCGGGGCATGGAGGACATCCGGTCTTGCTCCGCCGCTGTGCAAAACATCTAGCTTAGCAAGCAGGCGCCGATTTGCCTGAACGGACGGGATCACTTCCGGCGCCGGTTTGCCGCTCCCGCCTTCCGGATTGCGGAAAAGGCGGGGGCGGCGGCGCGTCGTGGTCAGTCCGTGGATGCCGGTGGCGCGGGAAAAAGGTTGCCGGGATATTCCGGTTTCTGGTCGCGCGCCAGCAGCTGGCGCACGCCTTCCTCGGGCGTGATCTCGCCGTGCAGGACCGCGCGCACGCCGGAGGCGATGGGCAGGTCCAGGCCGTGCTGGTCGGCCAGACGCGCGACTTCGTCCGCCGTGACCAGGCTTTCCACCACCTGGCCGATCTGGCGGCGTGCCTCCTCCAGCGGCACGCCACGGCCCAGGGCCAGCCCCAGGCGCCGGTTGCGCGACAGGTCGCCGGTGCAGGTGAGCACCAGGTCGCCCAGGCCCGAGAGGCCCATCAGGGTTTCCGGCCGGGCCCCCATGGCCATGCCCAGCTGCAGGATCTCGTACATGCCGCGCGTGATCAGGCCGGCGCGGGCATTGAGGCCCAGTTCCATGCCGTCGGCCACGCCGGTGGCCACGGCCAGCACGTTCTTCACCGCCCCGCCCAGCTCGGCCCCGAGCATGTCGTGACCGGTGTAGGCCCGCAGGTTGGGAGCATGCAGCAGGGAGGCCACGGTCTGCGCGAAGTCTTCGTCGCTGCCGTGGACGGTGACGGCCGTGGGCAGGCCCGCGACCACTTCGCGGGCGAACGACGGGCCGGTGATCACCGCAATGGGGTGGCCGGGGAAGCGTTCGCCGACCAGCTCGTGCAGGAAGCGTCCGGTGCCCGGCTCGAAGCCCTTGGTGGCCCAGGTGATGCCCGTGCCGGGCTGGATCAGCGGCGCGATCTCGTCCAGCATGCCGGCGAAGGCGTGGCTGGGCACGGCGATCAGGACGATATCGGCGTCAGCCAGGGCGTCACCCAGGTCGGTGCTGAAGGCCAGCGACCCGGGCAGGTCGAGATCGGGCAGGTAGCGGGCGTTGCGATGCGTCGCCGCCATGGCGTCCATGGCGGCGGCATCCCGACCCCAAAGGGTGGTGCGTGCGCCGTTGCGGGCCAGCAGGGACGCCAGCGCGGTGCCCCAGGAGCCGGCGCCCAGCACCGCAACGCGCGGGTTCTGGTTGGTCATGGCGCCGTGCTCAGGAGTTCAGCGTGGGACCGGCTTCGCCCTGGACCTGGCGGCGCTGCTGCTCGGCAAACAGGGCGTCGAAATTGATCGGTTGCAGCAGGAACGGCGGGAAGCCGCCCTCCAGCACCAGCGAGGAAATCACCTGACGCGCGTACGGGAACAGCAGGTTCGGGCAGTAGCTGCCCAGAATGCCCGCTTCGTCCTCGGCGCCGAAACCGGCGATCGTGAAGATGCCGGCCTGGTGCACCTCGGCCAGGTAGGCGGTGCGCTCGCCCAGGGAACAGGTCAGGGTCAGGGTCAGCACCACTTCATGCAGGTCCTCCCCCATTTTCGTCGCCTGCTGGCTGAGGTTGAGCTGCACCTGCGGCTCCTGCTGGCTCTCGCCGATTTCCTGGAAGATCTGCGGGGCGTTGGGGGCCTCGAAGGACGAATCCTTGACGTAGATCTTCTGCAGCATCATCTGCGGCTGGGCGTTCTGGCCGTTGTCCTGGCCGTTGGCGGGCGTGGTTTCTGCCATGGTTGCGAGGCTCCCTCGGGGGTTCGTCTGGTGAAGAAAGGGCACGATTGTCCCACAGGTGGGCGCATCCTGACCAGCAGGGGTCTTGCCGTTGGCCCGACAACCCTGCCATAATGAGCGACTGCCTGTCTTTCTGTCTCTCCGGGACACGTCCTTTCGGACCGGCCGCGCGGGCGCGACGTGCGGCATGGGAACAGGCTTACCGGAATCGCGCGCAACCGCGAGGTTGACCGGGCCGACGTCGTCCTGGCCAATGGGCGACCCACACAAGATCATGGAGGCCATCATGGCTCGTCAATGCCAAGTCACCGGCAAGCGCGTGCGTACCGGCAACAACGTGTCGCATGCCAACAACAAATCCCGCCGCCGCTGGATGCCCAACCTGCACGAGCGCCGTTTCTGGGTGCCCGGCGAGAAGCGCTGGATCAAGCTGCGCGTGTCCAGCAAGGCGCTGCGCACCATCGACAAGAACGGCATCGAAGCCGTGATCGCCCAGCTGCGTGCCCGCGGCGAGAAGATCTGAGGAGGATTGAATCATGGCAGGCAAACGCGACAAGATCCGTCTGATTTCTTCGGCCGGCACCGGCCACTTCTACACCACCGACAAGAACAAGAAGAACACGCCGGACAAGATGCAGATCAAGAAGTACGATCCGGTCGTGCGCAAGCACGTCATCTACAAGGAAGGCAAGATCAAGTAATCCCTGCGCCGCGGCGCAGGGATGATGTGCAGGAGGCTGCCCAGCAGGCGAATGTCGGGGACCTCCGACGCCTCAGGGCAGCCTCCTGCACGGACGGCCAGAGATCATGGAATACACGAGGCCCGCACATCGCGGGTCTTGCCGTTTTTGCAGCGTGAACATGGCGGACATGCCCATGGAAATTTTCAAGCAGTTCACCATCGAGGCCGCGCATCGCCTGCCCCATGTGCCCGAGGGCCACAAGTGCGGGCGCCTGCACGGGCACTCGTTCGGCATCGAGGTCCGGGTGGCCGGTCCGTTGGACACCGACACCGGCTGGGTGATGGACTTTGCCGACATCAAGGCCGCGTTCGCGCCCCTGTTCGAGCAACTCGACCATCACTACCTGAACGATGTGGAGGGGCTGGAAAACCCCACCAGCGAGCGCCTGGCGGCATGGATCTTCGAGCGCCTGGCGCCGCGCCTGCCGGGGCTGTGCGAAGTGGTGGTGCGTGAAACCTGCACCAGTGGCGCCCGTTGCCGTGGTCCGTCGCCGTGACGCGGCGACCGCGCGACCGCGCGCGCGAAGTGGCTTGTTGCACTTGCGCAACCGCTGCTACAATTCAGCGGCTCTGGATTTCGATCCTTGGCAGACAGTAATCGCACTGCGGTGCGAGCGGACGGATACGGCGTGCTCAACAGCCTGGCCACCAGCCGCAAGCTGGCCGCGCGACTGCTGGTTGCGCAGGCGCTGGCGGCACTTGTCACCGGCGTGGCCTGCCTGCCCTGGGGGTGGCAGCACGTGCTGGCGGCATGGACCGGCGGCATGCTGGTCATGGCCGGTACGGCCCTGATGGCGGCCCGCGGCCTGACGCGCGGCGGCCCGGGCACAGTGCTGGCGCGCATGTTCCTGGGCATGCTGCTGCGATGGATCGTGGTCCTGGGGGGAATGTTCGTGGTGCTGGTGCGCCTGAAGTGGCCACCGGCACCTTTGATTGCGGGTCTGGCGGCCGCGTTGCTGGCCCCGCTGTTTTTGCGTACCAGTCGCTAACCAGAAGGCGAGACTCTCATGGCGAGTGCACCCGAAGGCGGGCTCACCGAATACATCCAGCACCACCTGAACTTCCTGAGCTGGCATGTCAGCGAAGGTGGGTTCTGGACCTTCCATCTCGACTCGATCGGCGTGTCGCTGGTGCTGGGCATCCTGTTCTGCCTGTGGTTCTGGTTGAAGGCGCGCAAGGCCACCTCCGGAGTCCCGAGCCGCGGCCAGGCCATGGTCGAGATGATCCTGGAGTTCGCCGACGGCCAGGTGAAGGACATCTACCACGGCGACCGCCGTTTCCTCGGCCCGCTGGCGCTGACCATTTTCGTCTGGGTGTTCCTGATGAACGCCATGGACCTGCTGCCGGTGGACCTGATTCCCTGGATCGCCGGCCTGTTCGGGCTGGAGCACTTCCGTGCCGTGCCCACGGCCGACCTCAACAACACCTTCGCGATGTCGCTGTCGGTGCTGGTGCTGACCGTGTTCTACAGCTTCAAGGCCAAAGGCGCGGGCGGCTACATGCACGAGCTGTTCACGGCGCCGTTCGGTCGCAATCCGCTGCTGTGGCTGCCCAACTTCGCGCTCAACCTGGTCGAGCTGCTGTCCAAGCCGATCAGCCTGGCGATGCGACTGTTCGGCAACATGTACGCCGGCGAGCTGGTGTTCATGCTGATCGCCGGCCTGTTCGGCACCGGCAGCTGGCTGCTGTACAGCCTCGGCATCGTCGGCTACCTGGGATGGGGTATCTTCCACATCCTGATCATCACCATCCAGGCCTTCATTTTCATGGTGCTCAGCGTGGTCTACATCGCCATGGCCCAGGAACACCACTGATTCCCGTGTCCGGCGCACGGGGCCGGCGGGACCACCGCCGGCAACCACGCCGAAACGCTTCAACCACCTTTTCGTTCCACCATCACCACAACCCAGCCTTATCTTTTCAGGAGACACCCCATGGGAAACCTTGCCGAACTTCTCGCCCACGTCCAGTCGCTGACGGCCGTCGGCCTCGGCCTCATCATCGGCCTGGGTGCCCTCGGTGCCTGTATCGGCATCGGCATCATGGGCTCGAAGTTCCTCGAAGCCGCCGCGCGCCAGCCTGAGCTGAGCCCGATGCTGACCGGCCGCATGTTCCTGCTGGCCGGCCTGATCGACGCCGCCTTCCTGATCGGCGTGGCCCTGGCCATGTACTTCGCGGTCGCCAACCCGCTGATCAGCGCGGTGCAGACTGCCGCCGCCGGCTGAGACGGCCGGTACCGGCTGTCGGTTTGACCCGGGTGCGGGCGCATGGCGTCCGCACCTTCCGCAACACGTACTCAAGGTACTCGAGCGATGGAATTCAACGCGACCCTGATTGGCGAGATCATTGCCTTCGCCCTTCTGATCTGGTTTTGCGTCCACTTCATTTGGCCGCACATCACCAACGCCATCACCGAACGCCAGCAGAAGATCGCCGACGGCCTGGCGGCGGCCGAGAAGGCGCGCGCCGAGCTGAAGGACGCCGACACCCGCGTGGCCGACGAGATCAAGAAGGCCCGCCAGCAGGCGTCGGAGATCATCGACCGCGCCCAGCAGCAGGGCAACCAGATCATCGAGCAGGCCCG
>CAZMXV010000080.1:0-10864 GCA_964570295.1 uncultured Rhodanobacteraceae bacterium
TGATCCTGCACATCATCGGCACCATCGGCGTCGACGGCGGCACCGGCCACGTGCTGGAGTACCGCGGGCCGGCCATCGAGGCGTTGTCCATGGAAGAGCGCATGACGGTGTGCAACATGTCCATCGAGGCCGGGGCCCGGGCCGGCATGATCGCGCCGGACGAGACCACCTTCGAATGGCTGCGTGGGCGGCCGCACGCGCCGCGCGGCGAGGCCTGGGACAAGGCCGTGGCGTCCTGGAAAGCTTTGGCCAGCGATCCCGGGGCACGCTATGACCGCGAGGTGCGCATTGATGCCGGCGCTGTGCGGCCCACGGTGAGCTACGGTACCCACCCCGGCATGGTCGTGGCGCTGGATGCCGCCGTGCCGGAGGCCGTCGACGCGCCACAGCGGCGTGCGCTGGACTACATGCGCGTGCGCCCCGGCCATGCCATGGCCGGCATGCCGGTGGACGTGGTGTTTGTCGGCAGTTGCACCAATGGGCGCCTTTCCGACCTGCGCGAGGTGGCCCGCGTGCTGCGGGGCCGCCGCGTCGCCGCCGGCGTGCGCATGCTGATCGTGCCCGGCTCCGAGCGCGTGCGCCGCGAAGCCGAGGCCGAAGGCATGCACGAGGTGTTCCGCGAGGCCGGTGCCGAATGGCGCCAACCCGGCTGCTCCATGTGCATCGCCATGAACGGGGACATCGGTCGGCCCGGCGACCTGGTGGTATCCACATCCAACCGCAACTTCGAGGGGCGGCAGGGCAAGGGCGTGCGCACCGTGCTGGCCAGCCCCGCCACCGCCGCCGCTTCCGCCGTCGCCGGCCATGTCGCCGACCCCACCGCATTGCCGGCGGAGGTGGCCGCATGAAGCCCGTCAGGCAACTGGCCTCGCGCACCGTGGTGCTGCCCGACGCCAACATCGACACCGACCGCATCATCCCGGCGCGTTTCCTCACCACCACCGTGCGCGAGGGCCTGGGGCGGCACGCCTTCCACGACTGGCGCTATCGCGACGACGGCAGTGTCGATCCGGATTTCGTGCTGAACAAGCCCGGAGCCGAAGGCTGCGGCATCCTGGTCGCCGGGCGCAACTTCGGCTGCGGGTCCTCGCGCGAGCATGCGCCATGGGCCCTGCTGGATGCCGGTATCCGGGCCGTGCTGAGCAGCGAAATCGCCGACATCTTCCGCAACAACGCGCTGAAAAACGGTCTGCTGGCCATCGTGGTTGCCGAGGATGCCCATCGTTGGCTGCTGGATCATCCCGGTGTCGAACTGTGCATCGATGTCGAAGCGTGCCGCATCGTCGGACCCGGCGGCATGACCATCGCGTTCGATCTGGATCCGTTCGCGCGGCATTGCCTGTTGGAAGGTGTCGATCCGATGGGATTTTTGCTGCAGCACGAGGAGGCCATCGCCGCCTTCGAGCAGGCACGGGAGGTGGCGGCATGACGTATCGGCACGCATCGATCGCGGCCATGGGCCGCTCCCACGGGGAACCTCGAAAAACCGGATGCCGGACATCAATCTGCAGGAGCGGCTTCAGCCGCGACCAGCGCTTGCGGGCGATCTTGCCATCGCGGCTGAAGCCGCTCCCACAAAAAGTCCGGTTTTTCGATGTGCCCCACAGGGCGAGCCCGGGACCGCGTCGAAAACGTGTGGGAGCGGCCCATGGCCGCGATGGCCTCACACCTCCCCACACCCCCACTTCACAACGAGGAGCCCCCGCATGAAAGCCCGTCTGGTCATTCTCCCCGGCGACGGGGTCGGTCCCGAAGTCACCGCGGCCGCCGTCACCGTGCTGCACCATGTGGCGCGGCGTTTCGACCATGTGTTCGATATCGAGGCGCATGCCATCGGCGGCTGTGCCATCGACGCCTGTGGCGAGCCTTTGCCGACGGCCACACGCAAAGCCTGCCTGGGCGCCGACGCCGTGCTGCTGGGCGCGGTGGGCGGCCCGAAGTGGTCGGACCCCGACGCGCCGGTGCGCCCCGAACAGGGCCTGCTGGCGCTGCGTGCCGCGCTGGGCGTTTACGCCAACCTGCGGCCGGTGCGCGTGCATCCGGCACTGGCCGTGCGCTCGCCGTTGAAGGCCGAGCGCCTGACGGGCGTCGACTTCGTGGTAGTGCGCGAATTGACCGGCGGCGCCTATTTCGGCGCCAAGACGCGCAGCGACCACGATGCCAGCGACGAGTGCCGCTACACGGTGGCCGAGATCGAGCGCGTACTGCGCCGGGCCTTTGAACTGGCGCGCACGCGGCGCCGCCACGTCACCTCGGTGGACAAGGCCAATGTGCTGGAAACGTCGCGCCTGTGGCGCCGCACCGCCGACCGCGTGGCCCGCGACTATCCCGATGTGGCTCTGGAGCATCAGCTGGTCGACTCCATGGCCATGCGACTGTTGACCGAACCGGCGGCGTTCGATGTGGTGGTCACCGAAAACCTGTTCGGCGACATCCTCACCGACGAGGCGGCGGCCCTGGCCGGTTCACTGGGCCTGCTGCCGTCGGCATCGCTGGGCGAAGGCCGCAACGGGTTGTACGAACCCATCCACGGCTCGGCCCCGGACATCGCCGGCCGCGGCATCGCCAACCCGCTGGGCAGCATTGCCAGCGCGGCCCTGCTGTTGCGCCACTCGCTGCAACTGACCGAGGCCGCCGATGCCGTCGAGTCCGCCGTGGACAAGGTCGTTGCCAGTGGCCCCTGGCCGCGCGATGTCGGTGGCGGCGCCGATACTTCCACCGTGGCCGCCGCCGTCGTGGCCGCCCTGAACGTCAGCGCGCCGGCGCGGGAGGTCGCATGAGCAACGCCATCGCGGCCATGGGCCGCTCCCACAACGGTTCCAGGATGTTCCGCGCCAGCCCTGTAGGAGCGGCCCATGGCCGCGATGGCGCCGGTTCACCTCAACCCACCCCCACCCCAAGGACCGCACATGCGCAGTGACACCATCAAGAAAGGCCCCGACCGCGCCCCGGCGCGCGCCATGCTTCGCGCCACCGGTCTGGACACGAAAGCCATCGAAAAACCGATGGTGGCCATCGTGCACACGTGGTCCAACGTCAGCCCCTGCAATATCAACCTGCGCGACCTGGCCGAGGAGGTGGCCGCGGGCGTACGTGCGGCCGGCGGCACGCCGGTGGAGTTCAACACCATCGCCGTGACCGACGGCATCGCCATGGGCACTCCCGGCATGCGCGCCTCGCTGGTCAGTCGTGAGGTGATCGCCGACTCCATCGAGCTGGCGGTGGAGGGCCATTGCCTGGATGCCGTGGTGGCGCTGTGCGGCTGTGACAAGACCATCCCGGCCGCCGCGATGGCCTTGGCGCGTCTGGATATACCCGGCGTGGCGCTGTATGGAGGAAGCATTTCTCATGGACGTATGGACGGCCGTTCCATCACCGTACAGAACGTATTCGAGGCCGTCGGTGCGCACAGCGCCGGCAAGCTGTCCGACGAGCAGTTGTACGAGGTTGAATCCTGCGCCTGCCCCGGGCCGGGCGCCTGCGGCGGCCAGTACACCGCCAACACCATGGCCATGGTGCTGACCGCGTTGGGTCTGTCGCCGGTGGGCGCCAACGATGTGCCGGCCACGCATGCGGACAAGCCGAAGGCGGCACGCCGCTGCGGTGAGCTGGTGATGCGATGCCTGGCGGAAAATCGCCATCCGCGCCAGTTGATGACCCGCGAGGCCTTCATCAACGCCGCACGCCTGGTGGCGGCCACGGCCGGCTCCACCAATGCCGCACTGCACCTGCTGGCGATTGCCAGCGAAGCCGAGGTTGCCTTCGACCTGGAAGACTACAACCGCGCCTCGGAACAAACCCCGGTCATCGCCGACCTGATGCCGGCCGGCAAGTACAGTGCCGTGGAAATGTTCGAGGCCGGCGGCGTGGCGGCCATCGCCAACGAGTTGCGTCATGCCGGCATGTTGGCCGATACCGCCACCGTGACCGGGCGTTCCTTCTTCGAGGAACTGGACGCCGCGCCGCCCGCCAGCGTTCCGCGCGACGTGGTGCACCCCGTCGCGCGGCCGCTGAAGCCGCGCGGCGGCTACGCCATCCTCTACGGCAACCTGGCGCCGGAAGGCTGCATCCTGAAGCTGGCCGGCCTGGATACCGGTCACTTCGAAGGTCCGGCACGGGTCTTCGAGTGCGAAGAGGATGCCTTCGCGGCCGTCCAGGACGGCACCATCGGGAAGGGCGACGTGGTGGTGATCCGCCATGAAGGTCCGGCCGGTGGTCCCGGCATGCGCGAGATGCTGGGCGTCAGCGCGGCCCTGGTCGGACGCGGCATGGGCCACGACGTGGCCCTGATCACCGACGGCCGCTTCAGCGGCGCCACGCGCGGCTTCATGGTCGGCCACGTGGCCCCCGAGGCCGCACGCGGCGGCCCCCTTGCCTTGTTGCGCGACGGCGACCGCATCGTGCTCGATGCCGACGCGCGCCGCCTCGATACCGATGCCGATCTGGATGCCCGCCGCGCCGGCTGGCAACCCTTCGAGCCGCGCGTCAAGCGCGGCGCCCTGGCCAAGTACGCGGCTCTTGTCGGCTCCGCCTCGCGCGGTGCCGTGACCCGGCCGTCCACCCCCTACCAATGGAGAAAACCATGAACGATTCCCGCTACGACACCCTGAACAACGCCCGCGTCGCCGTCCTCGGTTACGGCAGCCAGGGCCGTGCCCACGCCCTCAACCTGCGCGATTCCGGTCTCGACGTGGTGGTGGGCCTTCGCAAGGGCGGCAGGTCCTGGAAGGTGGCCGAGGCCGACGGCCAGGCGGTGGCCGAGCCGGCCGAGGCCGTGAAAGGAGCCGACCTGGTGGCGGTGCTGGTACCGGACATGGTGCAGGCCAGGCTGTATCGCGAGGCCATCGAGCCCCACATCAAGCCCGGCGCCGCGCTGCTGTTCGCGCACGGTTTCAACGTGCACTTCGGCCAGATCAAGCCGCGCGCCGACATCGACGTCAACCTGGTCGCGCCCAAGGGCCCGGGCCGGCTGGTGCGCACCGAGTACGAACGCGGCCGCGGTGTGCCGTGCCTGATCGCCGTCAGCCAGGATGCCACCGGGCAGGCGCGCGACAAGGCCGTGGCCTACGCCGCCGGCATCGGCGGCACCCGCGCGATGCTCATCGACACCACCTTCCAGGAAGAAACCGAGACCGACCTGTTCGGTGAGCAGGCGGTGCTCTGCGGCGGCGCCAGCGAACTGGTCACCAAGGGCTTCGAAACCCTGGTCGAGGCCGGTTACCAGCCCGAGATCGCCTATTACGAGGTGTTCCACGAACTGAAGCTGATCGTGGATCTGTTCTACGAGGGCGGTCTGGCGAAGATGCTGGAATTCATCTCCGAAACCGCCCAGTACGGCGACTTCGTCAGCGGCCCCCGTGTGGTCGATGACGGCGTCAAGGAACGCATGAAGGCGGTACTGAAGGATATCCAGGACGGCACGTTCGCCAAAAACTGGACCGCCGAATACGACGCCGGACTGCCCAACTACAAGCGCTGCAGGCAGGCCGATCTGGCGCATCCCATCGAGCAGGTGGGGGCCCGGCTGCGCGCACGCATGGCGTGGCTGGATGCCGGCGCGGAACGCGCTTCCGATGGCGGCAGGGCCGCCGACATGAAAAAAGCGGGGTGACGACGATGGACGGTGATTGCATGCAGGCCGCCACCATGGCCATGACGGATGACGACGCGACGCCGCGGGCCGCGGCCACCGGCGCGCAATGGCTGCTGCGCGCACTCGAGGATGCCGGCGTGGATACGCTGTTCGGCTATCCGGGCGGCGCCATCATGCCGGTGTACGACGCCCTTGTGGACAGCCCCCTCCGGCACGTGCTGACCCGCCACGAACAGGGTGCCGCGCTGGCCGCCGACGGTTATGCCCGGGCCAGCGGCAAGCCCGGGGTGTGCCTGGCCACCTCCGGGCCGGGGGCGACCAACCTGTTGACCGGCATCGCCAACGCGCACATGGACTCGGTACCGCTGGTGGCGATCACCGGCCAGGTGGCGACGCCGTTGATTGGCACCGACGCCTTCCAGGAAGTGGACGTCTTCGGCATGAGCATGCCGGTGGTCAAGCACAGCTGGATCGTGCGCGACCCGGCCGACGTGTATGCGGTCGTCCGCGAAGCCGTCCATGTGGCCACCTCGGGCCGTCCCGGTCCGGTGCTGGTGGACCTGCCCAAGAACGTGCAGCAGGCGACCGCGGCGGCGCGCCCCTGGCGGGCACCGGAAGCGGCCGCGGTGGTTGGCGGCGAGGTCGACGTGGGCAGGGCCCGTGAACTGGTCGCGCGGGCCAGCCGACCGGTGCTGTACGTTGGCGGCGGCGCGGTGCTGGCCGATGCCGCCGATGCCGTGCGCGCCTTCGCGCGCGAGACCGGCATGCCGGTGGTGGCGACCCTGAAGGGGTTGGGCGTGCCGGATCCGGACAGCCCGCACTACCTGGGCATGCTGGGCATGCACGGCCTGCCGGCAGCCAACTATGCCGTCCACGACGCCGATCTGCTGGTGGTGGTCGGCGCGCGCCTGGATGACCGCGCCACCGGTCGTCTGGACGGCTTCGCGCCGCAGGCCGGCATCATCCACCTGGATGCCGACCCTGCCGAAATCGGCAAGCTGCGCCATGCCGACGTGGCCCTGGCCGGAGACCTGGCCGCACACCTGGCGGCACTGTCGCAGCCACTGGCCCTGGGGGCCTGGCAGGCCCATTGCGCGGGCCTGGGCAAGACCTTCGCGCGGCGCCTCGACGCGCCGGGCGAGGGCGTCTATGCACCGGCCCTGTTGCATGAACTGTCGCGGGCCGCACCTGACGCCATCGCCGCCTGCGATGTCGGCCAGCACCAGATGTGGGTGGCCCAGCACTGGCGCTTCACCGACGGCCGGGCCCACCTGACCAGCGCCGGCCTGGGCACCATGGGCTATGGCCTGCCGGCCGCCATCGGCGCGCAACTGGCCTGCCCGAAGCGTCCCGTGGTCTGCGTCTCCGGCGACGGCTCGATCATGATGAACGTGCAGGAGCTGGCGACCCTGAAGCGCTACGGCCTGCCCGTGAAGATCCTGTTGCTGGACAACGGCTGTCTGGGCATGGTGCGGCAATGGCAGGAGCTGTTCAACGACGGCCGCTACAGCGAGGTGGATCTGTCGGACAACCCGGACTTCGCCGCGGTCGCCGAGGCCTTTGGCATCGAGGCCTTCAGCATCGACCGGCGCGACCAGGTGCCGGCTGCCATCGAGCGCCTCTTGTCGGCCGAAGGCCCGGTGTTGTGCCACGTCAGGATCGACCCGCGTGCGAATGTCTGGCCGCTGGTTCCACCCGGCAAGAGCAATGCCGACATGATGGAGGCCGCGGCGTGAACTTTCATCTGGCCATGCGCCTGACCATGGTGGAGGGGGCGTTGCAGCGCATGATCGGGACCTTGGAGCACCGCGGCTTCCGGGTCCTGGCCTGCCGCATCGGCACGGACGCCGCCGGAACCGGCTACCACCTGGACATGGAAGTCGAAGGTGAGCGCGACCCGGCCCTGCTGTGCCGCCAACTGGCGCGGTTGCACGACGTGCAGGAGGTGGGCTGGCGGAAACATGCCGCCGTGGCGTGAGTGGCGACAGGATCCGGTCGCAGGCATGGGCCGACCTTGCGGGGAACCTCGAAGAACCGGACTTTCTTGCGGGGTCCGCCCATGGTCGCGGTGGTTCAGCCGTCCTGCCGCGCCCAGTCCCGGTAGCGCCGGACCAGCGCGTCCACGGCAGCATCCAGGGCGGCTTCGTGGCCGCTGTTGTCGATGATGTCGTCGGCCAGGGCGCGGCGTTCGGCGTCGCCGGCCTGGGAGGCGAGCATGCGTTGTGCGGCGGCCGTGTCGATGCCGTCACGTCGGATCAGGCGTGCGATACGCACGTCAGGTGGTGCTTCGACCAGCAGCACACGATCGACCCATCGGTACTGCGGCCAGGTTTCGGCCAGCAGCGGGATGGCCAGCAGGCACCAGGTCCCGGCCTCGGCGGCGACGCGCTCGCGCAGCCAGGCGTCGATGCGCGGATGCACGATGGTCTCCAGGCGTCGGCGGGCGTCGGGATCGATGAATACCCGCGTGCGCAGGGCGCGGCGGTCCAGGCCGCCGTCCGCCTGCAGCACGGTTTCGCCGAAGGCGCGGACAACGGCGGCGAGGCCCTCGGTGCCCGGAGCCACCACCTCGCGTGCGGCGACGTCGGCATCGTGGACGTGGATGCCGCGGGCCTCGAAGCGGCGGCTGACGGCGCTCTTGCCGGCGGCGATGCCACCGGTCAGGGCGACGGTGCGGGCGGGGCGGGTGGCGCTCAAGCGGTCCTCATGACAATCCGGTCAGTCCGGCATAGGTATCCCACAAAGCCGGGCCGGCGACAAACCAGATCCACCCGGCCATGGCGATGAATGGTCCGAACGGAATCGGCACCGAGCGTTCGTGACGGTTCAACGCGATCAGCAGGCCGCCGATGACGGCGCCGACCAGGGAGGACAGCAGGATGACGGGGAGCAGGGCCAGTGGCCCCATCCACGCCCCCAGGGCCGCCAGCAGCTTGAAATCGCCGTAGCCCATGCCCTCCTTGCCGGTGGCGAGCTTGAACAGCCAATACACGCTCCACAGGGCGAGATAGCCGATGGCCGCGCCGGCGATGGCCCGCACGGGGTCCACGAACAGCGGTACCAGCGACAACAGCAGGCCCAGCCACAGCAGCGGGTAGGTGAGCTGGTCGGGCAGCAATTGGGTGCGGAAGTCGATGCCGGCCAGGGCGATCAGCATCCAGGTCAGGATCAGGCCGGCGGCACCCGCCCAGGTGGCACCGAAATGCCACATCACGATGGCGCTGGTGATGCCGGCCAGAAGTTCCACCAGCGGGTACTGGATGGAAATGCGCGTTTTGCAATAACGGCAGCGGCCGCCCAGCAACAGCCATCCGAGCAGCGGAATGTTGTCCAGCGGCGAGAGGCGGTGTCCGCAGTGCATGCAGTGCGACGGCTCGCGTACCAGACCCGGCGGGCGCGGCCCGGCCGATGCTTCTTCCTGCTCCAGCACCTCGCGCGCCTCATGGCGCCAGCTCCAGGCCAGCCGCTCGGGGAGGCGCAGAATGACCACATTGAGAAAACTGCCCACCAGAAGCCCCAGCACGGCGGCGAGAAGGGTCCATACGTACAAGGGCAGGTCGGGCATGGGCTGGTGGCGTGTTAGGGGCGGGGGCCGAGGGTATCAAGATTCCGGCAGGATGGGGATGCGCCGTCCCGCGCGCCCCGCACATCAATCCCGCAAGAAACTAGAACGTGCCGGCCAGTTTGAAGATGGGCAGGTACAGGGCGATCACCATGCCGCCGATGATCACGCCGAGGATGACCATGATGATCGGCTCCAGCAGCGTGGACAGCGTGTCGACGGCGTTGTTGACCTCCTCCTCGTAGAATTCGGCCACCTTGAACAGCATGTCGTCCAGGGCGCCGGACTCCTCGCCGATACCGGTCATCTGTTCCACCATGGAGGGAAACAGCCCGGTCTGGCGCATGGCCAGCTGCAGCTGATGGCCAACGGCAATGTCGTCGCGCATCTGTTTGACGGCGTCACCGTAGACCACGCTGCCGGTGGCACCGGATACGGCATCCAGCGCTTCGACCAGCGGTACGCCGGCATGGAAGGTCACGCCCAGGGTACGTGCGAAGCGCGCAATGGCCGATTCACGCATGATCTTGCCGATGACCGGCAGCTTCAGCACCACACGGTCGAGAAAATGCGCAAACTTCAGTGAGCGCTTCTTGGCCATCACCACGGCCACGATGGCGCCGACCAGCACGCCGATCACGACCCACCAGTAGCTTTGCATGAATTTCGAGGCGCTGACCACGATCTGGGTCGGGGCCGGCAACTCCGCGCCGGCATTGGCGAAAACATCCTGGAACACCGGCACCACGAACAGCAGCAGGATCATGCTGACGAGGAAGGCCACGATCATCACCATGGCAGGATAGAACATGGCCTTCTTGATCTTGGCCTTGATGCCTTCGGTGCGTTCCTTGTAGGTGGCCACCGTGTCGAGCACGCTGTCCAGCACGCCGGCCGATTCGCCGGCATGTACCAGGTTGCGGTACAACTCGTCGAAATGCACCGGATACTGCGCGAGTGCCTCGTGCAGCGACGCGCCTCCTTCGATGGAGGTCTTCACGTCGGTGAGCATCTTCTTGAAGCGGGGGTTCTTCTGACCGCCGGCGATGATCTCGAATGACTGCACCATGGGCACGCCCGATGCCATCATGGTGGCGATCTGGCGGCTGAAGACGGCGATATCGCGGGGTTTCACGCGCGAACCGCCGGAGCCGAACAGCGGCTTGGGCTTCTCACGCACCGTCTGCGGGTTCATGCCCAGGCGGCGCAGTTCGGCCTTGACGAGCGAGGCGTTCTTGCCCGCCATCTCGCCCTTCATTCTCTTGCCGCGCTTGTCCAGCGCGACCCATTCGTAGACGGCCAGCTTGCTGACCGACGCGCGGGCGGCGCCGGTGGCGCGTGCGTTCTTGGTGGCGGTGGCTGTGGCCATGCGCGGTTCCCCGATTGATCTCTTGTCGCCCGGTCCCCCTTGCGGACAGGGCATGGCTCGTAACTATGGACGCTTCAGGCGCCTCGTGTTGTGTTGCAGTTCGCGGCTCCTTCGCCTTGAACTTCCGGGTACCGGTCCTCAGTCCTTCGTCACGCGGTTGATTTCCGTCAGCGTGGTGACGCCGTCACGTACTTTCTTGAGTGCCGAGGTGTGCAGGTCGGGGACACCGGCCTTGCGGGCCGCCGCGGCGATCTGCATGGCGTTGCCGCCCTCCAGGATGATCTGCTGGATTTCCTCCAGCATCGGCATCACCTGGTAGATGCCCACGCGGCCCTTGTAG
>CAZMXV010000081.1:0-1197 GCA_964570295.1 uncultured Rhodanobacteraceae bacterium
CGGCGCCATCGTGACGGGCATGATCATGGCCGGGCTGGACACGCTCGGAAGCGGCCTGCTGGAGCGCCTTGGCGCCCGGTCCGCGCCGGGGCCACCTACGGCTTTCCGGGGCGACCTGCACCCGCATCAACGAAGAGGTCGCGCATGGCATTCCGAAACCGGTCGCCGGGTGCTGGTCCGCATGATTCGCGCAGCCGGGTGCGGCAAGGGGTATGCGCATGATTTCCGGTATTTGCCATGTCAATCTGCGGGCTCCACGCCCTGTTGTCGAAGCGCTGCGCGCGTTCTATTGCGATCTCCTGGGCCTGTCGCCCGGACCGAGGCCCGCGTTCGACAGCTTCGGGTACTGGCTGTATGCCGGGGGCAAGGATGTCCTGCATCTCACGGAGGCCTGGCCTGACGAGGTGCGGAACACGGGAGTTGCCGCCACGTTCGACCACGTCGCGTTCGCGTGTTCCGGCTGGTCCGGGTACAAGGCGGTGCTGACGGCAGGGGGCGTTCCGTTCACGACGTCCACCGTACCCGGCACGGGCCGGTTCCAGGTATTTTTCCGTGATCCGGCGGGCAACGGCGTGGAGCTCAATTTCGCGCATGCCGGTGCCTGACGACGCGCCTGGACCGGCACCGCCCGGAAAAGGGTAAGCTGTCTTCGGGCATCGTCTTGTCCGTCGGTCCGCGGCTCCGCGAGCCTGCCGGTTTCGCGGCAGGAACGGTCCGCGTGATTCAGATGGGGAGCGCGTGCGGAGAGAGACATGAACCATGCGGACATGAAAGACCTGATAGACCGCTACCTGGCGGCCTACAACACCTTTGACATCGACGGCATGCTCGCGCTCCTGTCACCCGACGTCCGTTTCGAGAACTACGCCGGCGACCGGCTCACGGATGCCGTCACCGGCATCGACGCGTTCCGGGAACTTGCCGATAAATCCAGGACCCTGTTTTCCGAGCGCGAGCAGCGCGTCATCGGCCTCGCGTTCGACCAGGATGTGGCCGTTGCCGATATCGCCTACCGGGGCAGGCTCGCCGTGGATGTGCCCGACGGCCCTTCGGCAGGCACCGTCCTCGACCTGCAGGGCCAGTCGACGTTCTCCTTCAGGAACGGGCGGATCAGCCGGATCGTCGACCGCAGCTGAGGCTCCCGCACCTTCCATGCAACGGGCGGCCCCTCCCGCGGAGATCCCGATGCATACCCTG
>CAZMXV010000081.1:1297-10847 GCA_964570295.1 uncultured Rhodanobacteraceae bacterium
CTGCCATCAGCAGTCCGGTACGACGGTTCCGGGCGCTTGCCTGGTCCGGCCACTGGCCGTGTGGAGTCCGAGATCATGAAGAAGACATCCAGGAAGCTGCTTGCTCCCGCCTTGTCGCTGTCTTTTTTCGCGGCAGCATTCACCTTTGGTCCGCAGGGTATTTCCTGGTTCTGGGCGGACCAGCCGGGCGTCGCGGTGGCGCTGGCCGCCGGCGCGCTTGTCCTGTGGGTACTGCTGGTTCTTTCCTTGCGCAAAGGCGGGCCTTCACGAGGGTAAGACGCGTCATGCGCGTCGTGCCCTGCGGGTTGCCGGGCACAGCATCCGGGATCGCGGTCTTCTTCTGAACGCCATCGGCAGGCATGGTGCCCCGTGGCCGGACGGCACCCCTTGTCCGGGGAACGGGCTCATTCCTGATGCGTCTGCTGCGGAATGGCCTTTTCCAGGGCATGGCAAATGGTGGTGGCCAGATCTTCCTGCTCCCGGATGTCGTAGCGCACCGAGCGATCGAAGTGCTCGGCCCACGTGATGCAGTGCAGCGTGTAGTCGACAAGGCGTATGGAAGTGCGCATGCGCTCGGCGTCAATCCGGATGCTCCCCTCAACCAGATGGGACGGTTGCGCCCTTCGGGACTGCGGGGACGTGGCGGTGTCGGCAGGGGCCGGTCCCGAAGGCGCCGGCGACATGCACACGCCACCGAACGAGGCGAAAAGCCGGTGCAGAAGCTCCTCGTACAGGCCCTTCGCAAAAGCCCTTCCTTCACCGCGGTCGGTGGCGATGTGCCGAATGGGGCTTATGGCGAGGCAAGGGTCATGCCGAATGCGTGGTGATATCCGGCGGCGAAAAACGGGCATGTACTGGCCGGGAGGGATGCTTATTTCGATGCCGTCATGCTCCAGGCGCTTCTGATAGTAAGCCGTCAAGCGTTTCCGAAGCCTCCCTATCTGGACCCGGACCACGGGATCCTCCGTCATGCAGTCCGCGGGGCTTCTCCCAAAAACTTCTATGCCTATGGCGTATTCGCTGGTTTGGGCGTGGTTTCCGGCAAGGGCCTGGTTCACCAAAAACGCGAACAAATGACGCATGCGATGCGCCTTGGAAAATTCATTGCTTTTCAGGATGGAGTCGCAAGCCGCACGTATGTCCCTGTCGTCCGGTTTCCCAACTGTCTCGATCGCGTTTTTCACCGCTGCCTCTCCGTCCTCGTCCTGCGGTTTCTGCCTCGAAAGCCGGTTCAATCAATTTCATGATTTCTGCTTTATGGGGCCGGTGACTTGGAGTGTTTTGCGGTCGTGGCGCCACGTGGTGCCGTGGAACGGGTCCTCGGCGCTGCCCATGATATGGACAGCAAGCGGGGGTATTCATGTCACGTGTCACACCAGGCGGATATGGAAGTACACGGATGTTTTTGGATCGATATGGCATGCGCCGGAGGCGCGTGCAGTGACACGGATACCCGGCCATTGCGGCTTCGGGGCCTGTTTGTCCGGCTTTTGAAAGAGAGATTGTTACGGTAACAAAATGGGCGGGTTGCCGTAACGATACTTGTTGCGGATGCATGGCGGTACATATGATTGGCCACGAACGGCAACTAATGCCCCTGTCGAATACCGAGTAAGGGAGATGAAAATGGCTGGCGAACTTCCGGAAGATATCGTTCAGTCAATTGCCATATCCAATGCCAAGTCCATTGGCGAGCAACCGGCAATATTGGCCAATCTGGCACTTGCCCAGCAAATATTCAATCAGAACATGCAGCAACAGATAAGCCTGGGCCAGCAGCAGGCCATGAACCAGGTGCAAATGGCGGCATCCGCGAAATGTGTCTCCATGATAGAAAACGCGGGCGGCTGCAAGAATGAAGAAGCCATCAACAAAATGGTGGGCGACATAAAAAACATCATGCATTTCATGCAGTCTTTCAAGTCGCCGACAGGGCCGGATGAAGATGGCGGCGCGGGCAACCCCGGTGAAGCTGGAAACCGGGGAGGCCCAAGCTGATTCACGCACGTCCCCAGGATGTGCATGGAGTGCCCCGAACGGGGTGTTGTAGGCAAGTCGTTTTTATTCCACGTTCTTTATCCCAAGGAGAAGCATCATGCCTGAAGCACTACCTCCCGAAGTTGTCAGCGCCGTTGCCATCGGCAATCTCAAGTCGATTTCCGAGCAGCCGGCCATGTTGTCCAACCTGGCGTATTCCAACACGGTGGCCAACACCAATCTGTCGCAGCAGAACGCGGTCGCCAACCAGCAGGCCATGAACGAGCTTGGCGTGTCGATCGTGGCCAAGGCGTCCAACACCATCAGCAACCTTGGACCGCTGGAGGCGCGTTCGGCCGTCGACATCCTGACCAACAACGAACTGGCCCAGACCATTGCCGACATGAAGGCCACCCTGCAGGCATTTACGGTTCCGCACTGAGCCCGATGCATGCCACGTGATCCGGAGGATTGATCATGCCTGACGAACAAGTCGTTGATTCGGTTGCGATAAACAACCTGAAGGCGATATCGGAGCAGCCGGCGCTGATTTCGAATCTCGCCTATTCGAACGCCGTGTCCAGCAACAACCTGGGGCAGCAGAATGCCGTCTCCAACCAGCAGGCGGGCAACGAGCTGGCGGTTTCCCTGGTGGCCAAGGCAACCAAGACGGTCAGTGACCCGGGGCCGTTGGAGGCGCGTTCCGCGGTGAACGTGTTGAGCAACAACGAGCTGGCCCAGACCATCGCCGGCCTGAAATCGTCCGTGGAGGCTTTCACGAGACCGGGGGGCTTCAGGCATGCGGGGAAGGGGCATGCCGTGGAGGCCTTCGTCGGCTCTCGCCGGGCGCATGCGGACAAGGAGCCTTCGAACCTGGACCTGAAGATCGACAAGCAGGGGCGTCTGGTCATCAGCCGCCCGGTGCCGACCATCTTCATTCCGGAAAAGGTCTCGAAGGAGGACATCCAGGTCGAGTTTGGTGATGACGGCGTCACCATCCACGTAAAGACGACCGGGTAATCCGGACGAAATGACCAAAACCGGGGAGCGGGCGGACGCCGTTCGCCCCTCCCTTCGAGGAGGCAAGTGGCATGTCGACGGAATCCATCGAATTCATTGTCGATGAGGGTGGTGCGGCTGGGCGGGATGAGGCAGTCGGCAGTGCATGCCGTTCCAGCCATTGCGTTGCCGCGATGCAGCCCTCCATGGCCGGCAATCTCGCGTATGCGAATCATGTGGCAAGCAACGACCTGGGCGCGAAGTCGCAGCTGGCGCATCAGGACGCGATGAACCGTTTGCGCCAGACGATCATTGCCAATGCCGTTGCGCGCGTACAGGACACCGACCCTGTCGCGGCCCGCTCAGCGGTTGTCGCCTTGACCTCTGATGCGTTGGCCCGACAGATAGCGGGGCTCAAGGCGGTCGTCCAGACATTTGCCGCTGCTCCATGAACATGCCGGCGGCCGGAGGTGCCAGAAGGGCAGGGGAGGCCGGCACGTTGGCCATGTCGGACTACAACCATCTGCTCGTCAAGAAGATCCATGAGCGGGTGTGCCACGACCTGGCGGAGGCCTTGCAGTGTGGGGAGCGCCATGTCGTCAGGGCCGGAGCGGATGGCGTGCTGTCCGTCGCTGGTGCCGGCAGGGACGACGACACGCAGGACATCGTGTTTGGTCCCGCCCCGTTTGCGGCATGCATCGGATACGTCAATGCCCGCCTTCCGGGGCGGGTCGCGGAGGCGGCTTCCGGGGACGGACGGTTCCCCGGTTTTTCACGACACGGCAAACCGGAGGAGGGTACGCGGAAATGAGTCAGCCGGAATCCATCGCGGAGATGGGCAAGGCGGTCGAGGCCATCGCCCGGTCGATGACGACCGTGGCCTCGAACATCGCGTTGCTGGGAGTTGAGGGCGACGCCGACGAGCAGATGCGAATCATCACCGAAGAGAACAACAAGGTGCTTGACCGTATCCGGCAGCTGTACGGCATTCCCGTGGCGTCGGGGTCTTGATGTCATGGCGGCCAGCGGCTCCATCGTCGAAAAACCGCTCGCGGCCGTGGCGGCGCGCAACGCGACGTCGTTGCCCATGGCCAAGGCCGGCTATGCATTCATGGTGCGGATACTGGGCGACCATGCGACGCCGCTCATCTTTCCGTCGCTCGCGCTCAGTGCCGCGGCGGTGATGGACGGGCTCGGCACCTATCAGGCCACGCGGGCGGCGAGGCCGGAGCGGCGGTCGTGAATATCCCGTCGTCCATGCGCCGCCCCTTGCCTGCGCGTGTCGTGGTGGTGGCATTTCCCGAGGCGGGCGGCGTGGACGGTTTTTTCCTGGTGGCGGCCGACAGTCGGGAGGTCGAGGTGCCGTCGCGGCCCGCGGACTGGCTGTCGCTTGCCCAGGCGGTTCCCGTCGCTCCGGCGCTCAGCCGCATCGAATATCGGGCCGGGGACAACCCCTGGCCGTCGCGGCAGGTCGACGTGTCGGTGCGCGTGGGTGCGAAACGTTACGTCGTGACGTTCGTCCAGCAGGCCGGCGCACTGGTCCAGACCCAGTTGGTGCGAACCCTGAACTGTCCTTTGAACATCGATTGCCTGGTGGCGGTCTGCTTCGTTGCCGACCTGGTCTCGAAGATACCCGTGCCCCCGCTCAGGTATCTGGTCGCCGGCCTCGCGGTACTCGCCATCCTCGCCCTGGGTCTTGCCGTGGTCGTGGTTCGCCGCGGGTTTGCCGGTGTACCCGAGCCTGCACCGCTGTCCACCGACACCCGGGGTGTACCGATCATGGTGATTCCCGGTCTGGAAATTTCGCACGGTTTGCCGCTGCGGCACGTCGCGGCGGAAGAGCAGACCATCGCGCTTCAAACCGTGCGCGCGGTGTATGGGCTGATCAAGCAGTTGACGTGATGGCCGGATGGCGGCACGGGTGCGTGTCGCATGTCACGTCACGACCACGATTTCGCAACGGATCCATGCATGGGGCGGGTGCGTCTTTGGCACGACCGGTCCGTTGCGGAACAACTCCCGTCCCGTCGTCAGCAGTTCTCAGCAGTTCCTTGTTGCAACCCACACGATATACGGAGGATTCATCATGAACGTTGCTTCGACAGTTTCCACTTCCCGGTTCGTCCGGTCACGCGGGCGGGCATGGGCGGGCGCCGCCTGTCTGCTCCTGGCCGGCATGGCCCAGGCGGGCGTTCCCGGCCATGCGGTTGAAAAGGGCCAGCCGGCCGGGAAGCAGGCTCCCAAGGGCTGGATCATGGTTCGCGCCGGCGCCGCCAACACAAGCGCCAACTATGCCAAGGAGGAGCGCGACATCAACGGCAAGCTGCAACAGGTTTCCGTGCTGTGCGCCCCGGCAGGAACCCGTCCGGAGGACCTGGTGGCCACGGATCGCACGCGGACGTGGAACAAGTACATGCAGGGAAGGGTCACCAGCGTGGTGAACTACGGCGGGGTGGTTCTGAAGGACCCCTTGCGGAACAACCCCCGCCACTGCCTGATCAACGGGCTGGCCCTTCGCCAGATCAAGGGCATCTGGCACGAGGCGCCGGGCCGTTGAGGGAAGCGGGCGTGCGGGCTGCCGCTTTCGCCGATTTGCCGTGAAGCGGTTGCCTGCCCGGCAGTGATAGGAGGCGGCCGGACAGGGTGGCGCCTGCCCGGCCGCCACGTCTCCGGCAATCCTCGGCATGCACTCACGTGGATGGGGTATCCGGCACCGGTTCGGCGGGTTCCCGGGGTGCCTCGTCGACCGGCGTCACCTGTGCCTCCGGCATCATTTTCAGCGCTGCCGGCGTGGTCCGCAGCATGGGCAGGAAGTTGTTGTCGGTGACCTGTTCGCGGCGGAATGCCAGGTAGCGGTAGGCGGCATAGGCGGCCAGGGCGGCATGGGTGAGGGCGAACCATGCCGGCAGTGCACCGGCGCCGAGGTGGGCCATGAGGATGCCGGCGACGAGGGGCCCCAGGGCCGAACCGGCGCCGTAGACGAGGAGCACGCTGCTGCTGGCGGCCAGCAGTTCCTCCGGCTCCAGGTAGTCCACCAGATGGGCCACCACGATGGGATAGACGGCGAAGGCCATGCCGCCGTAGAGAAAAATCAGCGCCATGGCGGCAACGGCATGGCCGCCGGCCAGCCAGGCCAGCATTGCCAGCAGCGTGGCGGCGACGCCGACGACGGCGAGGGTGAGACGCCGGTCCATGCGGTCGGACCAGCGGCCCAGCGGCCATTGCAGGGCCGCGCCGCCGAAGATGCCGGCGCTCATGTAGACGCTGACCTGCGCCGTGTCGAAGCCGACGCGGCGGGCGTAGACGGGGGCCAGGCCGTAGAAGGCGCCCATGGCCAGACCCGAGAGCAGGGCGCCGAGCACCGCTGTGGGTGCGGTCGCGCGCAGGCGCTTCCACTGCAGGCGTGGCGTGGTCTGCGGCGCGGGCTGCGCCTGCCGGGTCAGCACCACGGGCAGGGTGGCGGCGCAGGCGAACAGGGCCACCACGGTGAACAGCACGAACGGTTCGCCGTCGATGCGCAGCAGTTGCTGTGACAGGGCCAGGGCCCCCAGGTTGACCACCATGTAGGCTGCGAACACGCTGCCGCGCTGGCTGGGCGCCGCCTGCGCGTTGAGCCAGCTCTCGATGATGGCGTACAGGCCCACCAGCACGATGCCGGTCAGCAGGCGCAGCAGCAGCCACAGCCAGGGCCATGTGCCCAGGGCGTGCAGGAGCACCACGCAGGCCGCGCAGGCGGTACAAAAGGCGAAGGCGCGGATGTGGCCGATGCGCCGGATCAGCGGCGGCATGGTGAAGGTGCCGACCAGGTAGCCGGCGTAGTAGGCCGAGGTCAGGCCGCCCAGCAGGGTGCCGGCGAAGCCGGCCTGCATGCCGCGCAATGGAATCAGGGTGTTGAGCAGGCCCACGGCGGCCAGCAGCAGGGCGGTGCCGACGAGGAGGGAGGCGACGGGACGCAGGGTACGGAACATGCCGGATGGGAACGGAGCTACGGAAACCGTGGCGCCCACTGTAACAATCCGGGCGTGGACAGGCGTGGTCCGACTTGAAAAAATCCATGCCGCCACGATTAATGGGTCCGCACCTGCCGTATGTGGCGCGGGCCCGGCGGTACGTGCGCGGTTTCCGGAGAATGTGTTGCCATGCCCATCTATGCCTTTGCCTGCGATGCCTGCGGGCACCAGTTTGACCGCCTGCAGAAACTGTCCGATCCCGATCCCGAAACCTGCCCCAGTTGCGGCGAGCCGCGGGTGCATCGCCAGGTGACGGCACCGTCGTTCCGCCTGGCCGGAAGCGGGTGGTACGAGACCGACTTCAAGAAAAGCGGAGACAGGAAGCGCAATCTGGCCGGCGATGCCGGCAAGCCCGCGGCGGCCCCGGCCCCGGCCCCGTCACCCGCGCCGGCGCCGGCCAAGGACTGAGATCTTCGATACCGGGCATCGCGGCCACGGACCGCTCCCGCAAAGGGCATGCAGCATGCCGGATGCCCGCCCGGGGCGTCCGGCCGGCGCTTCGGTGCCCGGCCGGAGGGCCATGGCAGGAATCCTTGGCGGAAGCGGCCCGTGACCACGAAGGCCGGCCATGCAGGGCGGTCCGCGGATGCTAAAATGCCGGGCTTGCTTTCCCGAAATCCCGAAGCGGAGTGTCCTGCGCATGCGCACCCATTACTGCGGCCTCATCGACGAGGTCGAGCCCGGCCAGACCCTGACCCTGTGCGGCTGGGTCAACAAGATCCGCCTGCAGAGCCACGTGGCCTTTGTCGACCTGCGTGACCACACCGGTCTGGCGCAGGTGACGGTGGACCGGGACAACGCCGAGGCCTTCGCGCGCGCCGCCGAGCTGGGTTACGAATATTGCGTGCGTGTCGACGGCACGTTGCGCGAGCGCAGTTCGGTCAACCCGAAACTGAAAACCGGTGCCGTGGAGGTCCTGGCGGACCGGCTGGAGATCCTCAACGCGGCCCGCGACCTGCCGTTCGCGCCGCACGAGAACCCCAACGAGGAAATGCGCCTGGCCTACCGCTACCTGGACCTGCGCCGCCCCGAAATGCAGCGCATGATGCGCACCCGCACGCATCTGGTGCGTGCGCTGCGCCGGCACCTGGACGAGGCCGGCTTCCAGGATATCGAAACCCCCATTCTCACCAAGGCCACGCCCGAGGGCGCGCGCGACTACCTGGTGCCCTCGCGCCTGCATGCCGGCGCGTTCTACGCGCTGCCGCAGTCGCCGCAGCTGTTCAAGCAGATCCTGATGATGGCCGGCTTCGACCGCTACTACCAGATCGCCCGCTGCTTCCGCGACGAGGACCTGCGCGCCGACCGCCAGCCCGAGTTCACGCAGCTGGACATGGAGTTCGCCTTTGTCGAGGAGGCCGACATCCAGGACTTCGTGGAGGACATGATGCGCAAGGTGTTCCGCGAGGTCGTCGGGGTGGAGTTGGCCGAACCGTTCCCGCGCATGACCTGGCACGACGCGATGCGCCGTTACGGGTCGGACAAGCCGGACCTGCGCTTCGACCTGGAACTGGTGGACGTGGCCGACGCGGTGAAGCATCTGGAGTTCAAGGTGTTTTCCGGCCCGGCCAACGATGCCGACGGCCGCGTGGCGGCGTTGCGGGTGCCCGGGGGCGCGGACCTGTCGCGCAAGCAGATCGACGAGCTGGCCGCGCATGCCGCCAAATACGGCGCCAAGGGCCTGGCGTGGCTGAAGGTGGAGGACGTGGCGGCGGGCCTGGATGGCGTGAAGTCGCCGGTGGCCAAGTTCCTGGACGCCGAGGCCCTGACGGGCATCCTGTCCGCCACCGGTGCGGAAAGTGGTGACCTGCTGCTGTTCGGGGCCGGCGGTTTCACCGTGGTCAGCGAATTCATGGGTGCGGTACGCCTGAAGGTCGGCAAGGATCGTGGCCTGGTCGCGGACGGCTGGAAGCCGCTGTGGGTGACTGATTTCCCGATGTTCGAATACGACACCGACGAGCAGCGCTTCGTGGCCCTGCACCACCCCTTCACGGCCCCTAAGACCGACGACATCGCCGCGCTCAAGGCCGACGCGAAGCATGCCGTCAGCCGTGGCTACGACATGGTGCTGAACGGCGCCGAGGTCGGCGGCGGCTCCATCCGCATTCATCGTCCGGACATGCAGGGCGCGGTGTTCGAGCTGCTCGGCATCGGCGCCGGGGAGGCCGAGGCCAAATTCGGTTTCCTGCTCAAGGCGTTGAGGCTGGGGGCGCCGCCGCACGGCGGCATCGCCTTCGGCATCGACCGCATCGCCGCGCTGATGGCCGGTACCGAGTCGATCCGCGACGTCATCGCCTTCCCCAAGACCACCAGTGCGCAGGACCTGATGACCGACGCGCCCTCGCCGGTGTCCGCAGCGCAATTGAAGGAGCTGCACGTGGCCGTGGAACAGCACCCGGCACCCGGGGCCCGGGACCCGGAACAGGCGTAAGACGCCTTTCGGCATCCCGGAAAGGGCCTTCATCCGGCATTCCGGTGTACCGCCCTACGTTGTGTCTCCGGCGTGCGCCGGCACGACAATCATGCAGCGTCCCCGACTTCCGGGCCCAAGCCATCACTTCCCG
>CAZMXV010000082.1:0-10825 GCA_964570295.1 uncultured Rhodanobacteraceae bacterium
TGCTGTGCCTGATCATCTTCGTGTGGACGCCGCCGCATTTCTGGGCGCTGGCGATTTTCCGCCGCGAGGAATATGCGCGCGCCGACATTCCCATGCTGCCGGTCACCCACGGCGTGGCCTACACGGCCTGGCATGTGCTGTTCTACACGGTGCTGTTGCTGGTGGTGACGGTGCTGCCGTACCTCACCGGCATGAGCGGACTGCTGTATCTGGGGGGGGCGCTGGTGCTGGGAGGCGGCTTTCTGTACTACGCCGTGCGCCTGATCCGTCCCCCCGACGAACGCTTTGCCATGAAGGTGTTCGGCTATTCCATCGTCTACCTGATGGCGCTGTTCGCCTTTCTGCTGCTGGACCACTGGCTGGTCGAGCCGGCCCTGCAGATACGCCGCCTGGGCTGATTCGCCGCGGCTGGCAGGGAGCCGGGCCCGTACCCTGCACCGTGCGGCATCGGCGCGCCTGATCGCGACATCCTTATCTCCCGGGCTCCCGGTCCGGCGTGGCGGCTGCCCCGCGCCGGCGTCGGCGGCGCCACCAGTACACGCCCGCACCCGCCAGCAGCAGGCCGAAGGCGATCCACAGCCCGGTCTGGCCGCGGTGCAGCCATTTCAGCAGCCACTCGTGGTTGTTGGCGCCGAAATAGCCCAGGTACACCCACACCGGCACGCTGACCAGTGCGGCGATGCCGTCGAACAGCAGGAAGCGCCACACCGAAACGCGATGGGTCAGCCCCGCGGTGATGAACACGGCCGTGCGCATGCCCGGCAGAAAGCGGGCGGTGAACAGCAGGCGGTTGCCGTAGCGCTGGAACTTTTCCTGCACCGAGGCGTAGCGGACCGGCGTCAGCAGCCGCGCCACCAGCCGCCAGCGCAGGATGCGCGCCCCGAAATGGTGCCCCAGGGCGAACATGGTCAGGTCGCCGATCAGCACCCCGAACAGGGCCAGCAGGAACATCAGGTGCACGTTGGCGTAGCCCAGCCCGGCGATCACGCCGCCGGCGACCAGGGTGATGTCCTCGGGCAACGGCGCCCCCACGCTGCACAGCAGCAACGCCAACAGCACGGCGATGTAGCCGTGCTGGGCGAAGTAGGTGACCATTTGCGAGAGGAGGTCCATCCGTCGGGATACGTGCGAAACGGGGCGGGAAAAAGGTCTATCATCCCACGGAACAGGCGGGGATGCGTGAGG
The DNA here is from genome assembly GCA_964570295.1 of uncultured Rhodanobacteraceae bacterium. Classification (GTDB taxonomy): domain Bacteria; phylum Pseudomonadota; class Gammaproteobacteria; order Xanthomonadales; family Rhodanobacteraceae; genus Oleiagrimonas. The sequence continues at coordinate 1,186 of CAZMXV010000082.1, forward strand.
CGATCAGCGCGGCAGCACCGCCCGGCGTGGCACCACGGCCATGGTCAGGCGCGCTATGCATACCGGGCGCGCGTCGTCGTCGCTGATGCGGATGTCCCATACCTGCGTGCTGCGGCCCACGTGCAGGGCGCGCGCGACGGCTTTGACCCGGCCCTCGCGGACGCCGCGCAGGTGGTTGGCGTTGATGTCCAGACCCACCGCCGCTTCGTGTTCCGCATCCAGCGCCAGCAGGGCGGCGGTGCTGCCCACGGTTTCGGCCAGCGCCACCGAGGCGCCGCCGTGCAGCAGCCCGAACGGCTGGCGGGTGCGCCGGTCCACGGGCATGCTGGCGCACAGCCAGTCGTCGCCGAACGCGTCGAAGCGGATGTCCAGGGCTTCCATCAGGGTATGCCGGCTGGAAGCATTGAGTACGTCGAGGTCGGGAGGCTGGTGCCACAGGGTCATGCGGATCTTCCGGTCGTGCGGGGCGGGTGGAGAAGATCATCATAACGGGAACCCCGCGTTTTCACGGCGGAACGCGGTGCCTGGCAGTGGTGGCGTTGAGGCCACGACCTTCAGGCGCGACAATGGCCCCTTTTCATGCATGGAACCGACGTGGCATACACCGTGACCCTCAAGGCCAGCGGTCACCAGTTCGAGGTGGCCGAGGGCGAGACCGTGCTCGATGCCGCGCAGCGCGCCGGCCTCGCGTTGCCGTACTCGTGCCGGGCCGGGCTTTGCGGCAGCTGCAAGGCCATCGTGCTGGAGGGGCGCTTTACCTATCCGCGGCACCCGCCCTCGGCCCTGAGCGCGGCCGAACGCGCCCAGCACGCGGCGCTCCTGTGCCAGGCCGTGCCCGTCAGCGATCTGGTGCTGCAGGTACGCGAGGTCCGTTCGGTGGAAGACATGCCGCGCCGCTGCATCGACGTGGCCGTGGTCGCCCGGGACCGCCTCGCGCCGGACGTGATCCGGCTGCTGCTGGCGCCGGTACCGGGCCAGCCACGCCTGCGCTGGCTGCCGGGACAGTACATCGACGTGCTGGTCGAAAACGACAAGCGCCGGGCGTTCTCGCTGGCACGCGCGCCGCACCTGGGGCCGGAGCTGGAGGTGCACGTGCGCCACGTGGCCGGCGGCGGCTTCACCTCGCACGTGTTCGACGAACTGGCCATTGGCGACACCTTGCGCGTCGAGGGACCCAAAGGCACCTTCGTGCCACGCGAGGATTCCGAGCGCCCCGTCATCCTGATGGCGGGCGGCACCGGCTTCGGTCCGGTCAAGGCCCTGCTGGAGCATTTCCTGCACCTGGGCACGCGCCGCCCGATGCACCTCTACTGGGGCGCTCGCAGCGCCGCCGACCTGTACCTGCGCGAGCTGCCGGCACGCTGGGCGCACGAGGTGCCGACGCTGGACTTCACGCCAGTGGTCTCCGATGACGCGGAGGCGGCGCGGGCGGGCCTGCGTGCGGGGCTGGTGCACGAGGCCGTGCTGGAGGATTGGCCCGACCTGTCCGGGCATGACGTCTACATGTGTGGCCCGCCGGCGCTGATCGACGCCGGCCGCCGCAACTTCATCGGAGCCGGATTGCCGGAAGACCACTTGTACTACGACTCGTTCGAGTACGCGCCCGACGTGCTGGACAAGATCCTGGGCAGCCGCGCCGGCATCCACGGCTGGTGAGCCGCCCGCGGCCGGCCGGGGTCCCGGTGCCCGTCAGTAGTTGGCCAGGCCGCGCTCGCGGCCCCACACCACCGCGGCACTGCGCCGGTTGACGCCGATTTTCGAATACAGGTTGGCGACGTGGTTGCGCACGGTGTTGCGCGACAGGCCCAGCGCGCCGGCAATTTCGGCATCGGTCAGGCCCTTGCAGATGCCTTCCAGGACCTCGCGCTCCCGCGCCGTGAGCATGTCCAGCTCGGTACCGGCCCGGCGGCCGGGGTGGCGGATTTGCGCCAGCTTTTCCATGAGCGTCCGGCTGAACCAGGAGGCATCCTGCATGACGGTTTCGATGGCCGCGACGAGGTCCGCTTCCGAGCGCTTGCGCAGGGTGATGTCCTGCACCACGAACAGGATGCAGGTTTCGTCCTGTATGGTCACAGGCTCGGCCGACAGCAGGCCGTCGATGACGCCTCCACCCTCGACGTCCACCGTGATGTCGCGGTTGCGGATGCCGCCGCCCGCGTCGAGGGCGGCCGCCATGGCCTCCAGCGCGGGTTCCGCGATCTGCAGCCCGGCCTCCAGGGCCGAACGCCCCACGATGGCCTCGTGCGGCCGTCCGGTGGCACGCATGAAGGCTTCGTTGACTTCGATGACCGACCAGCCCTCGCGCCGGCAGACCAGCATGGGCACGGGTGCCAGCTGAAAGGCCCGGGAAAAACGTTCCTCGCTGTGGCGCAGGTCCGTTTCGGCTTTCTTGCGTTCGTCGAGGTCGATGAAGGTGAACATCATGCACTGCTTGTCGTTCACCTGGATCGGCTGGCCGGCGAGGATCACGAACTTCTCGCTGCCGTCGCGGGTCTTCAGCGCCGATTCCTGCTGCGGAATGGTGGCATGCTCCTCCAGCGCGCGGATGGCCTGCTCGCGGTGTTCGGCGTGGCGCAGCAGGTCGTGTTCGCGCAACGGGTGGCCGATGATGTCGTCGCGCTCGTACCCGGTCATCTCCATGAAGCCGTCGTTGACCTTGATGAAACGCGAGTCTTCCAGGCGCAGGAGGATGGCCGGGGCCGGGTTGGCCGCGAAGGCGCGCTCGAAGCGTTCCTCGGCATCAAAGCGCTCGGTGATGTCGTCCATGACCAGGGCCAGCAGTTCGGTGCTCCCGTCCGCGCCGGTGACGGCCATGCCGGACATCTCGATGATGCGCCGGTCCTGGGCGTCGCCGTCGCGCGGCGTGATGGCGACGGTTTCCTTGTCGAAGGTCTCGCCGGCCAGCAGGCGCGCCACCGGGTAGCCGTGCGCGGGCAGCCGGCGCGCCTCGGCGTCGTGCAGGATGAACCGCTCGCGGTAGGCCGTGGCCGTGGTGCCAAGCTCTTCCGGCGTGCGGCAGCCGTGCATGGCGGTCGCGGCCGCGTTGGCCCACACGATGGGTCCGGCCGGCTCGATCAACAGGACGCCTTCGTGCATGCCGGCCACGATCTGTTGCAACGTGCGGCGACCGAGTGCGGTAGTGCGGTGTGTCTCCGACATGTGCCCGTATCCAATGCTTGTCGACCCCGCGGAGCGCAGGTGATCCCCCTTATCGTGAACAGGTGGGACGGCACAAGCAAGTGATGAAAATTAACCAGTGACACCGGGCCATGCGCATCTGGCGATCGCCGCCGCGGGGTGCGTAAGGTCGGGAGGTGTGGCACCGCACCCGGTTTTTGCCGCGTGCGGGCGAAGGCGGGTGTGGTGCCACAACCACGAGTGTACCGGCGTCGGCCGGACGCGTTCCGGCGGACCGGACCCGTTGCGCCACCGTCCGCCCTGCGTGTTCCGTCGAGACCGGTACCTTCCCCGATCTGCTTGAAATGCATACACCGGAGGTTCACATGAGCAAATCCCGTACTCTCGTACCCATGGCGCTGGCCCTGGCCATGGCCTGCGGCGCGGCTTGCGCCGCACCGGCCGCGCAATCGACATCGGCATCCAGCGACAACCCCGTGTCCCAGGTGGGCGAGGCGGTGAGCGACACCTGGATCACCACCAAGGTGAAGACCGAGCTTGGCACGACCGACGGCGTCAAGAGTACGGACATCTCCGTGCACACCAAGGACGGCGTGGTGACGCTCACGGGCGTGCTGGCGTCCAAGGACGAGGTCCGCAAGGCCGTGGCCGCCGCGCAGAGCGTCAAGGGAGTCAAGGATGTCGATTCGGCCGGTCTGAAAGTGAAGTGACGACTGGCCGTGGGACCGGCGGCATGCCGTCGGCTTGTTCATCGTGCCGGGCCTGCGGGTACCGGCACCCTGCCGGGAGACCGGACCATGAATGACGATCGTATTGAAGGCAAGTGGAAGCAGATTTCCGGAAAGCTCAAGGCCCACTGGGGCAAGCTTACCGACGATGACCTGAAAAGCACGGAGGGCAATTTCGAGTATCTCAGCGGGAAACTGCAGGAACGCTACGGCATAGCCAAGGACGAAGCCGAGCGGCAGATCCGCGATTTCCAGGACACGATGCGTGAGGACGACGTGCCCTAGCGGAAAACCTTGAGAGGGTCATGCGGCATGGCGGCCGGCTGCGGCCGGCCGCCACTGCCAACGGCCGCGTTTTCATTCACCGGGGAGTCGCCGTGGCCGGGGGGAGGTGGCGTATCCGGCATTTTTCAACAGCATTGAAGGAGTACATCATGCTGTACTGGGCCATCGTGTTTTTGCTGGTTGCTTTCGTTGCGGGCGTATTGGGCTTCACCGGCATGGCCGGAGCCGCGGCCAGCATCGCGAAGATCCTGTTCGTGGTGTTCCTGGTCCTGTTCGTCGTGTCGCTGATTTTCGGCCGTCGCCGCAGTCCGTGACCCTGCGAAGGGACGCCGGTCGTCCAGCGCGCGCACGGGACGGATGCCGGACCCGTGGCGGGACAAAAAAAGCGGACGGGATGATCCCGTCCGCTTTTTTGTCCGCATGGAAAGCGCCGCGCCAACCGGCGGCACCCGGGTTACTTCTTGCCCTTGGCTACCGGCAGTTGCGCCTGCTTCCACGCGAACATGCCGCCGCCCAGCGTGTGCACTTTCTGGAAGCCGGCCTTGACCAGGCGCTGCGCGGCCTTGGCCGAGGTGCGCCCATCCTTGCACACCACCACCACGGGCAGGTCGCGGACCTTGGCCAGATCCTTGTTTTCGGGATCGAACTGGCTCATGGCCACATGGCGTGCGCCGGGAATGTGCGCCTTTTCGTAGTCGGCATAGCTGGACAGGTCCACCACCAGGGCATCCTCGCGGTTGATCAGCAGAGTCAACGCGCCCGGGTTCAGCGTCTTGTATTTGCGCCCGAGGCGCATCACCTCGCCGGCGATCAACCCGAGCAGCAGAATCAGGAAAAGCAGGCTGAGCCAGATGTGGTTGCCGATGAATTCGGGCAGCTTGTGGAAAAACTCGCTCATCAGGAAATCCGGTGGGGCGTGGTGCGAGCCGTGCATTATCCGCGAGCGGGCGCGGGGAAGCAAAGCGCGGTTCAGTCGCTGGCCGGGCTGCCGGTGATGTCGGGCAGGCCCGTGGTGAGCCACCAGCGTTCGGCCAGCGGGTCCCACTTCCAGATCTGACGGTCGATGACGAAGCGCTCGCGCTGGGTGTGCAGGTTGACCAGGCTGATCTTGACCACCTGGCGCACCTCGCCGTCCGCGGAGGCGGCCGGGCCGCCGCCCTCGTCGTAGCCCACCACCCGGACCTGCCGGTAACGGGCGTGCGCGATGGCACTCAGCGGGTGCGCTTCACGGTAATCGGGGTCGACGAACTCCAGCGCCCGCTGGAAATCGCCCCAGCGCATCGTGGCGTGGTAGGCGGTGAGGGTCTGGGTGAGGCTGTCGCTGCGCTTGTTGCCGGCGCAGGCGGACATCAGCACCAGGATGGCGAGCACGATGACAAGGCGTGGACGTGGCACGTGGGTCCCCCATGGCGAACGGATGACGGTCTCATTCTGGCGCATCGGCGGGCGCCGTGTCGTGGACGGTTTCACGCCGTTTCGCCACGAACCGCGCCAGCAGGGTGGCGCAGTCGGTGTGGCCGTCGTGCTCGCGGACGCGGCAATGCACCGTGGCGCGTGCCTTGCCGCGCGTGGCGAGGGTGCGCAGGAAGGTGTCCGTGTCGGTGTCGGCGTCCAGCGTGGCGGTGGCGTGGAAGTCCTTCCAGACCGGCGCCAGGTAGGCCACCTCGCTGTGCGCCACGAACACGTCGCAGTCGTGGCCGTGGCGGCGCAGCAGCAGCGTCACCAGCGACCAGCCGGCCAGGGTCATGGTGCTGGCCAGCGATCCGCCGAACGCGCAGCCCTTGTCGTTGACGTTGGGTGCCAGCGGCGCGTCCATCGTCAGGCGCTGGCCGTCCCAGGCGCTGATGGCCACGCCGAGGGCGCGGGTCAGCGGAATGGTGTCGTGGATCAGGGCGTCGAGGGAGCGGGCGGCGTCGGGAAGGGGGCTCATGGGCGTGGAGTCTGACGCCCGGCGGAGCCCGGGGCAAGCGCCGGACCCGCGATGTTTCGCGGTAGCATCACGACATGAGTTCGACAGATTCCCGGCCGCTGGCCGGCGCCAGCGTGCTGATCACCCGCCCCGCCGGACAGGGCCGTGCGCTGGCGCGCCGCGTGCAGGCGCTGGGCGGGCGGGCATTGCTGCTGCCGGGCGTGTCGTTGCGGCCCATGCCGGACGCGCCGGCGGCACGCGCGGCCCTGCGTCACGCGCTGGACGGGGACATGGTGGTGTTCACCAGCCCGGCGGCGGTGCGTTTCGCGGCGGCCCTGGCTCCCCTGGAGGGCCCCGCCCGGGTGGCGACGGTCGGTCGCGGCACGGCGCGGGCGCTGCATCACCATGGCGTGGACGAGGTTCTCGTGCCGGCGGAGCGACAGGACAGCGAGGGCCTGCTGGCCCATCCGGCCATGGCGGACCTGCGCGGCATGCGCGTGGCGGTGGTGGGCGCCCCCGGCGGCCGCGGCGTGCTGCAGTCGGGCATCCGGGAGCACGGTGCCGACATGCAGCGCGTGCACGTGTACCGACGGGTGCCGGCACGCCTGGATGCGCGGCATGTGCGGGCGCTGCGGGCACTGCGGTCGCCGGCGTACATCCTGCTTTCCAGCGCCGAGACCCTGGCCTGCCTCGAACGGGCGCTGCAGGGGGAGGGCTGGCGGCACGTGCGGGCGGCTCATGCCGTGGTCAGCAGCGGGCGGATAGAAAGGATGGCCAGGGCATCGGGCTTCCGGCAGGTCGCCGTGGCCGGCTCGGCACTGGGGGACGACCTGCTGCGGCGGGTGGTCGAACTCAACGGCTTGTAGAATGGCGCGACAAGCCTGTCGCGTCCGTTCTCGTCCAATCGGGATAGCATGGAACCATGAGCGAAAAACCTGAGCAACCGGAAACGCCATCGTCCAAGGGGCCTCCCGGCACCGCCACACCCGCCCCGGCGCCGCGCCGCAAGCCGGCCGACAAGCCGGTCAGGTCCGGAGGCGGCGGTTTCATGGCCACACTGGCTCTGCTGCTGGCGCTTGTGGCGCTGGCGTTCGCGGGCTGGCAGTGGTGGCAGGGAAAGCACGCGGCACGCCAGGCCGCCGGCCGGCTCGACCACAAGGTGGCGGAACTGGAGAAACACGTGGCTGCCGCACGCGAGGCGCTCCGGGACGGGCAGGCGAAGGCGCAGCATTCGCTGCAGACGGCGCGGGAGGCGCTGGATCGGCGTGTCGACGGTCTGTCCGACCGCTTCGGCAACCTGGAGGACGCGGTCGCCACGCTGACCCGGCACCGCCGCCACGGCCGCGAGGCCGCCCTGCTGGACCAGGCGGCCATGCTGCTGCGTCTGGGGCAGCAGCGTTACGAGCTGTTCGGGGATGCCGACGGAGCCATCAAGGCCTACGTCCAGGCGGGAAAGATCCTGGATGCCGCCAACGATCCCGAACTGGACGGAGTGCTGCGGGCGCTGCGCGCCGAGCGCAAGGCGCTCCAGGCCAGCTATCCGGATACGCGCGAGGCGACGCTGGCCACGCTGGCCGGACTGCGCGATGCCGTGGCCACGCTGCCCCTGAAAACGGACCGGAAGGCCGACGAGCCGGCCCCCCGCCCGGGGTTCTGGCAGCGGGTCTGGCACGGTCTGGCCACGGCGGTGGTGGTCCGGCGTGAAGATACCTCGGACGTGTCGCGTGCCGGTGCACAACTGACGCGCCAGCTGGTCGAACTGGACCTCGCCCAGGCCCAGGCGGCGTATCTGGCCTGGGATGCCGCGGCCGGACACGCCGCCCTGCAGCGGGTGGCGACGCGCCTGGCACGGGATTTCGACGCGGGCGATGCCGACGTGCGCAAGGCCCGCGCCGACGTGGCCGCCCTGTTGAAGCAGCCGACCGGCGGCGCGGCACCCCGGCTGGGCGAGGCCCTGCATGCCCTGGGCAGTTTGCGCGGTGTGCGCGACGCGGCCGGAGCCGGGGAAGCGGCCGGTTCGGAGGGTGAGCCTACCGATTCCGCCGCCGAAACGCTGCACCCGGCAACGGCCGGCTCGGCGGCACAGCCTGCGGAGGCCTCGTCATGACCGCATGGCGTTGGGTCTTGTGGCTGGTGCTGCTGGCCGCGCTGGCAGCCTTCGGCTGGCACTGGGTGGCAACCGATCCGGGCCACGTGCTGATCGAACTGCGTGGCTGGGAAGTGGAAACCACGCTGCTGACCGCCGTGGTCATCGTGGTGCTGGCCGTGCTGCTGCTGGCCTGGTTGTGGCGCCTGGTGCGCTGGCCGTTCGGTGCCGTGGGGCGCCGTCACCGCCGGGTCAGCCGCAAGCAACTGGTATCCGGACTGGTATTGCTGGACGAAGGCCACCATGCGGCCGCCGAGCGTGCCCTGGTCCGGGCCGCGCGGCATGCACCGCAAAAGGGTGCCGCCCTGTTGGCGGCCGCGCGCGCGGCCGCGCGCCGCGGCGATACGCCGGCCGCCACGGAACACCTGGACAAGGCCACGGCCACGGTCCCGCTGGCCGCACGCAGCCGGCGGGCGCACCTGCTGCGGCATGCGGGCCGGCCGGAAGAGGCCGTGGCTCTGCTGGCATCGCAGGCCGATGCCGGCAAGCTGCCGCCGTCCGGCTGGCTGGAACTGGTCAAGGCCGCACTGGCCGCCGGTGAACCGGCCCGTGCGCTGGCCGCCCTGGAGCCGCTGCGCAAAAGCGGCGCTCTGGAACCCCGGGCACAGGTGGCCATGGAGGTGCGCGTACTGACAGCCGCCATCCACGCCAGCGTCGACGGTCCGGCCCTCAAGGCCCTGTGGACCTCCCTGGGCAAGGCGCAGCGCCGTCAACCCGAAGTAGTGGACGCCTATGCGCGCCGCGCGGCGTGGTTCGGCCAGTCCATGGCGGCCATGGGCGAGGTCGAGGCCGCGCTGAAACGGCAATGGTCGCCGCTGCTGGTGGAAACCTGGGGCCTGCTGGACGATGAGGATGTCGAGGCACGCCTGCGCCGGGCCGAAGGCTGGCTGGACAAGCATCCCGACGATGCGGCTTTGCTGTCCACCCTGGGGCGCCTCAGCGCCCGCCTCGAAATATGGGGCAAAGCCCGCGAATACCTGGGTCGCGCCCTGGCGCTGGCTCCGGATGCCGCCAGCTGGGAAGCCCTCGGCGAGGTCTATGCCGGCCAGGGCAACGTACTGCTGTCGCAGCGCTGCTACCGCAACGCCCTGCGCATGCACCGCCACGAACCCGTCGAACCCCTCCCCGGCAGCCACGCCCGCTCGGCCCAGGCCGATGCGCCCCTGGGCGAACAGCGCGACGCGCACGGCATGCCGCGGCTGGAAGGCGAGGAACGGGAGGCGGGCAGCGAGTAGCGAGGACACCCCAGGCCGGGCCTGGTGCGTCGGGTCATCGCCGTCATGGCACGTTTTCACCGATGCCCCGAAAAATCCCGATCCCGGCCACCTTGTGCCGCATCCCTCACGGCCTTTGCGGCAGCGATCCATGGCGCGATCGTGCCCGCCGCCCACCAGTCGATACCCGCGCAATGGCTGATGCCGTCTCTGCGTGAGT
>CAZMXV010000083.1:0-10634 GCA_964570295.1 uncultured Rhodanobacteraceae bacterium
ACGTGGTCGCGGTGATGGGCGGCGTGGAAGTGCACCGCCGTCTGCCGATCTCGCTCAGCTTCGACCACCGCGCCGCCACCGGCGGCGACGCGGCACGCTTCCTCAAGGCGCTGCTGGACGACCTGACGCTGCCGCAGTAAAAGCGCGGCACGCGGTCGGACCGGAGGGGCGGAATCGCACGATTCCGCCCCTTCGTTTTTTGGGCGGCCAAGGCCCGGCTCCTGCGCGACGGCCCATGGACCGGGCCTCGGGCTACAGGCCAAACCGGTAGCTCAGCTTCACCAACAACTGCTCGTCGTCGCGCAGCCGCAAGGCACGATGCAACGCGCCGGGAGCATCCTCGGCGACCAGTCGCTGCCGATAACCGCCGCGGCCGTAGACCACATACAACCACGACAGCGGCGCCAAACGGTAGCGGTAGCGCAGTTGCACGCCCAGGTTGCGCACGCTGAAGTCGTCCACCGGTTCGGTGGTGGCCACGGCGCGCCCGTCGGAAGCCACGTCCCAGGCGCCACGCAGGCGCGCGTCCAGGCCGATGACCTGCAGCTTCAGGCGCAGCTCCTGGCGCTCGTCGATGGTCCAGTCGAAGCCGCCGTCGAATTCCAGCATGCGCTCGCGGAAGCTGCCGACCAGGTTGTCGTGCTGCCACACCAGCCAGTCCGGCGTGAACTCGTAGGTCAGCCCGGCATGCACGCGCAACGCGTCGCTGACAAAGTAGGTGGGAATGAAACTCAGCGACCAGCCCACCTTGCGGTTGCCGGACAGGCCGCCGCTCCCCAGCCCGGCCTCGGCATCGAACGACCAGTCGCCGTGTCGCGGCGTGCGGTGGCTGAAGGAGAAGTCGAACGACGGCGGCAGGAACAGCGCGCCGTGGCCGCGGGTCAGCAGGTCGTCCCAGGCGGCGGTGTTGATGTTCAGGCGCAGGTTCTGGCTGCTGCCGTCACGCAGGCTGCTGCTGCGACCGATGCGCAGCTGGCGGCGCAGGCGCAAACGGGCGTTGTCGCTGTCGAGGGCGTCGATGCGGAACTGCCAGTCGTGGGAGGTATAGGCGGAATCGGCCGGAAGCCCGGTGACACGCTTGCGCACCTCCCAGTGCAGGTAGTCGAAATCGTTGCGCGCCAGGTAGCCGAAATCGTTGACCTGGAGCCGGTCGTCGAAGTGCATGGCCAGCCACTGCTGGCGCCAGCCGCCACCCATGGTGTAGTCGGCGCTGAAGGTGGCGCCGGCGCCACGCGTGTCGCCGCCGTGCTCACGAATGGCGCTGCCGACCACGTTGGTCCACAGGGTCAATGCATCCGTCGGCTGCCAGTGGTGGTCGATGCCGACCACGTTGGCGGTGCGCTCGAGGAAAGGGTGGTCGACATGGGTCGCCAGCAGCCCCAGGCTCTGCCGGCCGAAGTCGTGCAGCAGCCGCATCGCGGCGAAGTCGCGGCCGCCCGCACCGCGTTCGTCGGCGGCGAGCAGACCGTAATCGGTCTTGCCCACGCTGCCATTGAGCTTGACGGCGGCGTTGATGTCCGCGGCGCCCGCGCCGTCGTCGGAAGGGCCACCCACGCGACGCGTATAGACGAGGGCGCTGTTGTCATCCAGCAGGCTGAAGTCGAAGATGCCCTGGTTCTCGGTGAAGAACGGCCGCTTGTCGCTGAAATAGGTTTCGGTGGCACTGAAATTGACCACCAGATCATCGCTTTCCACCTGGCCGAAATCCGGGTTCAGGGTGGCGGTCAACTGGAACTGGCCGTTCGGTTTCCAGAAGATGTCCGCGCCGGCCTGCCCCCGGCTGCGACCGTGCACGTTGTCGTACAAGCCGGACACATAGGGCGTGACGGCAAGCTGCGACTGGCTGTGGGCGGGCACCTCGACGCGCGCGAAATCGGACAGGAACCTGGGGCGCTCGAAACTGGCGTCGGGCCATGCGAAGCGCTCGCCGCTGGCTCCGACCACGCGGTCCAGGTAGAGGCCGATGGTGCGCGTCGCGCCGCTCACCTTGTGCATGGGCGCGATCGACCAGGGAATGAGGAACTCCGTGGTCCAGCCCTCCGCGTCCCGGCTCGCCGCGTGTTGCCACAGGCCGTCCCAGTCCGTGTCGAAGCGGCTCTGGCGCGTCACCACGGCGTCGTAGATGCCGCCGGTGGAACTGATGGTGAAGTTGTAGCCGACCTGGCCGTCGCCGTTGAAATCGACCATCACGTTGTTGCGGTCCACCTGGTCCATGAAGTCGCGCTGCACCCGCTGCGTCGTGCGTGGCGCGCCCGGCGGCTGGACGTTGCGGAATGCCACGGCCAGTCCCTCGGGGGTGGCCATGACCCAGGCCTCGGTGCGCCAGGTGGCCGGTTCGCCGGTCATGGGCTGGGTCTGCACGAAACGCGTCACATGCCGCGCGCCCGCCCATTCGCCCGGCGCAAGGCGACCGTCGATGTCCACCGCGGCAAAGGCGGCAGGCGGCAACAACAGGAAAACCAGGGCGACGAGGCGGCAAGGGGACATGGGGAAAACGTATCCGGATCGGGGCAACATCATGCAATCGGGGCAACGCCCCCGCATATGCTTGGATGCACATCCGCGCCGCCGTGTTTAGCATGACCAACGGCACGGTACGGGTACTTTCGCTGCACCGGGGAAACGACATGCCGCCCGGGCCACGCCGTGAACGGCATGCACCCCGCCAGCGCCTCTACCGCACGCGTCGCCGCGACGCCCTGCCCCACAGGCCATGGCGCAACAGGGCCGCCGGAACCAGCACGGCCGCGAAACCGCCGTAGGCGTAGAGCGCGGGCGCCACCTGCTGCCAGATGGCACCGCTGTACACGCCCAGCTCATCCACGCGCACGCCCGCGAAACTGTCGTAGCCCCAGACGGCCAGACGCACGGTGGCCCATGCCGCCAGCACCAGCGCAATGACGTCGAACAGGCGCCGTGCCCGGGTCCGCGGCAGGGACTTGGGATAGGCCCAGTAGGCCCACGCCAGGATCAGCAGCCACGGCCCCATCAGCAGCAGGGACAGGTAACGCATCATTCGCGGCCGGCGGCCAACGCCAGCATTTCGGCACGCATGCGTCCGGCGGCGGCCTCGCGCGCCGTCGCATCGGCGTGAGCCGGCGTATGCGCCAGCACCTCGCCATCCAGCATCACGGCCAGACGGCCGTCGTCCTCGGCGCGGGTGGCGATGTCCGCCGCCCGCTCCAGCAGGCGGCGCGAGGCCATGCCGGCCGTCTTGGGATCGGCATGCGGCAGCGACAGGGCCAGCTCGTCACCGTCAGCAGCCAGCAGGCGAAAGCGGAAGCTGCCGCCCCCGTCGCGGAAACTGACCACGCGCGCGAGCTTGCCACCCTTGCGTTTCTTCCGGCCATCGGATGCCCCGGCCTGCACGTCGCCGCGCCCCAGGCCGACGGCACCGCGCAGGGTCTCCAGCAGCGGCATGGCGACGGCGCGCGCCTTGGCGGCACCGGCCGTGAGGATGTCCTCGATGTCGTCGGGGCGCGCCATCAGCTTCTCGTAGGTCTCGCGCATGGGCGCGACCTCGCGCTCGATGCGTTCGTGCAGGGCCTTCTTGGCATCGCCCCAGGCCATGCCCGCCTCCAGTTCGCCGCGGAACGCGCTGGCCTCGTCGGCGCCGGCGAAGGCGCGGTAGATGGCGTACAGCGAGGACGAATCCGGGTCCTTGGGCTGGCCCGGCTCGCGCGAATCGGTGACGATGCGCAGGATCGCCTCGCGCATGCGCCGGGTGCCGCCCTCGAACAACGGAATGGTGTTGTCGTAGCTTTTGGACATCTTGCGTCCATCCAGGCCCGGCAACGTGGCCACGTCTTCTTCGATGGCCACTTCCGGCAGGGTGAAGAAATCCCCGCCGTAGGTGTGGTTGAAGCGTTGCGCGATGTCCCGCGCCATCTCCAGGTGCTGCACCTGGTCGCGCCCCACCGGCACCTTGTTGGCATTGAAGGCCAGGATGTCGGCAGCCATCAGCACCGGGTACATGTACAGCCCCGCGGTGACGCCGGCGTCGGCATCTTCCCCGGCCTCCGCATTGCGGTCGTTGGCGGCCTTGTAGGCATGCGCGCGGTTGAGCAGCCCCTTGGCGGTCACGCAGGTCAGCAGCCACATCAGCTGCGGGATCTCGGGAATGTCGGACTGGCGGTAGAACGTCACCCGCTTTGGATCCAGCCCGCAGGCCAGCCAGGTCGCGGCGATCTCCAGACGCGAACGCTGCACCCGCGCCGGATCGTCGCACTTGATCAGCGCGTGGTAGTCGGCCATGAAATAGAAGGCATCGACGTCATCGCGGCGGCTGGCCACGACGGCGGGCCGGATGGCGCCGACGTAATTGCCGAGATGGGGAGTGCCGGTGGTGGTGATGCCGGTGAGGACGCGCATGGGCTCGGGTTGCTTGTGAAAAGCGCAAGTGTACGCCATGGGCGGTATGCGGGCACGCCGGGACGGGATGGGGCCGGGCCGGAATCGAAGGTCGTCGCTTTCCGTTTTCAGGCGTGGAACTCAGGTTCGGAACCATCCGTGTGATGGAGCCATCGCGGCCACGGACCGCTCTCGCAAGGGCAGGCTCCAGAAGGTTCCAGGCAAGCCCCGTGGGAGCAACCCATGGCCGCGATGCTTTCCCCGGCCCCGGGTCTCGTCAGTCCCGCACCAGCGTGGATTTGCCGAACAGGCTCTCGACCAGTTCCACGGCCACCCTGGCGGTGCGGTTGTGGTCGTCGAAGGCGGGGTTCATTTCCACGATGTCCAGCGAGCCGAGGCGACCGCTGTCGTGGATCATTTCCATGCCCAGCTGCGCCTCGCGGTAGGTCGGGCCACCGGGAACGGTGGTGCCCACGCCGGGGGCAATGGACGGATCGAGGTAGTCGACGTCGAAGCTGACGTGCAGGTGGGTGTCTTCGTCCAGGCCTTCCAGGGCTTTCTCGACCGTGGCGCGCATGCCGTGCTCGTCGATGTAGCGCATGTCGTACACCGCCAGCCCGTGTTCGTGCACCAGGCGTTTCTCGCCCTCGTCCACCGAGCGGATGCCGATGTAGCGCATCACCGACGGGTCGATCGCCGGCGCGGAGCCGCCCAGTTCGGTCAGCGCCTTCGGACCCATGCCGCACAGGCAGGCTACGGGCATGCCATGGATGTTGCCGCTGGGGGTGAGGTCGTTGGTGTTGAAATCGGTGTGCGCGTCCAGCCACAGCACGCGCAGCTTCTTGCCCGCCTTGCGGCAGTGGTTGGCCACGGCGGTGATCGAGCCCAGGCCCAGGCAGTGGTCGCCGCCCAGCATGACCGGGAAACGGCCGTCGTCGAGAACCCCGGCGATGGCTTCCATGGCCACGCGGTTCCAGGCCACCACGCCCTCGAGGTGGCGGTAGCCGTCTTGCGGCGGCAACCACGGGTTCATGGGGCCGCCGAGGTTGCCCCGGTCCTCCACCTCCAGCCCCCGGGCCTCGAGGGCGCCGGCAAGCCCGGCCACGCGCAGGGCTTCGGGGCCCATGGAGGCGCCGCGGTCGGCCGCGCCGATGTCGGTGGGAACGCCGACCAGGGAAATTTTGCGGGAGGGAGTGAACGCCATGGAGAACCTCGAAATGTCTCTGCCGTGCCGCCGTGCGGGCCGAGCGTCGGAAACCTGTTCCTGCCCGGCACGCCGGAATTCGGCATGTGATTGAAATAAAAGGATATAATTTATTGCATTTTACCGCAGAGAGGCGTTCTTGTCACGGTCGCATGCCCCAAAAACGCGGGATCGTGCCGGTACCCCGCTCCCGCGGAGTGTGTGACAATACGCGCCGGTCGGCAGGCCCGTCCGTCTGTGGTCGCACCTGCCCCGCACCCGTGCCGTCTTAGCTCAGTTGGTAGAGCAGCTGTCTTGTAAACAGCAGGTCGTCCGTTCGAATCGGACAGACGGCACCACCCCATCTCTCCTTTGCCTCCCGGTGCCGCGCGCAGCCGGCCGGTCGCCGCATGGCGTCAGAAGCAGTTGATGGCGGAGGCCTTGGCGGCCGGGTGCTCCACCAGGGCCTGCCATTCGAAGCCGGCACTGGCCGGCAGCGCGATGTCCACCCAGTATTCGGGAAGGGTTTCGCGGCGCTGCGTCAACTGGGCCTTGAAGCCCAGCTCCGTGACATGCCGCAGTCGCCGGCGCGCGTTGTCCTCGTTGTGGAACAGGCCCAGCGATACCGTGTTCTGGCGGTCGCCGGCGGTGACCACGTAATAGTCGCGCACCCCCTTGTCGGCCAGCTCGCGCGCGGCGGAAAGTGCCTGCTCCTGAGTGGGCAGGGCCGGAAGGTAGACCCACCAGCCGGTGGAGCGGGTGACTTCGTCCTGATCGAACTGGATCCTCGGCACGTGCGGCGCCAGGGCGTCGAACGCCTTGCGCATCACGCTGCGGGTGCTGAAGGGACCGATGCGCAGGCACCGCCCCGAGGCCTCGATGATCCGCGAAGAAGGCCCGGGATCCGTGCGGCCGGCACCGGGTTCGGCCGCAAGCAGCTCCAGCTCGGGCACGCCGGGGTCGGTCACCGGAGGCAAGGCACGCTGGTGATGGCCGAACAGCAGCCAGCCGGCCACGCCGATGTTCAACGCAATCAATAACAGCAGCAGCCAGCGCCAGATCATGCAGTGTTCCCGGAAACCCGAACCGATTGTAGCCACAGCGAAGGCCGCGAAGCGTGACCGGGGTTCAAGCCTCGCGCCGCGCCCATGTCGCCAGACCCTTCAACACCGCATCGGGATACGGTTGCGCCGCATGTTCCAGCAGCGGCCCGAGGGCATCCGCGTCCCCACCACCAAGCAGTACGCGCGGGTGACCACCCAGACGTGCGCGCATGCGCTCGATGAAACGGTCGGTCAGGGCCGCGCAGGCATGCCAGCTGCCCGAGGTCAGCGCGTCGGCGGTCGTGGTGGCCGCTTCCGTCAGCCGGCCCGGTTCACGCGGCCGCACGCGCGCCGTGGCGCCCAGCACCGACTGCTGCATCAAGGCGGCGCCCGGGGCGATCCAGCCGCCCAGGTGGCGCCCGCCGGCGGCCAGTGCATCCAGTACCAGGGCGGTACCGCTGCTGACCAGCACGCAAGGCGCATGGCCATCGGCATGGGCCGCGACCAGGCCGAGAAAACGGTCCACGCCCATGGCGGACGGGTCGGCGTAGGCCGTGGTCACGCCACAAGCCTCGTGCGGGGTACGCACCCAGTTCACGGGCAGCCCGAAACGGGCCAGCACGGCCGCGGAAAGGGCCGCTTCGCGCGCTCCGTCCACGACCGACGCCGCCCAGACGCCGCGCGGACGCGACAGCGGCCGCCACTCCCGGACCAGGTCGTCGGGCATGGAGGGCGCCCATGCCAGCGCCCCGTTGCGCTCCGGCGCACCACCGCCCCCGGCCAGGGCCCACTTCAGGCGCGTGTTGCCGAGATCGAGCAGCAGCCTCACGTCGCGCGCACCGTGACTTCGGCGCTGTCCACCCGCACCTCGCCGTCGGCGGTACGCACGCGAAGCGCGCCGCGCGCGTCCACGCCGGCCCCGACCCCCTCGAACGCACCACGCGCCCCGTCGAGGCGCAACGACTTGCCGTGCAACCAGTCCAGGCGCGCGAAATCATCGGCGAAGGCGGCGAAACCGCCCTCCTCGAACATCGCCAGCCCCCGGCGCAAGCGCGCCACCAGACAGGCCGCCAGGACATTGCGGTCCGGCGGCGCTCCCCCGGCCAGTTCCGCCAGGTCCACGGCCGGCTGACCGATGGCTTCGCGCACCGTCCGCGGCAGGCGCACGTTGACGCCGACGCCGACGATGGCCGTGCACGGCCCCTGATATTCACCGCCAAGCTCGACCAGGATGCCGGCCAGCTTGCCGCTGTCGGTCATGACATCGTTGGGCCATTTCAGGTGTGCCCCCGCGACGCCCGCGTCCTCCAGCGCGCGGACCACGCACACGCCGACGGCGAGGGACAACCCGGAAAGGCCGGCAAAGCCCCGCTCGAAGCGCTTCAGGCACGACAGGTACAGGTTCAATCCCGGCGGCGACAGCCAGGCCCGGCCGCGCCGGCCGCGTCCCGCGGACTGGCTTTCCGCCAGCACCACCGCCAGGTCGGGCAGCCCGTCCTGGCGCCTGGCCAGTTCGCTGGAAGTGGAATCCAGCTCCCAGTGCACCTCCAGGCTGCCCGCGCCGTCCTCCAGGTGCGCGGCCACGGCGTCGGCATCCAGCAGCTGGGTCGGCCACGGCAGACTGTAGCCGAGGCCGGTACGGGCATCCACGGGCAGGCCGCGTTTGCGCAGCGCGGCCACGTGCTTCCACACCGCCGCGCGCGTCACGCCGATGCCGTCGGCCAGCGCCTCGCCGGACACCGGCTCGCCCGGTGCCAGCGCCCGCAGCAGTTCACGCGGCTGCAACAAGTTCTTCATCATGCAATGGGAAACCGTTCGGCTTGATGAGCAAAGTCTAACTGCACCGCCACGACGCGACGAACAGCATGTTGCACAAGCGGGAAAATTGTGCTGGCATCCGGCCGGATTTTCTGCCACGATGGACCATCTGAATGTGGGTTCCTTCGGGGGTAGAGATGAAAACATCCCTGCTTGCACTGGTGTTGACAACGGGTCTGGGGGCAGCCGGCGTGGTTCAGGCGACTGAAACCACTCCCGTTCCGTCGATGCCGAACGAAAGCCGGTCCCTGGCCGCCGTGGGCACCTCCGTGGAGGAACAGGGCGCGCTGAGCACCCTCGACAGCATGCTTTCCTCCGGCACTCGCGCCGCCACCCGCGAAGCGGGTGATGCCGGCATGCCGGACTACGTGGACCAGCCGGGCCCCGCCCTGCAGGAGGCCGGCACGCCGCGCCACCAGGGGCATGCGCCCGCAGCGGCCACGCCGGACCACGAAGACGCCGCACCGCAGGAACCGGCCTCCCGGGGCAATCCGTCCTCGTCGCTGGGCTGGCAGTCGCTGCTGCCCGGCTCCATCCAGTAACCACGCCGGCCACCAATTCCTCCACACCCGCTCCGCGGCCACACGCCCGCACGCTCAGTCGTCGGCGGCGAAGGAAACGCGGAACAGTGCGCCACCAAGTTCCCCGGAATGCCCCACCTCCAGCTCGGCATTGTAGGCCTTGACGATGTCCTGCACGATCGCCAGGCCGATGCCGTGGCCATGCACGCGCTCGTCGCCACGCACGCCGCGTTGCAGCACGCGCTCGATCTGGTCCTTGGCGATGCCCGGACCGTCGTCCTCCACCGCGATCACCAGGCCCGGCCGGCCACGGCCCCGGGGCGGCACGCCGTGAATGGACAGCAGCACGCGATGGCGTGACCACTTGAAGGCGTTTTCCAGCAGGTTGCCCATCAACTCCAGCAGGTCGCCCTGCTCACCGAAGAACAGGCTGTTTTCCTCGTCAATGTCGAACTCGCAAAGCACACCCTTGGCGGCGTGGACCTTCTCCAGGCTTTGCACCAGGTCCTCGGCGTGCGGTGCCACGCTGACGGGCGTGGCGAAGGTCTGGTGTCCCGAAGTGGCCGCGCGTGACAGCTGGTAGGCGACCAGTTCGTCCATGCGCCGCAGCTGGGGCAGCAGTTCCTGACGCAGGGTCCGCGCCACGTCGGGCGATTCCAGCCGCGCGCGCATCACCGCCAGCGGCGTTTTCAGGCTGTGCGCGAGGTCGGCCAGGGTGTTGCGGTAGCGCACCAGATGCTCGCGCTCGCTGCGGATGAAGGTGTTGAGGCTGTGGGTCAGCCCCGACAGTTCCAGCGGATAGTCACCAAGCAGGCGATCGCTGTCGCCGCGCTCGATGCCCGCCAGGTCGGACGAGACCCGGCGCAGCGGTGACAGGCTCCAGTGCAGCAGCAGCAGCTGCAGGAACACCAGCACCAGCGCCAGCGCCAGCATCCAGATGAACAGGGTGCGGCGGTACACGGCCAGTTGCTGCTCGAATTGGGCCTCGGTCTGCGCCACGCTGAAGGTCAGGCTCACGCCCGGCCCCGAGGGGGTCTCGTAGATCACGCCCAGACTGTAGACGTAGACCTGCCCCACGTCGGTGGACAGCGGCCCGCGGAACACCGGGCGCCCCGGTGTGAGCTGCATCTCCAGCGGCAGGCTGCGCCCGATGGCCGAAGGCGACTCCCAGTGGAAACCGCCTTCGCCGTTGATGGTGGCATACAGACCCGAGCCCGGGCGCAGGAAGTCGGCGTTGGGCATGGTGTCGGGCACCAGCACTTTGCCGCCGCGAGCCACGTCGGTGGCCGACAGCAACGCGTACACGTAGCCCTGCATGCGTTCCTGCAGGCTGCTGCGCGCGCCTTCGTAATAGGCGTGGTCCAGCGCCAGGCCGGTCAGGCCGAGAAAGGCGACCAGAGCCAGGATGGTGGCCAGGGTGGACCTTGAGGCCAGTGACAGGGGTCGCCGTGACACGAAACATCTCCCTAGCCCGCGATGGCGGACTTCAGGATCAGGCCTCGTCCTCTTCCGGTGCGTTGCGGGGAATGGCGAAGCGGTAACCGCGGCCGCGCACGGTCTCGATCGGCTTGATGCCGCCTTCCGGGTCCAGCTTGCGGCGCAGACGGCCGATGAACACTTCCAGCACGTTGGAGTCGCGGTCGAAATCCTGCTGGTAGATGTGCTCGGTGAGGTCGGCCTTGGAGACCAGCTCGCCGGCGTGCATCATCAGGTATTCCA
>CAZMXV010000084.1:0-10538 GCA_964570295.1 uncultured Rhodanobacteraceae bacterium
ACCACGTGCATCTGGCGCAGGAAGCGCGGCGACACGTCCACGCCCTCGGGCGGCAGTTCCGGAGCCTGGCGCGCTTCCATGAAGGGCACGTCCAGCAATTCGCACCAGGTGTCGGCCAGGTCGCGTTCGGACACCAGGCCCAGGCGCGCCAGCAGGGACGTCAGCGTGCCCTCCGGCGCCTCGGCATGCAGGCGCCGGGCACGGCCCAGGTCGGCCTCCTTCAGCCGTCCGCGCTCGACCAGCAGCGCGCACACGCGCGCTTCGGCCACGCCTTCGCGCTGCCGCTCATCGCCCCCTGATGGCGTCGGCACGGACACAGCCGACATCGCATCCTCCCGAAAAAACCTCCGGCCTGGCGTGACCGGACGGTGCAAGCGCCTACAGATAGCACACGTTGGCCCTGCGGTGCGACCACGGAGTCTCACATGGCGCACCGAATGACTGATTCATTCCCGCCCCTGCTACCGGGGCTTTGGAGAATCTCCGCATGCAAAGCCGCGTCTGCAAGCAGCGCCTGCCCCTGGTGCATCCGACAAGCAATCACCCGCCATGGCCGGCCCGCCGCCGGGTGCGGTGCGTGGGCGTGGCGCTCCACGGATCGTCGGGCCACGGGTGTTTGGGGTAGCGGCCCTTGAGCTCCTTGCGCACCTCGGGGTAAGTGTTTTCCCAGAAACTCGCCAGGTCGCGCGTGACCTGGATCGGCCGGCGCGCGGGCGAAAGCAGGTGCAGGGTCACCGGCACGCGGCCGTCGGCCACGGTGGGCGTGTCGGCCATGCCGAACAGTTCCTGGAGTTTCACGGCCAGCACCGGTGGATCCTCGCCGGCGTAGTCCAGCCGCAGTTGGCGACCGCTGGGCACCCGCACGCGCTCCGGCGCCAGCCGCTGCACGGCCTGGCGCTGCGGATGGTCCAGCAAGCCCGCCACCGCCTGCGACAGGTGCTCCGGCGTCAGCGCATCGAGCCGGCGCACGCCGGCCAGGTACGGCAGCAGCCAGGCTTCCAGGTCATCGAGCAACGCCGCGTCATCAAGCGCCGGAAGCGCCAGGTCCGGTTGCCACCGGCGCACCGCCTGCACCCGCCATCGCCACTGCCGGGCCGCCTCGCTCCAGGGCAGGCTGTCCAGGCCGCGGGCGCGCACCCGTGCCAGCAGGGCCGGCGCGGCATCCCCGTCGCGCACCGGAACACGACGGCGCTCCAGCACCAGGGCATCGAAGCAGTGCTCCTCGAAAGCGTCGACGGCCTCCCGGTCCTCGTCCCAGACCAGCGTGCGCCGGGTGTGGAAACGCGCCGCGTACGCCCGCTGCAGACAACCCGGGTCGAACGGGGCCGCCGCCAGGATGCGGCTGTCGCCGCGTTCCTGCGCCAGGTCCGCCACCACCAGCCACGGCTCGCCGCGCAACGCGGTTTCCTCGCCCAGGCGCGCGCCACGGCCGTTGGCCAGGCGGTAGCGCAAGGGGTCACGGGCATCCTGCCGTGCCACGCGGTCGGGAAGGGCATGCAGCAACAGGTTGCCGATGGCCAGGGCATGGGGGACGCCGCTGGCGGCGGCACGCACGCCCAGCCGCCGGCGCCAGCCGCGTGCGGACTGCTCGATGGCCCCCAGCACCGCGGCATCGGCACCCAGGCGCCGCGCCGCGCCGGCACCGCCGTCGCGCCAGGCATGCAGGGCGGCCATGCGCGCCGCCACGGCATCGTTGCCCGCGGCATGCCCGCGCAACGGCGAGCGCGTTTCCAGCAGGGCCAGCAGGTCGGCGGCCAGTGCCCGCTGCGCGGACGCGGCGTGCAGGGCGGCCGCCGCCAGACGCGGGCCGGCGCCCAGCTCCAGCATGTCCCGGCCCGCCGCGGTGATGCGGTCGGCATCGTCCAGGGCCCCCAGCCGCCGCAGCAGGTCGCGCGCCTGTGCCAGCGCCCCCGCCGGCGGTGCATCCAGCCAGGGCAATTCGGATGCTCCCCACGCCGCCAGCTCCAGGGCCAGCCCGGACAGTTCCGCCTGCGCGATTTCCGGAGTGCGCGCGCTTTCCAGACGCCGGCTCTGCGGCCACAGCCGCCAGGCCACCCCGGGCGCCACGCGACCGGCGCGGCCGGCGCGCTGGTCGGCGGACGCCTGCGAGACGACGACGGTTTCGAGGCGCGTGAAACCGGTGTTGGGGTCAAAGCGCGGCTCGCGCGCCAGGCCCGAATCCACCACCACGCGCACATCCGGCAGGGTGACGCTGGACTCGGCCACGTTGGTGGCCAGGATCACCCGCCGCGTGCCGGGGTCGGCCGGGGCCAGGACCGCCCGCTGCTCGGCCAGCGACAACTGCCCGTGCAACGGCAGCACTTCCACCCGGCTCCCCGCCGCCACCGGCGGAGTCTCGCCCAGCATGCGGGCCACCCGCGCGATCTCGCGCCGACCGGGCAGGAATACCAGCACGTCGCCCGCCGTCGTCTCGGCCACGGCCTGGCGTACGCTGCGCGCGACATGCACGACCGGCGTTTCCTGGCGACGCGCCGGCGGATACGCGATCTCCACCGGAAAACCGCGCCCCGGGCTGGACAGGCGCGGCGCATCCAGCCACTCGGCGATGCGCTGGCCATCCAGCGTGGCCGACATCACCACCAGGCGCAGGTCCTCGCGCAGCCCCTGCTGCACATCCAGGGCCATCGCCGCTCCCAGGTCACCGGCCAGATGCCGTTCGTGGAACTCGTCGAAAATCACGGCGCCGACTCCGGCCAGCTCCGGATCGGCCTGCAGCAGGCGCGACAGGATGCCCTCGGTCAGCACTTCGATGCGCGTGGCCGCGGACACCCGTGATTCGAACCGGATACGGTAGCCGACGGTTTGCCCCGCCTCCTCGCCCAGTTGCCGCGCCATGAACGCGGCCGCCGCCCGCGCTGCCAGCCGGCGCGGCTCCAGCACCAGGATGCGTCGCCCGCGCAGCCACGGCGCGTCCAGCAACGCCAGCGGCACCTGCGTCGTCTTGCCCGCCCCCGGCGGGGCTTCCAGCACCAGCCGGGGGTGCCGGGCCAGTGCCGTCCGGATCTCGGGCAGCAGCGCTGCAATGGGAAACCGGTTTTCCTTCATGCGGCGATTGTAGGCACTCGCGCCCGGGACCGGGGGGAATCGCATGGCCACGACCGAAACGTGCCGCAGGCCATGCTGCCGGGGCGTCTTTCGGCGCATGGCCGGATTTCCGGGCAACGCCGGCAATCGGGACTGAGGCCCCTCCCACGGGAAGCCCCGAAAACCGGGCTTTCGATGGCCGCGGGCGCGGGGCCCGGATACGCCGCAGGCATTACACTGGCGCGATGAACCCGACCCGGACTCTGCGCCACTGGCTGTTTCACACGCTCCGCTTCGGCTTCCGGCTGCTGCCGCTGCCGCAGTCCACGCGCGACCGCTGGCGGCAGGCCTTCCTGGACCGCCACGGCGCCCTGGTGCCCGAGGGCCCGCATGGCCAGGTGTCGGACCACCCGGCACGCCGCCATGCACCCCGCCTGTGCACGGGGCAACCCGCCATCGGCTTCAGGCCCCATCGCGAGGGCAGCCTGCCCGAACCGCTGCCGGCCACGCTGGTGGCCTTCTACCTGCCGCAGTTCCACCCCGTCCCCGAGAATGACGCCTGGTGGGGCAAGGGCTTCACCGAGTGGCGCAACGTCTCGCGGGCATTGCCGCAATTCGAGGGGCATGCGCAACCGCGCCTGCCGGGCGAGCTGGGCTTCTACGACCTGCGCCTGCCCGAGGTGATGCGGCGTCAGATGCAGCTGGCCAGGGAATACGGCATCGGCGCCTTCTGCAGTTATTTTTACTGGTTCGGCGGCAAGACCCTCCTGGAGCAGCCGCTGCGGCAATGGCTGGAAGATCCCACGCTGGATCTGCCCCTGTGCCTGTGCTGGGCCAACGAAAACTGGTCACGGCGTTGGGACGGCCGCGCCGACGACATCCTCATCGCGCAGCGGCACAGCGCCGACGACGACCTGGCCTTCATCGCGCACGTGGCCGAATACCTGCGCGATCCGCGCTATCTGCGCGTGGAAGGCAAGCCCCTGCTGCTGGTCTACCGCGCCGGCCTGCTGCCCGACGCGCAGGCCACCGCGCAACGCTGGCGAACCTGGTGCCGCGAACAGGGTGTGGGCGACATCTTCCTCGCCTGCGTGCAGGGTTTCGAGCGCCTGGATCCCCGGCGCATCGGCTTCGACGCGGCGGTGGAGTTTCCGCCCAACCTGGCCACGCCGGACAACATCAGCGCGACGCAGCGCCTGCTCAACCCGGCCTACCATGGCCAGGTGCTGGACTGGCGCGAACTGGCGCGGGAAGTGGCCTCGCGCGACATGCCCGACGGCTACTCCCTCTTTCCGGGCGTCAACTGCGGCTGGGACAACGAACCGCGCCGCCCCGGACGCGGCCGCGTCTACGCCCACGCCTCTCCGCGCGGATTCCGCGACTGGCTGCGGGCCACGCTTTCGAAACGCGTCACCGCCCTGCCGCCATCGCGCCGGCTGGTATTCATCAACGCATGGAACGAATGGGCCGAAGGAGCGCTGCTCGAACCGGATGCACGCCTGGGGCACGCCTGGCTGGCCGCCACCCGGCAGGCCCTGTGCCAGGCCGGCGGCCATGCGCCGGCCACCGACCCGCGCCCCTGCGCCGTCATCCACGCCTGGTACGTCGAGCTGCTGGACGAGACGCTCGCCGCCCTGGAGGCCAGCGGCATCGACTGGCGCCTTGTCGTCACCACGACGCCCGACCGCCGCGACGCCGTGCAGACATGTCTCGCCTCGCGCGGCCTGCAGGGCGAAATCGAGACGCACGAAAACCGCGGCAGGGATATTCTCCCGTTCCTGCACGTGGCCGACCGCCTGCTGGACGAAGGCGGCGGCCCCATCCTCAAGCTGCACACCAAGCGTTCCACCCATCGCCCGGACGGCGACGCCTGGCGTCGCGAACTCCTGGAACGCCTGCTGGCGCCGTCTCGCGCCGGCCGCATCGTCGAGGCCTTCGCCACCGACCCGTCACTGGGCCTGGTGGCTCCCGAGGGCCACGTGCAGCCACTGGATTATTTTTGGGGCGCCAACCGGGACAACGTGCACTATCTGGCCACGCGCCTGGGCATGCCGGCGCCCGATGCCGCCCGTGACCACTTCGTCGCCGGCAGCATGTTCTGGGTCCGCCCGCAGGCCCTGCGCCCGCTGCTGGACGCGCACCTCGGACCATGGGAGTTCGATGCCGAAGATGGCCAGGTGGACGGAACGCTCGCCCACGCCGTCGAGCGCGTCTTCGCGCTGGCCGCACGTGCCGCCGGCCAGCGGCTGGTCACGGCAGCCGCCCTGTGCGGGGACGACGAGCCCGACGGCCGCTATCCCTTCGCCAGGCGCTCGCCCGGCTGATCCGGCATGCCCGTCACGCGGTCGGCAGCCGCTCGCGCGGAATGTCCGCCAAGAACGGCGCCCGCGCATCCTTGGCCGACAGCTGCGGGTCGCTGACGGGCCAGTCCACCGCGATGTCGCCGTCGTTCCAGCGGATGCCGGCATCGGCGGCGGGGTCGTAAAGCGCCGTGCACTGGTAGGTGAACACGGCGCTGTCGGACAGCACGCAGAAACCGTGCGCGAAACCCTCCGGGATCCAGAAGTGGCGCTTGTTGTCGGCGGTCAGCACCGCCGCGGCCCAGCGCCCGAAGGTAGGCGAGCCCCGGCGGATGTCCACGGCCACGTCGTAGACTTCGCCCTCCAGCACGCTGACCAGCTTGCCCTGCGGGTGCGGCCACTGGTAGTGCAGGCCGCGCAGCACCCCTTTGACCGAGCGCGACACGTTGGCCTGCACGAACGTGGCGTCGATGCCGAGCTCGGCAAAACGCGCGGCGTTGTAGCTTTCGTAGAAAAATCCGCGTTCGTCGCCGAACACTTTTGGCTCGATCACGCAGACGCCCGGCAGGTCGGTGTCGATACGCCTCACGGCACCACTCCCTCGCGCACCAGGCGCTTCAGATAGCGGCCGTAGCCGGTCTTGGCCAGCGGCTCGGCCTGCTTCAGCACGGTCTCGGCATCGATCCAGCCGTTGAGGTAGGCGATTTCCTCGGGGCAGCACACTTTCAGGCCCTGGCGGCTTTCGATGGTGGCGATGTAGTTGGAGGCGTCGATCATGGAGTCATGGGTGCCGGTATCCAGCCACGCGTAACCGCGCCCGAGCGGTTCCAGCATCAACGACTGGTCCTCCAGATAGCAACGGTTGAGGTCGGTGATTTCCAGTTCGCCACGCGGCGAAGGCACAAGGTCCGCCGCGAAGTCGCAGGCGCGGCTGTCGTAGAAGTACAGGCCGGTGACGGCATAGTTCGATTTCGGTTCGGCGGGCTTTTCCTCGAGCCCGACCACATGGCCGTCGGCATCGAATTCGGCCACGCCGTAGCGCTCCGGGTCGGTGACGTAATAGCCGAACACGGTGGCGCCGTGCTCGCGCGCTCCGGCACGCCGCAACAGGGCAGTGAGGCCGTGGCCGTAGAACAGGTTGTCGCCCAGAATCAGGCAGCTCGGCCGGCCGTCCACGAAATCGCGGCCGATCACGAACGCCTGCGCCAGGCCGTCCGGCGAGGGCTGCACGGCGTAGCGGATGTCCAGGCCCCATTGCGATCCGTCGCCCAGCAGGCGCTGGAACAGGGCCTGCTCGTGCGGGGTGTTGATGATCAGCACCTCGCGGATGCCCGCCAGCATCAGCGTGGCCAGCGGGTAGTAGATCATCGGCTTGTCGTATACCGGCAGCAGCTGCTTGCTGACGGCCTGGGTCAGCGGATACAGCCGGGTGCCGGAGCCGCCGGCGAGAATGATGCCCTTGCGTTTGCTCATGTGCGTTCCAGTCATGCCGTCGTGTTTGTCGCGGGTGGTACGGTCGATCACTGCCCGCGTCCCACCGTTGCGGCCGGGGCCGCTCCCGCCCTGCCGTGCCTTACAGCCCCAGCCGTTCCAGGCGGTAGCTGCCGTCCAGCACGCGCTCGACCCAGGCGCCATGGGCAAGATACCAGTCCACGGTGCGGGCCATGCCCGAATCGAAGCTCTGGGCCGGCGCCCAGCCCAGCTCGCGGCGGATCTTCGAGGCATCGATGGCATAGCGGCGGTCATGACCGGGGCGGTCGGCCACGAAGGCGATCAGCGACTCGCGGGGCTTGCCGTCCGGCAGCGGCCGGCGCTCGTCCAGCAGGGCGCACAAGGTCTTCACCACGGTGAGGTTCTCGCGCTCGGCATTGCCGCCGATGTTGTAGGTTTCGCCCACGCGCCCGGCCTCCAGCACGCGGCGGATGGCGGCGCAATGGTCGCCCACGTACAGCCAGTCGCGGACGTTCCTGCCGTCGCCGTACACCGGCAGCGCCTCGCCCTTCAGGGCCTTGTGCAGCACCAGCGGAATCAGCTTTTCGGGAAACTGGTAAGGGCCGTAGTTGTTGGAACAGTTGGTGGTGAGCGTCGGCAGCCCCCAGGTGTGGTGGAAAGCGCGCACCAAGTGGTCGGAAGCCGCCTTGGAGGCCGAATACGGCGAATTGGGGGCATACGGCGTGGTCTCGGTGAACTTGCCGTCCTCGCCCAGCGAACCGTAGACCTCGTCGGTGGACACGTGCAGAAAGCGGAACCCGTCACGGGCCGCGCCTTCGAGCGACTTCCAGTAGTCGCGCGCCTCTTCCAGCAACGCCAGCGTGCCGGTGACGTTGGTCTCGACGAACGCCGCCGGACCGTCGATGGAGCGGTCCACGTGCGATTCGGCGGCAAAATTGACGATGGCGTCGGGACGATGCTCGCGCAGCAAGCGCCCGACCAGGGCCCGGTCGCCGATGTCGCCGTGCACGAAAACATGGCGGTCATTGCCCTCGAGACCGGCCAGGGTATCGGGGTTGCCGGCATAGGTCAGCTTGTCCAGATTGACCACGGTGAGGCCGTCGGCCACCGCTTCGAGGACGAAATTGCCGCCGATGAAGCCGGCGCCGCCGGTGACGAGCAGGGTTTGCATGGGGTTCTCGGCTCCTTGCGTCATGATCGTCACAGCGTACCCGAACGAACCCCGTTCTGCCGCCAGGTACTGGCGTTCATGCCTGCGCGCCCCTCCACCCGATCAGTACCGCGGAGCCTGGTGCCAGCGCCACGCGCTGGCGATGATGTCGCCGATGTCGGTGCAACGCGGCGTCCAGCCCAGCTGTTCGCGGGCGCGGGTACTGGAGGCCACCAGCACGGCCGGATCTCCCGCGCGGCGCGGGGCTTTCTCGAAACCGATCTCGACACCGGTGACGCGGCGGGCGGCCTCGATCACCTCCAGCACGGTGAAACCCTGACCGTTGCCCAGATTGAAACGGTGCGCACCGGCATGATCCCGCATGAAATCGACCGCTGCCAGGTGCGCGCTCGCCAGGTCGTTGACGTGCACGTAGTCGCGCACGCAGGTGCCGTCGCGCGTGGCGTAGTCGTCGCCGAACACCTTCAGGCCGCCGCCGTGGCCGGTTGCCGCACGCAGCACGTTGGGAATCAGGTGCGTTTCCGGCGCGTGCGATTCGCCGATGCTTCCGGACGGGTCGGCCCCGGCCGCATTGAAGTAGCGCAACGCCACCGAGCGCAGGCCATGGGCCGCCGCGGCATCGGCCAGCATGCGCTCGACCATCAGCTTGCTGGTGCCGTAGGGGTTGATGGGCTCGACGGGATGCTCCTCGTCGATCAACGCCGCCCGCGGTTGGCCGAATACGGCCGCGGTGGAAGAAAACACCAGCCTGTCGACACCGGCGCGGCGCATCGCCTGCAGCAGGCCCAGGGTGCCGGCAACATTGTTCTCGTAATAGGCATACGGTTCGCGCACCGATTCGCCCACCAGCGAGCGCGCGCAAAAATGCATCACCGCGTCGAAACGGTGTGCGGCGAACAGCGCATCCAGCGCGGTCGCATCCAGGATGTCGCCTTCAACCAGCACGGCCTGCCCGACCGCCTCGCGATGTCCGGTGGAAAGGTTGTCGAACACCACCACCTCGTGCCCGGCCTGGCCGAGGAGGCGCACCATGTGCGAACCGATGTAGCCGGCGCCGCCGCAGACCAGCAGTTTCATGGGTGTCTCCATGTGGGCTTGGCGGGAATGATAGCGAGACTCGGGTACGAGGCGTCCCGGCAAGATCCAGCCATCGCGGCCATGGGCCGCCCCCACAATGATTCCAATGGTCCAGGCAAGCCCTGTGGGAGCGGCCCATGACCGCGATGGAGCAAGCTGCCGGACAACTCCGCCTATCGCGTTACAATGACGGTTCGATTTTTCACACAAGTTCAAGGATCTGCTGATGAAGATTCTGGTCGGCTACAAGCGCGTGGTTGATTACAACGTGCGCGTCCAGGTCAAACCCGACGGTTCGGGCGTGGTCACCGACGGCGTGAAGCTGTCCGCCAACCCGTTCGACGAAATCGCCCTGGAGGAAGCGCTGCGCCTGCGCGAGGCCGGCGTGGCCGACGAAGTGGTGATCGCCGGCATCGGCCCGGAGAACCTCACTTCGCACCTCAGGAACGGGCTGGCCATGGGCGCCGACCGCGCCATCCACGTCAGCACCGACGCGGCCATCCAGCCGCTGACCGCCGCGCGCGTGTTCCTGAAGCTGATCGAAGCCGAGCAGCCGGGCCTGGTGATCCTGGGCAAGCAGGCCATCGACGACGACTGCAACCAGACCGGCCAGATGCTGGCCGCGCTGTGGAACCGCCCGCAGGCCACCTTCGCCAGCGAACTGAAGGTCGAGGGCGACAAGGCCACCGTGACCCGCGAGGTCGACGCCGGCCTGGAAACCATCGAGGTCGACCTGCCCGCCGTGGTCACCACCGACCTGCGCCTGAACGAGCCGCGCTTCATCAAGCTGCCGGACATCATGAAGGCCAAGCGCAAGCCCGTGGACGTGAAGGCGCTGGACGAACTGGGCGTGGAGCCCGGCGACCACATCGACACCACGCATTACGCCGCGCCGCCGAAGCGTGAAAAAGGCGTCATGGTGGAGGATGCCGCCGCCCTGGTCGCCGCCCTCAAGGAAAAGGGCCTGCTGTAACCCGCATCTGGATCCCTTTCCCACCGGGAGAGGGTGGCCGAAGGCCGGGTGAGGGTTCGCACGCCGCACGATGTCGGCAAGTGCCGTACCCTCACCCCAACCCCTTTCCCAACGGGAGAGGGGTTCAAAAAAGGTAGATTTTCATGAGCAAGATTCTCGTCATCGCCGAACACCTGAACGGTGAACTCAACGTCGCCACCGCGCGTGCCGTCAGCGCCGCCGCCGCGGTCAAGCCCGAATCCATCGACGTGCTGGTACTGTCCGACAACCCCGACGCCGTGGCCGCCGAAGCCGCGAAGATCGAGGGCGTCGGCAAGGTGCTGACCGCCGCACGCGCCGAGAACGCGCACGCCCTGGCCGCCGTGCTGGCCCCGCAGATCGCCCGGGCCGCCGCAGGCTACAGCCACGTCTTCGCCCCCTCCACCACCTTCGGCAAGGACCTCATGCCCCGCGTGGCCGCCCTTCTGGGCGTGGCCCAGGTCAGCGACGTGATGAGCGTGGAAGACGAACACACCTTCAC
>CAZMXV010000085.1:0-10508 GCA_964570295.1 uncultured Rhodanobacteraceae bacterium
ACGTGCTCGGCCTGCCACATGGCCAGGGCGCTCTTGCGGGTGGCGATGCGCAGGGTGGGGTGGCTCATGCGGGCTCCAGGGAGGGGGACACCCTATTGTGGCGTACGCGCCGGACGGGTCAACCGGGCTGCCGGAGCCCCGACGCTCCGGTTTGTCGACGGTACGGGTCAGTCCTGGTCGTGCAGCAGGCGGCGCACGTGTGGCAGGTTGCGACGGCTGACTTCGGGGGTGTCCGGGCTGCCGGCCAGGCGGGCCAGGGTACGCCCGCCGGGGACGCTGACCAGGGCCAGCAGGCGCGCGCGCGGCACCACGCAGCGCCGGTGCAGGCGGACCAGCTCCTCGGGAAACTGGGCTTCCAGCTGGCGCAGCGAGGTGTCGGTGAGGCTTTCGCCGGCGGCATGGTGCACGCTCACGTACTTGTCGCCGGCGGCGAGGTAGAGCACGTCGTCCAGGGCGATGCGACGCTCTTCGCCGCCCATGCGCACGGCGAGCATGCGCCGGGGGAGCGGCTGCTCCGGGCGGCGCAGGCGGCGCGCGCGCTCCAGCGCCTCGCGCAGGCGTTCCAGCCGCACCGGCTTGAGCAGGTAATCGGCCGCGCCCAGCTCGTAGGCCTGCGCGGCGAAGTGTTCGTAGGCGGTGCAGAACACCACCTGGGGCGGCGCGGGCAGGGCCGCCACGCGGCGCGCCAGGGTGGTGCCGTCCATGCCCGGCATGTTGATGTCGGCCAGCAGCAGGTCGCAGGGTTCGCGGGCGCAGGCGGCCAGCGCGGTCTCGGCATCGGCGACGGCGCCGGCCAGGGTGGCATCGTCGCACTGGCCCAGCAGCGTCGCCAGCCGCGTGCGCGCCAAGGGTTCGTCGTCAACGATCAGGATGCGCATCGGTTCCCCCCGGTGGACCGGCATGGTGGCCCGGCGACGGTTTCCATGGCAAGTCGAGGCGTACCAGGAAGCGGTCGCCGTGCACGCCGGCGTCCAGCCGCGAGCGCGGCCCGAAGTGGTAAGCCAGGCGCTGGCGCACGTTGTCCAGGCCGTGTCCGTGGCCGCCGGTGCTCGTGGCGCCGGGTTCCGGCAGCGGATTGCCGATGCACAGCGTCACGGCGTCGCCGGCCACATGGCCGGACAGGTGGATGGTGCCGCCCCCGCGGCGCGCCTGGATGCCGTGGCGCACCGCGTTTTCCACCAGCGGTTGCAGCAGCAGCCGCGGCATCGGCATGGATGGCGGCAGGCCGCCGAGGTCGCGCTCCACGTGCAGGCGCCCGCCCAGGCGCCAGCCCTCGATGGCGAGATAACGGTCGACCAAGGCCAGTTCCTCGCCCAGGGTGCTGATGCCGTCGCTGCCGAGGGCGGCGCGGAACAGTTCGGACAGGTTCTCCACGGTGCTTTCCGCGGCCGCGGGATCGACCCGCACCAGCGCCGCCACGGTGTTCATGCTGTTGAACAGAAAATGCGGCTGGATGCGCGCCTGCAGGGCCTCGACCCGGGCCCGCGTGCTGGCGGCCTGGCGTGCCTGCCATTGCGCCACCACATGGAAGTAGCGCAGCAGGGCCGCGCCGATGAGGGCGCTGATGGCGCTGCTGGCGGCGACGAAGCGCAGTGTCGAGTCGGGGGTCAGGCGCATGTCCAGCGCGTGGTCGAGCCGGCCCACCACGGCGCTGCCGGCAAAGGCGATCAGCACGATCACCAGCCACACCCCCGCGAAAGCGGCCACGCCGGGCAGGCGCAGCAGCAACGGGCGCGCCGTGCACAGGGCCACGGCGTTGAGCAGCGCCAGCCATGCCGCGAAGGCGACGGCGGTGCTGAAACCGCGCCAGCCGAACGCCGCGCCGGGGGTCAGCGCCATCACCGCCACGGCCAGGGCGGCAACCAGGAGCATTGCAAACACGACC
Organism: uncultured Rhodanobacteraceae bacterium; assembly: GCA_964570295.1. Classification (GTDB taxonomy): domain Bacteria; phylum Pseudomonadota; class Gammaproteobacteria; order Xanthomonadales; family Rhodanobacteraceae; genus Oleiagrimonas. The sequence continues at coordinate 1,886 of CAZMXV010000085.1, forward strand.
GGCAGGCTGCAAAAATCCGGCAGCCGCTCAAGCCGTGGGAGAGATGTCTCGTGCATGCGCATGCGCGGAGTATGCCGCAAGGGGCATGCGCCATCTGTGCACCGGAGCAACCAGGGAGGCATGCCATGGAATTTCCCGATTCCGCAGGCGTCATGCGTGACCATCGACACCCCGTCTTTCGGCACGGGCGGACTTCCTGCACACGTGCAGGGCGTCACGGGCGGGCATGCTGGCCCGCATGAGCGTGTTCTCGTCACTCCTGCGCCGACCGGCGGGCCTGATCCTGCTGGCGGCCGGCCTGTGTCTGGCCGGCGTGCTGGCCTACGCGCGGCTGGGCGTGGCGCCGTTGCCGGCAATGGAGCTGCCGGGCGTGGTCGTGGTCGCCACCCAGCCAGGCGCCAGCGCGCAGACCATGGCGGCCACGGTGGCGGCGCCGCTGGAGCGCCACCTGGGCAACATCGCCGGGGTCTCCCGCATCGGCTCCAGCAGCAGCGAGAATTCGGCGACGGTGTTCGTCACCTTTGATTTCGGACGCGACGTGGACGAGGCGGCGCGTGACGTGCAGGCGGCGATCAACGCGGCGGTGAAGGACCTGCCGTCGAACATGCCCGACCTGCCGACCTACTTCAAGATCAGTACCGGCGACATTCCGTTGCTGCTGCTGACCATGACCTCCGACACCGAGACGACAGCCCGGCTTTACCAGCAGGCGGACCTGGTGCTGGCGCCGCGCGTGGCCCAGGTGGAAGGTGTCAGCCGCGTGCAGGTGGTGGGCGCCAGCGCGCCGTCGGTGCAGGTCGAGCTCGACCTGCGCGCGCTGGAGGCGCTGAAGCTTTCCGCCAACGACGTCAGGAACGCGCTGGCCGCGGCCAGCGTCTCCTCGCCGCTGGGCATGCTCGACGACGGCAAGCGCACGCTGATGGTGCAGGTCAGCGACAAGGTGCCGACGGCGGCCGGATTCGCGGCCCTGGTGATCGCCGTCCGCAATGGCCGACCCGTGCACCTGCGTGACGTGGCGCGAGTCTTCGAGGGGCCGGAAAACCCCTATGCGGGCGCTTTCTTCAATGGCCAGCGCGCCGTGGTGCTGCAGGTGCAGAAACGGCCCGATGCCAACGCGGTGGCCGCGGTGGCCCGCATCAAGGCACAGCTGCCGCAACTGGTGGCCTCGCTGCCGCCGTCGGTCCAGGTGCATCCCATTTTCGACCTCACCACCACCACCAGGGCCTCCGTGCACGAAGTGGAGATCAGCCTGCTGGTGTCCATCGTGATGGTGGTCCTGGTGATGCTGGTGTTTCTGCGTCGCCCCGACGTCACGCTGATCGCCGCCGTCAGCGTGCCACTGTCGCTGGCCGGCGCCTTCGTGGTGATGTGGATGCTGGGCTACACGCTCAACAACCTGTCGCTGATGGCGCTGGTGATTTCGATCGGCTTCGTGGTCGACGACGCCATCGTGGTCACCGAGAACATCACCCGCTATACCGAATCCGGTGCGCCGCCCTTCCAGGCCGCGGACACCGGCCTGCGCGAAATCGCCTTCACGGTGATCTCCATCACCGTGTCGCTGCTGGCCGTGTTCGCCCCGATGCTGTTCGAGAACAGCATCCTGGGCATGGTGCTGCGCGAGTTCTCGGTGACCCTGGCCGCGGCGGTGGTGATTTCCGCCGTGGTCTCGCTGACGCTGACGCCGGCGTTGTGCGCGCGCTATCTGCGTCCGGGCTCCGCGCGGCATGCGCCCAGCCGATGGCAGCAGCGCCTGGAGCGTTTCGACCGGCGGCTGTTGGGTATCTACGAGCGCATGCTGGACTGGTCCATGCGCCACCGCCGCCTGATGCGCTGGCAGCCGGCCATGCTGCTGGTGCTGACCGGCGCGCTGGCCATGGCCGTGGTCTCGACCTCCGGCTTCGTGGGCATGCCGGAAGAGGACACCGGCATGGTGCAGGCCACGGTGACGGCGGATGCCGGCATCACGCCGGAGCGCATGCAGCACAAACTGCTGCAGGTGTCGGAGCTGCTGGGCGCCGATCCGGCCGTGCTCGATCACACCGCCATCCTGGGCGGCGGCTTCAGTGGCAGCGTGGGCAGCCAGGGAAGCATCTTCATCGACCTCAAGCCGCGCGGGCACGGACCGGATGCGCGCCAGGCGGGACGCAACGCCGTGCTCGAACGCCTGCGTGGGCGCGTGGCCGACGTGACCGGGGTGCGCGTCAGCATTTCCATGGTCCAGTTTCTCGGCGGCGGCGGTGCCAACGGCGGCAGCGGCGGGACGCACAACAGTTTCGAGCTGCGCGCCGACACCGGGGGCGACCCGGGGCCGCCGAGCCTGAAGCTGGCCGAGGCCCTGCGCAAGCTGCCGCAGTTGCGCGACGTCAGCAGCGACTACGATGCCCGCGGCGTGGAAAAGCGCCTCGTCGTCGACCGCCGCGAGGCCGCGCGCGCGGGGCTGTCCATGGCCGCGGTGGATACCGCGCTGTACAGCGCCTTCGGCCGCCAGCCGGTGGCCACGATCTACTCCGACATCACGCAGACCCGCGTGATCATGAGCACTCTGCCGGAGCAGACGGCCAGTGCGGCGGCACTGGAGCGCACCTATGTGCGCAACAGCCGCGGCGAGATGGTGCCGCTGGCGCAGGTGGCCCGCATCACCACGGTGCCCGTGGCGCCGGTCGTCAGCCGGCTGGGCCAGGTGGCGGTGGCCAACATCGGCTACAACCTGGCGCCCGGCGTCACCACCAGCCAGGCCGAGGACCTCATCCGGCGCACCGCGGCCAACCTGCGCCTGCCGGAAGGCATGCGGGTGAGCTTTTCCAGCCCCGGCCTGGACACCGCCGGCCTGCGATCCAACTTCATGACCCTGCTGCTCGCCGCCGTCATCGTGATGTACGTGGTGCTGGGCATGCTCTACGAGAGCCTGCGCCATCCGCTGACCATCCTGTCGACCCTGCCGGCGGCCGGCGCGGGCGCCTTCCTGGCCCTGCTGGTGACGGGCACGCCGCTTTCGATGGTGGCCGTGATCGCGCTGCTGCTGCTGATCGGCATCATCAAGAAGAACGCCATCCTGCTGGTGGATTTCGCCCTGGTCGCCGAACGCGAGCGTGGCCAGGGGCCGGTGCAGGCCATCCGCGAGGCCGCGCTGGTGCGCTTCCGGCCCATCCTGATGACCACCCTGGTGGCGATGGGGGCCGCGCTGCCGCTGGCCATCGGCTTCGGCGTGGGCTCGGAGATGCGCCAGCCGCTGGGCATCGCCATGATCGGCGGCCTGTTCGTTTCCCAGCTGCTGACCCTGTTGTCCACGCCGGCCATCTACCTGTTCCGCCACGACCGGCTGGCGCGCAAGGCCGTGCGCCGCGAACGACGCGAGGCCCGGCGCCGGCGGCGGCAGACGCGCCACGGCGCGTGAGCGGGCTCAGGCCACCGCCGCGGCTTCCGTGTCGGCGCTCCTGCCCTTCATCATCGGGCAGCCCACGCACTGGCTCTCGAACACTTCGCTGACCCAGTCGATGAACACGCGCACGCGCGAGGACAAGTGGCGTCGCTGCGGATACACCACCCACACGTCCGGACCGGGAGCGTCCATGTCCTCGAACAGCGGCACCAGCTTGCCCCATTTCAGGTAGCTGGCCGCCACGGCGTAGCCGGTCTGGATGATGCCCAGGCCCAGCACGCCGGCCTGAATCACCGATTCGGCATCATTCAGCGCCAGGCTGGGCGACGACACGTCGATGCGGGTCGGCCCCTCGGGCGTCTGGAAGTGCCAGGGCACCACGCCATGCACCGGCTTGACGTAGCCGATGCGGCGGTGCTCGCGCAGCTGTTCCAGCCGCGTCGGCGTGCCGTGCTTTTCGAGGTAGGCCGGCGAGGCGCAGGTCAGCAGCCGGAAGCGTCCGATGCGTCGCGCCACCATCGAGGAATCGCTGAGCTCCCCGACGCGCAGCGCGCAGTCGATGCCTTCCTCGATCATGTCCGGCATGCGGTCGCCCAGCATCATCTCCAGCTGGATGTCGGGGTAGTGCCGGTGGAAGTCGGGCAGATGCGGCAGCACCAGCGCGCGCCCCAGCGACATCGAGGCGGCCACGCGCAGGCGGCCCTGGGGATGGTCGCGCGCATCGCCGATGGTCTCGGTGGCCTCGGCCAGGTCGGCGAGGATGCGGCGGCAGCGCTCGTAGAAGGCGCGGCCCTCCTCGGTGAGGTTGAGCGAACGTGTCGAACGCGCCAGCAGGCGCACGCCCAGTGCCGCTTCCAGCCGCGACACGGCGCGGCTGACCCCCGAGGCGCTGATGCCCAGCTGCGGCGCGGCGGCGGCGAAGCTGCGGGCCTCCACCACGCGGACGAAGGCGGAAATCGCGGAAAGATCTTCCATTGTCGGTTCCCTGCAACAGGTCGGACCCCTCCCCCCGTTGCAACGGACATGCCGGCACCGGCGCATGCCTGCCCTGCAGGATGGCATGCATTGGTGACTGGCAGTCATGACAGATATGCGTGACGCCACGGTTTTTTTCAATGCCGGGGCAACCATTTCGTTTGCGTCATCGCGGCGGGGCATGGCCGCGACTCCCCATGATTGCCGGAGAAACACGCATGAAAGCAACACGCTTGGCGATACTGGCCGGAACCGCGGCCGTCGCGGTCGGAGCCTTCTTCCTGTTCGGGAACGGCACGCCGGGACCCTCCCGGGCCCAGGCGCAGGCGGCGCCCGCGAAACCCGAGGTCACCGTGGCCGAAGTCATCGTGCGTCCCGTGGCCGCGGCACGCACCTACACCGGGCGCCTGCAGGCGGTGGACCGGGTCGCGGTGCGCCCGCGCGTGAGCGGCTACGTCACCGAGGTGGACTTCACCGAAGGCGCCATGGTGGCCAAGGATCAACTGCTGTTTCGCATCGATCCGCGCCCCTACCGCGCCGAAGTGGACCGCCTGAAGGCCAGCCTGGCGGCCGCGCGTTCGGAGCTGTCGCTGGCACGGGCCAATGACGAGCGCGCCGACAAACTGGTGGCAAGGCACTACATTTCCGAGCAGCACCGGGATGCCCTGGACAGCGCCTACCACAGCGCCGCGGCGAAGGTCGCCGCCACCCGCGCGCAGCTGCAGGCGGCCACGCTGGACCTGCGCTTCACCGAGGTCCGCGCGCCCATTGCCGGGCGCGTCAGCAACGTGCGTATCACGCCGGGCAACCTGGTGACCAGTTCGGACGTGCTCACCGAGCTGGTCAGTACCAGACCCCTTTACGCCTATTTTGACGTGGATGAACATGCCTATCTGCAGTTGCTGTCGCAGGGGCATGCCGATGCCAGCGGTGGCGGCAGCGTCACGCATGCCGCGGTCATGATGGGCCTGGCCGACGAGGAAGGATTTCCGCATCGCGGCCACGTCGACTTCGTCGACAACCGGGTCGACGGCGGCAGCGGCACCATCCGCCTGCGCGCCGTGTTCGACAACCCCGACGGCACCCTGGTGCCGGGTCTGTTTGCCCGCCTGAACCTCGCCACCGGCACGCCGCAACCCACGGTGCTGGTGGATCCGAGGGCCATCGGCACCGACCTCGGCAACCGCTTCGTCTACGTGGTGGATGCCGCCGGCAAGGTGGCCTACCGCCAGGTCGAGCTGGGAGCGCTGTTCCACGGCCTGCGGGTGGTGAGCAAGGGCCTGGAGGCGGGCGACCGGGTCGTCGTGGACGGCCTGCAGCGGGTGCGCCCGGGCATCTCGGTCCAGGCCGGCAAGGTGGCCATGGACGTGCATCTGGACGCGGACCAGCGCGCGCTGGTGAATGGCGGCACGCCGCTGCCGCCGGGAGCGGGCGACGGATCGGTCGCGCGCCGGTAATTCCGGGCCGCGGCGCGTCGCCGCGCCGGCCCGTCAGGCATACGGAATCCCCGTGAAGGAATCCCCATGAAAATCGCCCAATCCTTCGTCGAACGCCCGATTCTCGCGGCGGTGCTGTCGTTGCTGTTCGTCATCGCCGGACTCATCGCGCTGCCGCTGCTGCCGATCAGCGAATACCCGGAAGTGGTGCCGCCCACGGTGGTGGTGACCGCCGACTACCCCGGCGCCAGTCCCGACACCATCGCCGAGACGGTGGCCACCCCGCTGGAGACGCAGATCAACGGCGTCGAGGGCATGCTGTACACCTCCTCGCAGTCCAACACCGACGGCCGCATGACGCTGACCGTCACGTTCGCGTTGGGTACCGATGTCGACAAGGCCCAGCAGCAGGTGCAGAACCGCGTGGCGCAGACCCTGCCGCGTCTGCCCGAGGAAGTGCAGCGCCTGGGCGTGAGCACCAAGAAGGCCTCGCCCGACCTGACCATGGTGGTGCACCTGGTGTCGCCCAACCACCGCTACGACATGCTGTACCTGGCCAACTATGCGCGCCTGCACGTGCGCGACGAACTGGCGCGCCTGGCCGGCGTGGGCGACGTGCAGGTCTTCGGCGCCGGCGAATACAGCATGCGCGTGTGGCTGGACCCGCAGAAGCTGGCGGCGCGCAATCTCACCACGGGCGACGTGGTCAGGGCCATCCGCGAGCAGAACGTGCAGGTGGCGGCCGGCGCCCTGAACGCGCCGCCGGCCCCGTCGGGTGCGGCTTTCCAGCTCAGCGTGCAGGCGCCCGGGCGACTCGAGGATGCGGACGACTTCCGCCGCATCATCGTGCGCACCGATGCCGACGGCGCCGTGGTGCATCTGGGCGACGTGGCGCGGGTGGAGCTGGGCGCCAGCCAGTACGCCCTGCGCAGCCTGCTGGACAATCAGGACGCCGTGGGCATGGGCGTGTTCCAGCGCCCGGGCTCCAATGCCCTGGAAATTTCCGACCAGGTCCACGCCACCATGCAGCGGCTGAAGGCCGGTTTCCCGCAGGGCGTGGACTACCGCATCGTCTACGACCCGACCGTGTTCGTGCGCGGCTCCATCGAGGCGGTGGTGCACACGTTGCTCGAAGCACTGGTGCTGGTGGTGCTGGTGGTGATCGTGTTCCTGCAGACCTGGCGCGCCTCGGTGATCCCGCTGGCGGCCGTGCCGGTGTCGCTGGTGGGCACCTTCGCGGTGATGTACGTGGCCGGCTTCAGCCTCAACGCGCTGTCGCTGTTCGGGCTGGTACTGGCCATCGGCATCGTGGTCGACGACGCCATCGTGGTGGTGGAGAACGTCGAGCGCAACATCGCGCTGGGCCTGGCGCCGAAGGACGCCACGCGGCAGGCCATGCGCGAAGTGACCGGTCCCATCATCGCCACCGCGCTGGTGCTGTGCGCGGTGTTCGTGCCGACCGCCTTCATCACCGGGCTCACCGGACAGTTCTACCGCCAGTTCGCGTTGACCATCGCCATCTCCACGGTGATCTCGGCGTTCAACTCGCTGACCCTCAGTCCGGCCCTGGCCGCGGTGCTGCTGAAGCCCCATGATGCACCCAAGGACCGTTTCAGCCGCCTGCTGGAAAAGGGCCTGGGCTGGTTCTTTCGTCCCTTCAACCGCTTTTTCGAGTGGGGCGCGGGGCGCTATGTCGGCGGCGTGCGTCGCGTGCTGGGCCGCTCGCCGGCGGCGCTGGCGGTGTACGTCGGGCTGCTGGGGCTGTCCGTGCTGATGTTCACGCACGTGCCGACCGGTTTTGTGCCGCAGCAGGACAAGCAATACCTGGTGGCATTCGCACGCCTGCCGGATGCCGCGTCGCTGGACCGGACCACCGGCGTGGTCAAGCGCATGTCGTCGATCGTCCTGGAGCAGCCGGGCGTGGCGCATGCCGTGGCCTTTCCGGGGCTTTCCATCAACGGGTTCACCAACGCCTCCAACGCCGGCATCGTCTTCGTGACGCTGGACGCGTTCGACAAGCGCCGTGACCCGTCGCTGTCGGCCGGCGCCATCGCCGCGGCGCTGAACGGCAAGCTGGCCGCCATCCAGGGCGCCTACATCGCCGTGTTCCCGCCGCCGCCGGTGCAGGGCCTGGGCACCATCGGCGGTTTCCGCATGCAGGTGGAGGACCGCCGCGGTGCCGGCTTCGACGCCCTGTACGAGCAGACCCAGAATCTGATCGGCAAGGCGCGCGCGGCGCCGGACCTGGCCGGCCTGTTTTCCAGCTTCCGGGTCAGCGTGCCGCAGGTCAAGGTGGACGTGGACCGCGAGAAGGCCAAGGCCGAGGGCGTGGACCTTGCCGATGCGCACCAGACCCTGCAGGCCTACCTGGGCTCGTTGTACGTCAACGACTTCAACCGCTTCGGACGCACCTGGCAGGTCAACGTGTCGGCCGAGCCGCGTTTCCGCAGCGACCCGTCGGACATCGCGTCGCTGAAAACGCGCAATGCCGCCGGCAGCCCGGTGCCGCTGGGCTCGTTCGTCAGCGTGAGCCGCATCAGCGGCCCCAGCCGCGTGATGCACTACAACGGCTACCCCACGGCCGAGATCAACGGCGGACCGGCCCCCGGCTTCAGCTCCGGCCAGGCGCAGCAGCGCATGGCGGCCCTGGCCCGCGACACGCTGCCCAACGGCATGCATTTCGAGTGGACCGACCTCACCTACCAGCAGATCCTGGCCGGCAACACCGCCGTCTACGTGTTCCCGCTGTGCGTGCTGCTGGTGTTCCTGATGCTGTCGGCGCTGTACGAAAGCTGGTCGCTGCCGCTGGCGGTGATCCTCATCGTGCCGA
>CAZMXV010000086.1:0-10405 GCA_964570295.1 uncultured Rhodanobacteraceae bacterium
ACATCTCCATGCCGTACATGTGCTGCGGCGGCACCGTGGCCAGCACCTGGAAGGGCTCGTCCAGATGGCGCCGCAGCATGCCGAGGTTGCCGGCCGTGCTGGCCGCGTAGCTGCCCCAGGTCTTGATGCTGGACTGCGGCCTGCCGGTGGAGCCCGAGGTATGGCCGATGGCGGCGACGTGGGCGGCGTCGACGAGCGGCATGTCGCCCGCGGCCGCTTCCCCGCGCCGCAACGGCGGCAGTGATACGTGCCCCGGCGGGCATTCGGCGGGACGCTGGTCGCCGACGGTGTAGCAGCCCGGGTGGGCGGCCATGATGTCGGCCACGGCCTGCGGGGCCCGCGAAGGCGGCAGCAGGTTGGTCTGGCCGCGGACCAGCGCGGCACAAAAGGCCACCAGGAAAGCGTAGCGGTCCTCGCACAGGTTGATGACGTGGCGTGCGCCCGGAAGATGTTCCGCCACCCGTGCGACATGCGCCAGAAAAGTGCCGGCGTCGACCGGACCGTCCGCCCGCCAGGCCACGCGGCGTGCGGGATCGGTGGTGCCCAGCAGGGGCAGGCGGGGCGGCACGGCGACCCCCCTCGAAGATTCCGTCACGGACATGCGCCCTTTCCCCGGCGTGCTCGTCATGCGCGGATGATAGCGCCTGTCAGGGCGTCGCGGATGGAGGTGGGGCGGTCCCGCCCGCCCAGCGGCGCATCGAGCACCGCCGCCAGCCCCTCGGGAAATTCCTTCATCACGGTGGTCGCGTCACGGGCCGCGGGCCGCCCGTGCAGGTTGGCGCTGGTGGACACGATGGCCCCGCCGAAGGCACGGCAGAGCGCGGCGGCGGGCGCATGCGCGGTGACGCGCAGCGCAATGCCGGCATGTCCGCCGGCCACCCACCCGGGCACGCCGGCGGCACGCGGGAAGATCCAGGTATGCGGCCCGGGCCAGGTGGCGTGGACCATGGCCAGCACGTCGGCGGGTACCGCGTCGAGGTCGATCCAGGGCGCGACCTGGTCGACATCGGCGCCGATCAGCAATACGCCCTGCGTGGGTGGGCGCCGCTTCAGCGCGAACAGGTGCCGGAAGGCCTGCTCGTCGTGCGGGTCGCACCCCAGCCCGTAGACGCCTTCGGTGGGATAGGCCACCACGCCGCCGTCGCGCAAAGCAGCGGCCGCGGCAGCCGTGTCGGCAAGACGCGAAGCGGCCATGTCAGTACCGCAGCGCCTGGCGCTTGGCCGCGCGGCGCGCACCGGCGTCCAGGCCGTGGTCGCCGTGGAACGGGGCCGACTCCCACGAGCCGTAGGTGGGGTTGGGCAGCACGAACCAGCGAGTGCCGATCCAGTCCCGGTACGGCTTCAGCCCGGCCTTGCGCTCGGCCGGCGTGGTGCCGGCAAGCTGGATGAAGTCGCCGACCTGGTCGCCGACCTGCACCAGCACCCGGTAGCGGCTGGCCACCAGGCGCCGACGGCAGGACTTGGAGCTGCCCTTCTGCTCGCAGCCCGGCACGGCCGCGCCCAGGCCCAGGAACACGTCGGGCCCGGCCACCGGGAAGCCCGCCACGCGCAGGTTGGCCAGTGTCGCCTCGTCCAGCGCGTGGTCGCGGTTGGACAGGTAGATCACGGTGATGCCCCTGGCCGCCGCGGCACGGGTGAATGCCAGCGCGCCGGGCAGCGGCCGTGCCGCCTCCTCGCGCACCCACTCGGCCCAGGTGGCATCGTCGTACCGCGCATTGTCGCGGATCAGGCGGGCCTGGTAGGGCGAGTTGTCGAGCACGGTCTCGTCGATGTCCAGCACCACCGCCGGCGGCAGGCCGCGCGGGTCGCTGCCTTCGGGGCGGTCCTCCGCCGCCAGCGCGTCCCAGGCGGGGTCGGCCAGCGCCTCGGGCAGGACCGCGGCGGCCTGGCGGTAGACCTCGCGGTAGATCATGTCGTGCTCCAGCGACGTCTGCGTCCACAGCACCGCGTTGAGGTTGTCGTTGGCGGCCGGCACGGAGGCCTGCCCGCCCGGGACCTTCACGCCGGTGACGGCGCAACCGGACACGAGCACGACGGCGAAAATGGCGAGAAACCGGTTCATGGAGATTCCGTTCGGCGGGAGGGCGTGTCGGGAAAGCATACCGCCTCGCGGACGCACCGGACACGGCCCGCGCGCACCGAAGCCGTCCATGCAGGCGGCTTCGGGAAACCGGAATGCTGCGGCGGAAGGACTCCGCCCCGCCGTGCCGGGAGTCACCCCGAAAGCAGCGCGCTCAGGCGGGCCAGGTGCGACTCGGCGGTTTCGCGGGTGATCGCGGCGTCGGCCTCGGGATCGCGGCCCTGCCAGTGCAGGTCCTCCTGTGGCAACTCGGCCAGGAAGCGGCTGGGCTTGTTGGCGAGGATTTCCCCGAAACGGCGCGTGCGCTTGGCCCAGGTCAGTGTCAGCAGCTCCTTGGCGCGGGTGATGCCGACGTACATCAGCCGTCGCTCCTCGTCGATGCGGCCTTCCTCGATGGCGCCCTCGTGCGGCAGCATGCCATCCTCGCAGCCGACGATGAACACGAAGCGGAACTCCAGCCCCTTGGCCGCATGCAGGGTCATCAGGCGCATGGCGTTGCCGGCGTCGTCGCGGTCGGCGTGGCCGAGCAGTGCCAGTTGCGCGGCCAGGTCGCCCACGGCGCCGTCCTTGCCCATGGCCTGGAACCATTCGGTCAGCTCGCGCAGATTGGCCAGACGCCGTTCGCGCAGGGTCGGCTGCGGTGTCGCGACGGCCAGATGCTCGGCATAGCGGGTGCGTTCGATGATACGCGTGGCCAGGTCGGCCGCCGCCAGCCGGGTGGCCTCGCGGCGCAGGCCGTCAACGAGGTCCACGAAACCGGCCAGTGCGGCGGCGGGGCGCGGGGCCAGCTGCTTCAGCACCGTGTCCGAACGTGCCGCCTCCAGCAGCGGCAGGTGTTTCGATTGCGCCAGATGCCCCAGTTTTTCCAGCGTGGTCGCGCCGATTTCGCGCCGTGGCACGTTGACGATGCGCAGGAAGGCCGCGTCGTCGCTGGGGTTGGCCAGCAGACGCAGATAACAAAGGATGTCCTTGACCTCGGCACGATCGAGGAAGCTCAGCGCGCCGCTCAGGTGGTAGGGCACGCGCGCCAGGCGCAGGGCCTTCTCCAGCGCCCGTGCCTGATGGTTGCCGCGGTACAGGATGGCGAACTCGTGCCAGCGCGCCTTGTGCTTCTCGGCCAGGTAGGTGGCGATGCCGGCCACGCGCTCGGCCTCGTGCTCGCCGTCCTTGCACTCCAGCACGCGAATCTGCGGACCCTCCGGATGCTCGCTCCAGAGCTTTTTCACGTGCAGGTGCGGGTTGCAGGCGATCAGGGTGTTGGCCGCGCGCAGGATCCGCCCGCTGCAACGGTAGTTCTGCTCCAGCTTGATGACGGTGAGGCTCGGGAAGTCGCTGGCCAGCTGGCTGATGTTTTCCGGGTTGGCCCCGCGCCACGCGTAGATGGACTGGTCATCGTCGCCCACGCAGGTGAAGGCCGCGCGCGGCCCGGCCAGGCACTTCAGCAGCCGGTACTGGGCATCGTTGGTGTCCTGGTATTCGTCCACCAGCAGGTAGCGCAGGCGCTCGTTCCACTCGGCGCGCGCGTCGGCGTCGCGCTCCAGTACGGCCAGCGGCAGGCGGATCAGGTCGTCGAAATCCACCGCGTTGTAGGCCGCCAGGCGCTTCTGGTAAAGCGCGTAGATGGTCGCCGCCTCGACCTCGCGCGGCGCGCGCGCGGCGGCCATGGCCTGCTCCGGCGTCAGCCCCGCGTTCTTGGCCCGCGACAGCAGCGATTTCAATTGCCACAACGCATCGGGCTTGATGCCCTTGGGCGCCAGCTCCTTGACGATGGCGCCGGCATCATCGGCATCCAGCACCGAGAAATTGCGCCGCAGGCCCGCGCGCTCGTGCTCGACGTGCAGGAATTTCAGGCCCAGCGCATGGAACGTGCTCACCGTCAGCGCCTGCGCGGCCTCGGCGGACACCAGCTTGCCCACGCGCTCGCGCATCTCGCGCGCGGCCTTGTTGGTGAAGGTGATGGCGGCGATCTTGCCCGCCGGCACCCCGCGCCGCGCGATCAGCCACGCGATCTTCCGCGTGATCACGCTGGTCTTGCCGGACCCGGCGCCGGCCAGCACCAGCAGCGGGCCGTCGGCATGTTCCACGGCGAGGCGTTGTTGCGGATTGAGCATGCGCGACATGGTAGCGGCAGCGTCAAGAGGATGCCTCGCGGGTTTCCCGCCGATGCGCTAGGCTGGCGCCGCAGGGTCATCCATCGAGAGGGAGAGGGGCGCATGAGTTCGACGGCGCAGGCCGACACGGCCAGCTGTGACGTACTGGTCATTGGCGGCGGACCGGCCGGGAGTACCGTGGCCGCGTTGCTGGCCCGGCGCGGCTGGTCGGTGGTCGGCCTGGAAAAGGAGCGCCATCCACGCTTCCACATCGGTGAATCGCTGCTGCCGATGAACCTGCCCATCTTCGAGCGCCTGGGCGTGATGGAAAAGGTGCGTGCCATCGGCAAGTACAAGGCCGGCGCCGACTTCGAAGCCGACAACGAGCGCGGTTACAACACCTTCGACTTCTGCCGCGCGCTGGGTGCCAGTCCGCCGCATTCGTTCGAGGTCTACCGGCAGGACTTCGACCACATGCTGTTCGAGCATGCACGCGAGCAGGGCGCCGACATGCGCGACGGCGAGCGTGTCATGCAGGTGCGGCACGAGGACAGCCGCCACCACCTCGCCACCGTGCGCGGCCCCGACGGCGAACACGTCATCCGCGCCCGCTACGTCATCGACGCCAGCGGCCGCGACGCCTTCCTGGCCGGCAAGAAAAAACTCAAGCGCAAGAACCGCAAGCACCAGACGGCGGCCCTGTTCGGCCATTTTCGCGGCGCCGAGTTCCGCCAGGGCGAGCATGCCGGCAACGTCAGCCTGTATCGCTTCGGCCAGGACGGCTGGGCCTGGATGATCCCGTTGCCCGGCGACATCATGAGCGTGGGCGTGGTGGCCGGGCCGGAATACTTCAAGCGCCGCCGCGGCAGCCAGCGCGACTTCTTCTTCGACATGCTGCGCGACAATCCGGCGATGTGGAAACGCCTGGACCAGGCCACCCTCATCGACGAGCGCGTGCATGCCACCGGCAACTATTCCTACGATGCCCGCCGCATCGGCGGCCCGGGCTGGCTGCTGATCGGTGACGCCTTCGGGTTCCTCGACCCGGTGTTTTCCTCGGGCGTGCTGCTGGCCATGAGCGGTGCCGAGCATGCCGCCGGGCTGATCGACACGGCCTTGCGCCAGCCGCGCCGCGAGGCGGCCCTGCAGCGACGCCTGGAAAAACGCCTGCGCACGGGCATGAGGCGCTTCAGCTTCTTCATCTACCGCTTCAACAATCCGGTCATGGCGCGCCTGTTCCGCAACCCGCGCAACGTCTGCCGCATCGAGGAGGGAGTGATCTCGATGCTGGCCGGCGACGTGTTCGACAACCGCGCCGTGCTGCACCGGCTGAACATGTTCCGCACCATCTACGGCATCAACGTGCTGCTGGACTTCCGCACCTGGCTGGGCGAGTGGCGGCAGCGCCGGCGCCAGGCACGCGCGGCCTGGGTCGAATAAACTGGACGCTTCGGCGGCGCCGGCCACCGCGCCGCCGATACCTTCCGTGGAAGGGTCACGCTGCCGGCGTCCGGCACGCGCGCCCCGGCGCGGCCAACGGCCGCCCCACGGGGTTTCTGGGAGCCTTTCGCATCTGGAGCGCCATGTCCAAGCTGTACTTCTATTACTCGGCCATGAACGCCGGCAAGACCACCACCCTGCTGCAGAGCGCCTACAACTACCACGAGCGCGGCATGCGCACGCTGATCCTCACGCCGGCCCTGGACAACCGCTACGGCGAAGGCATGGTGGCCTCGCGCATCGGCCTGAAGGCGCGCGCGCTGCGCTTTGCCGACGCTGCCGACCTGCTCGCCATGGTCAAGGCCGACGTGGCCGAACGCGGCCGGCTCGACTGCGTGCTGGTCGACGAGGCGCAGTTCCTGACCCGCGCCCAGGTGTGGCAATTGACCGACGTGGTCGACGAACTGCACATTCCGGTGCTGGCCTACGGCCTGCGCACCGACTTCCGCGGCGAACTGTTCGAGGGCAGCCGCCACCTGCTGGCCTGGGCCGACGAGCTGCAGGAAATCAAGACCATCTGCCACTCCGGCCACAAGGCCACCATGGTGGTGCGCGTGGACGCGGACGGCCACGCCGTCACCGCCGGCCCGCAGGTTGAGATCGGCGGCAACGACCGCTATGTCTCGGTAAGCCGCGCCGAATTCAAGAAGATCACCGCCGGGCACGGGCGCATCGAACCGCAGCAGAGCGTGCTGCCCCTGGACCGCACCGACTGAGACCACGCCATGATTCCACCGCCACCCCGCCCCGACGCCCACTGGGAACGCCCCTACTGGCACGCCAGCGGTGAAGACGCCATCCTGCTGTATTTCGTGTTCGGCCGCTTCCCTGCCGGGACCCAGGCCACGCTGCCCGACGGCCTCGCGCTGAAGCACTACGAGCATGCCGCGCTGCGCCAGTGGGAGGGCTATCCGCTGGCGGGATCGCTGGGCGAGGTGTACGCCGCCGACGCACCCGACGCCCTGGAGGCGGCCCGCGCGGCGCCCCACGTGCTGCGTATCGCCGGCAGCGTACGTGATCCATCGGACCTCGACTACCTGCGCACCACCCTGCGCGGCATCGCGAAGCTGTTCGAGGCCGGCGCCGTGGCCGTGGCCGACCCGCAGGTCGCGGGGCTGTTCGACCGCACCGGCTGGATCCGCGGCGTGGCCTCCGGCAACGACACCACCCTGCGCCAGCACTTCCTGGTCCTGTGCAACGACGACCCCGACGACCCGCGGCGCAAGTGGGTGCACACCCGCGGCCTGCGCAAGTTCGGCCGCCCCGACATCAGCCTGACCCGCGTGCCGGAAAACGAGACGGACAATGCCGGCGCCCTGTGCCAGCAACTGGCCGACATGCAGGCGCTGGGCGGCATGTTCGCCGAGGGGCAGCAGCTGCCGGTGGACGGCATCGGCGTGTTCCATGCCGTGCCGGGCGGCTCGCGCGACGACCCGCGCTTCTTCAACACCCACGTCGAGCTGCGCTGGCCGGACTGAACGCGCCTTGCCTGGACGGCGCTCCGGGCCATGCCCCCCCCTGTCGCGCGCGGGCACCGGGGCCGTGGCGACCGGCACATGCGCCGCCCCCGGGTTTTGCTAAAGTGCGGCCATTGCCCGGGGAGATCATCATGCGATTCTGTCTTGCCACCATGCTGGCCATGGCCATGGCCGCGCCCGTTGCCGCGCAGGCCATGCCGACAGCGGCCCCCGCCGCCAGCCATCAGGCCTTGAAGATCCCCCCGCTGACCTACCGCCAGCGCGTTCTCGACAACGGGCTCCAGGTACTGAGCATCGAGGACCATTCCAGTCCCACCGTGGCCGTGCAGGTCTGGTACCACGTCGGCTCCAAGGACGACCCGCCGGGCCGATCCGGCTTCGCGCACCTTTTCGAACACCTGATGTTCAAGAGCACGAAGCACATGCACGCCGAGCAGATGGACCGTCTCACCGAGGACGTCGGCGGCGCCAACAACGCTTCCACCGGCGACGACGTCACCAACTATTTCGAAGTGGTGCCGTCCAACCACCTGCGCACGCTGCTGTGGGCCGAGGCCGAACGCCTGTCCAACCTCAATGTGGACGAGAAGAACTTCACCTCCGAGCGTGCCGTGGTCGAGGAGGAGTACCGCCAGAGCGTGCTGGCCAACCCCTACGGCCGCCTGTTCAACGCCATCGACCCGAACTCGTTCACGGTGCACCCGTACCGGCGCCCCACCATCGGCAACATCGACGAACTGGAAGCGGCCTCGCTCGAGGACGTGATCGCCTTCCACGACACCTTCTACCGCCCCGACAACGCCACCCTGATCGTGGCCGGCGACTTCGACCCGACCCAGCTGGACGCCTGGGTGGACCAGTATTTCGGCTGGATCCCGAAGCCGGATACGCCGCTGCCGCGGGTGACGGCCGAGGAGCCGGCACGCACCCGGGACCGCCACGTCACCGTCACCTCGCCCACCGCGCCGCTGCCGGCCGTGGCCATGACCTGGCTGCTGCCACCGGCCTCCAGCGACGACTCGGCGGCACTGGAAGTGGCCGCCAGCCTGCTCGCCGGCGGTGACTCCTCGCGCCTGCACCAGGCGCTGGTCTATCGCAGCGGAACGGCGCGCCAGGTCGGCGTGTTTTCCGACCAGCGCATGGGACCCGGCCTGTTCACCGCCTACGCCATCGTCGCCAGCGGACACACGCCGGGCGAAGCCGCCGAGGGTATCCGCACCGGCATCCGCAAGCTGGCCACCGGCTCCATCGACGCCGCCGAGCTGGACAAGGTGAAGACACAGCTCCTCACCGACACCCTGCGCCAGCGCCAGACCGCCCAGGGCAAGGCCTTCGCCCTGGGCCAGGCCGCCCTCATCGAGGGCGACCCCGCCGCCGTCAACACCGATCTCGATGCCCTGCAGGCGGTCACCGCCGCCGATGTGCAGCGGGTTCTGGCAACATACGTGACCGGCGCGCACAGCGTCACCATCGACTACCTGCCGGCGCCCGGGGAGGACACGAAATGAGCCGCCGCAAGCCATTCATGCCGGGCCTCCTGTCCATGCTGGCCATGGCCCTGTCCACGGCCGCCGCCGCCCAGGTCGCCACCGATTTTCCGGCCACCCCGCCCCCTCCCGGCCCGGCGCCGGCGCTGCACGTGCCCGCCCCGCAGACGGACACGCTGCCCAACGGCCTGCGCGTGGTGGTGGCGCCCCGCGACGGCCTGCCGCTGGTGACGACACGCCTGCTGGTCCGTGCCGGCAGCGAAACCGACCCCGCCGGCAAGGCCGGGCTGGCCGCCCTCACCGCCACGCTGCTGACCCGCGGCGCCGCCGGCATGGATGCGCCCGCCATCGCCACTGCCGCCGAGGCGCTGGGCGGCTCGCTGGAAGGCGATGCGGACTGGGACGAGTCGGACCTCGGCATCACCGTCACCACGCCGCGCCTGCCGGCCGCGCTGCGCCTGATGGCTGATGTGGTGCGCCAGCCCGGCTTCGCCGACGACGAGCTGGACCGCGCCCGCAAGCAGGCCCTGGACAACCTGCGCCTGAAGCTGTCGCGGCCAACCGGCATGGCCACCCTGCTGGCCGAACGCGCGGTGTTCGGCGACGGAGCCTACGCGCACTCGGCGGCCGGCACGCCGGCATCGCTCGCCCGCATCACGCGTGCGGACGTGGTGCGCCAGCATGCCACCTGGTACCGCCCGGACAACGCCATCCTGGTGTTCGCGGGTGACATCGACATGGCCACCGCCCGGCGCCTGGCCGCGGCCGCCTTCGGCGACTGGGAGGCTCCGCGGGATCCGCTGCCGGCCCGTGCCGCCGGAGCCGGCAAGGCCGACGCCCCGGCCCTGCTGGTGGTGAACCAGGAAGGCGGCGGCCAGGCCGGCGTGGTCGCCACCCACCGCGCCATGCCCCGCGACGATGCGGACTACTACGTCGGCACGGTGGCCAACGCCGTGCTGGGCGGCTCCTACTCGGCCCGCCTCAACCGCGAAATCCGCATCAAGCGCGGCCTCAGCTACGGGGCCCGCAGCCTGCTGGACACCCGCCGCGACAGCGGCCAGTGGATGGCCGTGGTGCAGACCAAGAACCCCTCGGCCGCCCAGGTCGTGGACCTCGTCGAGACCGCCTTCCGCACCCTGGCCACCACGGAGGTTCCCCGTGACGAACTGGACGCGCGCAAGGCCACCCTCGCCGGCGCCTACGGACGCAGCCTGGAAACCACCAGCGGCCTGGCCCGACGCGTCGGCTCCCTGGCGCTCTACGGCATCGACCTGGCCGACATCGACAAGTACATCGAGCGCGTCGAGGCCGTCACCCCGGCACAGGTACGCCGCTTCGCGGCCCGTCACCTCGATGCCGACGGCACCCGCATCGTGGTGGTCGGCGATGCCTCGCAATTCGCCGCCGCGCTGAAGAAGACGCATCCGCAGTTGCGCCAGGTGGGCATCGACGCGGTAGACCTGGACGCCACCGGCACTCCCTGAACGCTGAACGCAGCGCGACCGCACCGGCCGGAGGAACGGATTTTCCGCTCCTCCGGCACGACGGCGCGGGCACATGTTCCTATATAATTGGACCGGGGGGTACAACAAAGAAGCTACAAGGAGCAGCGCATGCGCGCGTCACTACCCATGCTTGCCGCCGGTCTGCTGGCGGCCGCCACCCTCACCCCCGCACCGGCCCGCGCCGCCGACATCAGCATCACCGCCGGCCGCAGCGTCACCTCGGGAGGCCGCTGGACCACCAGCGCCTTTGTCAATGCCGGCGGCA
>CAZMXV010000087.1:0-10306 GCA_964570295.1 uncultured Rhodanobacteraceae bacterium
AGGACGGCATCGTGATGTGCGCCACCATCGCCTTCGGCATGGGCATCGACAAGCCCGACGTGCGCTTCGTGGCGCACATGGACCTGCCCAAGAGCCTGGAAGGCTATTACCAGGAAACCGGTCGCGCCGGTCGCGACGGGCTGCCGGCCGAGGCCTGGATGGTCTACGGCATGGGCGACCTGGTGGCACAGAAGCAGTTCATTCTTGCTTCCGAGGCCGGCGACGAACGCAAGCGTGTCGACTACGCGCGCCTGGATGCCCTGCTGGGGTATGCCGAGACCACCGGCTGCCGCCGCCAGCGTCTGCTGGCCTATTTCGGCGAAACCGGCGCCGCGTCCTGCGGCAACTGCGACAATTGCCTGTCGCCACCTCCCACCTGGGATGCCACCGAGGCCGCGCGCAAGGCCCTGTCCTGCGTCTACCGCACCGGCCAGCGCTTCGGCGTGGCGCATGTGGTGGACGTGCTGCTGGGCAAGGACAACGACAAAATCCGTGCCCGCGGCCACGACAACCTGGGCGTGTTCGGCATCGGCACCGAGCTGGATGCCCACCAATGGCGCGGCGTGTTCCGCCAGCTCACCGCCAGCGGTCTGCTGGAGCCCGACGCCGACGGCTACGGCACGCTCCACCTCACCGAAGCCGCGCGCCCGGTGCTGCAGGGCACGCAGGCCGTACGCATGCGCCATGAGGCCAACCAGGCCGAGCGCCGCGCCGCGCGCAGGAGCAGCCGGGGAAGCGGCGCGTCGCGCCGGCAGAGCCTGGACATCGCCCCGCACGAGGAGCCGTTGTGGCAGGCCCTGCGCGACACCCGGGCCCGCCTGGCCCGTGAGCAGGGCGTGCCCGCATACGTCATTTTCCACGACGCGACCCTGCTCGCCATGCTGCGCGAACGCCCCGCCACGCGCAGCGACATGGCCGCCATCAGCGGAGTTGGCGAGCGCAAGCTGGAACGCTACGGCGAGGCGTTTCTGGAGACCCTGCAGGCGGCCGAGCCGGCGTGAGGAGCCCGGAGCTCCCCGCGCCTCCCCGGGGAGCCTCGAGAAACCTGGCGTCAGGCATTCCCGGCGTGTCGAGGGATGCCGGCAAGAGGTGACCTCGGCGCATGACCGTGATGGCTTGTGACCTTCCTCGTTCCCGCCCCCTCCTGCCCATACCCATTGCCACCGCCACGCCGATCTGGCTACGCTGGAGTCCGGCATATCGAACAGGGGGAAGGAGATGGATGCCGCCAGTCTCAAGGCGCGCCACCGGCAGGTGCGCGACGGCCAGTCCGAATCATTGCGTGTGCGCATCCATCGGGCCATCAGCTGGCTGGCACGCGCCGAGCGTGAGGACGACGATCCCGATGCCCGGTTCATCTTTCTGTGGATCGCCTTCAATGCGGCCTATGCCAGCGAGTTCGGCTTCGAGAAGAAGGAGCGCGAGCAGGCCGACGACTTCATCGAGCGCCTGCTGGTGCTGGATGTGCGGGGCCGGTTGCACCAGGCGTTGTTCGGGCAGTTCAGCGGCCCCATCCGGACCCTGATCGGGAACCGGTTCGTCTACCGCCCGTTCTGGCAGGCCGTGCGTGACCATGCATCGGACAACGCATGGAAGGAACGCTTCGAGGCCAGTCGCCGGCGCGCCATGCATGCCCTGATGCAAAACGAAACCGCGGTACTGGTTTCCATTGTCCTGGGTCGGCTGTATGTGCTGCGCAACCAGCTCCTGCACGGGGGCTCGACGTGGGGTGGTGCGACCAACCGCGCCCAGGTCCGCGACGGTGTCTCGATCATGGGAACGATCGTGCCCATCATCATCGAGCTGATGATGTCCGAGGCCGGCTTCGAGTTCGACGAGATCGCCTATCCGGTGATCTGACGCGATGGCGGGTGGCGATCATTTCACGCGGGACGTTTCGCGTCCACAAAAAAACGGCCCGCACCGGGCGGACCGTCGAATGTGGTGGCCAGACCTGGAATCGAACCAGGGACACATGGATTTTCAATCCATTGCTCTACCAACTGAGCTATCTGGCCAGTATCGTCGCCTGCGCGTTTTGCAGCGCAAGGCCGCGTATTAGACAGGTTCGACGCGTGTTCGTCAAGCCGCGGCGGGCGGGTCGGGCGGTTCGTAACCCGGGGGCGGGGCCGAGCCTTCCCCGAACAGGAACTTCTCCATTTCGCCGGCAAGAAAGCGGCGTGCGCCGGGATCCAGCGGGTTGAGGCGGTTCTCGTTGATAAGCATGGTCTGGTGGGCCAGCCACTGGCCCCAGGCCTCGCGCGAGATCCCGTCGTAGATGCGTTTGCCCAGTTCGCCGGGCCAGGGGGCGAAGTCCAGGCCTTCGGCCTCGCGGCCGAGTCTGGCGCAGTGGACGGTGCGGGTCATGTCGGTCTCCAGTGCATGCCGGAGGGTGCGTCAGGCACGCACCGGTTCCGGCAGGG
This sequence comes from uncultured Rhodanobacteraceae bacterium, assembly GCA_964570295.1. Classification (GTDB taxonomy): domain Bacteria; phylum Pseudomonadota; class Gammaproteobacteria; order Xanthomonadales; family Rhodanobacteraceae; genus Oleiagrimonas. Next base: position 2,424 of record CAZMXV010000087.1, read on the forward strand.
TCTTTTCCAGCAGGGTGCGTACCGGTGCGGGCAGGCCGAGGTCGGCCAGCTCGTCGCGGCTGCACCAGCGCAGGCACCCATTATCGACGATGCGGGGGCGGCTTGTCGCCCCGGGGAAAAGCACCGGCGTGATCTCCAGGCGGTAATGACTGAAAACGTGGGTGAAAGCCTCCAGCGCTCGCCCCGCTTCCACCCCGGCCAGCCGCGAGGCATCCACGGCGGCCGTCTGCCTGTCGCAACTTTCGGGAAGGCTCCACAGGCCCGACCAGACGCCCTGCGGGCCGCGTTTTTCCAGGAGGACACGGTTCCCGTCGTCGACCAGCAGCAGCATCACGGTACGGCGCCGGGGCAGGGTCCTGGCCGGCTTGCGTTCCGGCAGGCGGTCGGTGAGGTCGTCGCGGAAGGCGACGCATCCGTCGGCCAGCGGACAGCTCCCGCAGCCTGGCCGGGTACGGGTGCACAAGGTGGCTCCGAGGTCCATGACGGCCTGGGTGTAGTCGGCGACGCGTTCCCGCGGCGTATGCTGCCAGGCCAGCTCCCACAGCACCCTTTCCACGGCGCTGGTACCGGGATAGCCGTGGATGCCGTGGTAGCGCGTCAGTACGCGCTTGACGTTGCCGTCGAGGATGGCGAAACGCAAACCGTGGGCCTGGGCCAGGATGGCGCCGGCGGTGGAGCGGCCGATGCCGGGCAGGGCTGTCAGGGCGTCGAAGTCGCGCGGCAGTTCGCCGCCGTGCTTCTCCACGCACAGGCGCGCGGCCTGGTGCGCGAAGCGGGCGCGGCGGTAGTAGCCGAGTCCCGACCACAGGGCCAGGACCTGGTCCTCGTCCGCGGCGGCGAGGTCGGCCAGTGTGGGCAGCGCCTGCAGGAAACGCCGGAAATAGGGAATGACGGTGGTGACCTGGGTCTGCTGCAGCATGATCTCGGACAGCCATACCCGGTAGGCGCTGCGCGGATGCTGCCAGGGCAGATCGTGGCGGCCGTGGTGGTCGTACCAGGCGAGCAGGGCCGGGGCGATCATGGGCTGGCGGGGGTTGCCGCGGCGTCGCCGCCGGTGGCCGGGGTGCTGGAGGCGGGGGCCGGGGCGGCGCTGCCGGTGCTCAGGTGCATACCCTCGACGTGGGTGCCGCCGATGTCCAGACGCTCGATGTCGATGTGGCCGTCCAGGGGCGGCAGCGGCAGGTCGGCGGTGGTGTCGGGACGGCTGACTTGCTGCCACCAGTCGGCCAGCCGCGAGGGCGGCATGTCCAGATCGGCATGAATGCCGGGGCCGTCCAGGGCCACCCGGAAAGCGTTGGACCGGCCGGTGGCGGGCGGCACCACCTGCAGGACGGTCCGGTAGGTGCGGCCGTCCGCGCGGCGCAGGGTGCCGTCCAGGTCGAGGTCGAGCCCGGTGTCGCCGTGCCAGATGGCCCGCCCGTCGAGCACCAGTCCGGCGTCGGAATCGGCGTCGACGTTGATGTGGATGTTGTCGAACTCGATGGCGTCGGGGTGCTGGCGCGGTGTCGTCAGCAGGGTCAGCTTGAAGGGGTGCTCGTAGGCGCTGGCGGTGATCAGCAGGTTGAACACGCGGCCGGGCAGCAGCGGGCCGGTTTCCAGGTTGAGACCATCCAGCATCAATTTGCCCTTGTTCATGATGGAGCCGTGGCTGATGCGCATGCCGGCCTTGACGTGCGGCAGCGTGGGCGGGGTGTCGTCGTCCGCCCGGTCACCGAACAGGCGTCCGAGCTGGTCGATGTGCAGCCGCGGGGCATCCAGCTCCAGGCGGGTGATGTTGGGAGGGCCGCCCAGCAGGGTGCGCCACGGCAGGACCACGCGCGCGCGCGCCGCCACCAGCACCGGGCGGTTGTTGGAGGACAGGGTGAGGCTGTGCAGCACCAGTGCCGGCTGCGGCCACAGCGTGGGTTCGGCGGGGGCCCCCAGCACCAGCGCCAGCCCCGCCTGCCGCGCCTGGTCGCGCAGCATGTCGGTGATGCGTTTGGGTTGCAGCAGCGAATACACCGCGATGCTGGCGGCCAGCAGCAATGCCGTGACGGCGATCACGACCGTCAGCAGTATCAGGCGGATTCGTCGGTGCATGGTGGTCATTGTGACAAGATCGTGGGTCTGTCAAAGCGGTTGTACGGATAATGCCGGCCTCCGCCCTCAGGGGCGGTTCACGTTTGCGCGCCCGGGCCCCCTGGCGCGCGAACCGGCGCGGCGACCTGGTCGTCGCGCCGTTTTTGTTTTCGTGCCGGGGGGCGGTACGTCAGTCTTTCACGTCGCCCAGGTTGCCCGGCAGAAGCCCGTCGACGAAGGCGCGCGCGTCGAAGGGACGCAGGTCGTCGATACCCTCGCCCAACCCCACGAAGCGGATCGGCAGATCGAACTCGCGGGCCAGCGCGAACACCACGCCGCCCTTGGCGGTGCCGTCCAGCTTGGTCACCACCAGCCCGGTGACGCCGGCACTCTGGTGGAACTGGCGCAGCTGGCTGATGGCATTCTGTCCGGTGGTGCCGTCGATCACCATCAGCACCTCGTGCGGGGCCTCCGGGTCGATCTTGCGCATGACGCGGATGACCTTGGCCAGTTCATCCATCAGGCCGCTCTGGGTGTGCAGGCGCCCGGCGGTGTCGGCGATCAGGATGTCGCCGCCGCGCGCGCGGGTGGCTTCCAGCGCATCGTAGATGACGCTTGCCGAGTCCGCACCCTGGCCCTGGGAGATCACCGGCACGTCGTTGCGCTGGCCCCAGGTCTTGAGCTGCTCGACGGCGGCGGCGCGGAAGGTGTCGCCGGCGGCCAGGGTGACGCCCAGTCCCTGCTGGCGGCAGCGGCGGGCGAGCTTGCCGATGGTGGTGGTCTTGCCGACGCCGTTGACCCCGACCACCAGCAGCACGAAAGGCTTGTGCGTGGCGACCTCCAGCGGGCGCTCGATGCCGCCGAGCATGGCCACCAGACGGTCGCGCAGCGCGTCGAGCAGGGCGTTGCTGTCGGCGAATTCGCGCTTGTGCATGCGTCCGCGCAGATGCTCGACCAGCTCCATGCTGGTGTTGACGCCGACGTCGGCGGTGATGAGTACGGTTTCCAGTTCGTCCAGCAGCGCGTCGTCCAGGCGGGGATTGCGCGCGAACAGGCCCGACAGGCCGCGTGCAAAGCCGCTGCCGGACAGGCGCCTGCGCCAGCCGCGGCGGGTGTCGGCCGCGGCGGCGGCCTGGTCCGGTGGCGCAGGCGTGTCGGCCGTCTCGTCGATGCTGGCGGGCGGAGGCTCGGGGGCGGGTTCGGCGACCCCTGGCGCTTCGCCGGCATGTGTGGCGAGCGGGGCGGCCGGTTCCTCCACGACCGCTTCGGGAGGTTCGGGGGCCGGCTGCGGCTCCGGGGCCCCGGCTGCCGCTTCTTCCGGCTTGCCGGTATCCTTGTCCGCGTTTTTCTTTTTCCAGAACTTCAGCATGGAAAACTCGGTGAGGGCAGGTGGGGACGCCATGCTAGCACTGGCCGGCCCCGTTTCCGCGCCTGTGCCGCGGGGGGCGGCCTGATGGTGCGGGCGAAGGCGTCCGGCGGCCACAAGAAGGCGCCGGGGCGCGTGCGCATCGGTGCGGGCAGCCTGCGCGGCTCGGTCCTGGCCGTGCCGGAGCACCCGGGCCTGCGTCCGACGCCGGGGCGCGTGCGCGAGACCCTCTTCAACTGGCTGCGCGCCGTGCTGCCGGGTGCACGCTGTCTGGACCTGTTCGCAGGCAGCGGAGCGCTGGGTGTGGAGGCGCTTTCGCGGGGTGCGGCATGGGCCACCTTCGTGGAACGCGATGCCGGCCTGGCCGAGGCGCTGCGGAGCAACCTGGGCCGCCTGGGGCGGGAGGATGCCGAGGTGGAATGCGCCGATGCCGGGGCATGGCTGGCAGGCGCCATCCGGCAACCGTTCGACGTGGTGTTTCTGGACCCGCCTTTCGGAGCGGACCTGTGGAACCGTGCCGTGGCCGATCTGGAGGCATCGGGCCTGCTGGCGGCGCCGGCATGGATCCACGTCGAGGCTCCGGCGGGAAAGGGCGTCGTCGTTCCGTCGGGCTGGCGCATGCATCGCGAAGGGCGCGCGGGCGACGTGCACCATGTGCTGTATCGCCGCGATGGCGCGCATCCATTAAGCTAGGCGGGTTGATTGGTTGCAGGGCTTTCCATGACGGACAACACCCGAACCGGGAGGCGCGTGGCGGTCTATCCCGGCACGTTCGATCCCATCACCAATGGCCATGCCGACCTGGTGGCGCGGGCCGCGCCCCTGTTCGATCGCGTGGTTGTCGCGGTGGCCCGGAATACCGGCAAGGGCCCCAGCTTCAGCCTGGAGGACCGCATCTCGCTGGCCCGGCCAGCATGAACCGGCACCTGGTGCCCGAGGTCGAGACGCTGTTTCTGACTCCGGCCGAGCAGTACAGCTTCATTTCCTCGTCGCTGGTGCGCGAGATCGCCTACCTGGGGGGCGACGTGTCGGATTTCGTGCACCCCGCCGTGCAGGACGCGATGCGCCGGCGCTGGCGGAAAAACGGCGGCGGCGCCGACCGCTGAAGCGCGCCCCGAAAGTACATATCGGGGTAAGATGACCCCGTACATGCATTTCCGACTCACGACAGTCAAAAAAGGTGAATCCCATGCGCAAATACGCCCTCGTCGCCCTGCTTGCCGTTGCCGGCACGATGACCCTGGCCGCCTGCAACGACGCCTCCGACAACACGGCACAGCAGGAAACCCAGACCGCCCAGGTGACCAAGCCGACCGATCCCAACGACAGCGCCGCCTGGGGCAAGTATCTGTCGCAGGTGCTGAGCCAGAACATGCAGGGCATGACCGCCGACCGGCCGTACCCGTACCTGGTCCCGGGTGGCGACAGCGACGAAGCCAAGGCCCAGCGCCAGCGCCAGCTCGAGAACGTCTCGACCATCATTGCGCGTGGCGTGACGCCCGGCAACCTGATCGCCCTGGGCGGCCCCGATTCGTCCAAGACTGCCGACCTGGCCATCGAGGCGCTGAAGAGCTCGCAACCGGGTGCGCTGAAGGGCGTGATCATCCTGGTCATCGGCGACCAGGCCGATCAGCAGCGCGTGGCCGAGGCGGTCAAGCCGACCGGCGCCACGCTGCGTTTCGTGGAAATGTAAAGCGTCGCGCACGGGTGCATCGCGGCCATGGGCCGCTTCCGCACGGTCCTCTCCGGTTATTCCGGAAGCCTTTGCGGAAGCGCTCCATGGCCGCGATGGCTTTGGGCGCCCCTTTCCGCCTTGCGCCGAAAGCCGCGATAATGGCCGGATGACCGCACTCCAGTTCGACATTCTCGCCACCTCGGGCGCGGCCCGCCGTGGCCGGCTTCGTTTTGCGCGCGGCACGGCGGAGACGCCGTGCTTCATGCCGGTGGGCACCTACGGCACGGTCAAGGCCATGACCCCGCGCGACCTGCGCGAGATCGGCGCCGAGATCATCCTGGGCAACACCTTTCATTTGTACCTGCGTCCGGGGCTGGACGTGATCGGCACGTTCGGCGGGCTGCACGGGTTTGCGCGCTGGGATGGTCCCATCCTCACCGACTCGGGTGGATTCCAGGTGTTTTCGCTGGCGCACCGGCGCAAGCTGACCGAGGAAGGCGTCACGTTCGCTTCGCCGGTGGACGGCTCGAAAGTGTTCCTGTCGCCGGAGGAGTCCATGCGCATCCAGAAAGTGCTGGACTCCGACATCGTGATGGCTTTCGACGAGTGCACGCCCTACCAGGTCGACGGACGCCTGACCACCGAGGCCGAGGCGGCCCGTTCCATGGAGCTTTCATTGCGCTGGGCGGCGCGCTCGCGGCAGGCGTTCGACACGGGCGGCAACCCCAACTCCCTGTTCGGCATCGTGCAGGGCGGTGTGCACGAGGGCCTGCGCCGGCGCTCGGCGGAAGGGCTGGTGGAGATCGGCTTCGACGGTTACGCCCTGGGCGGACTGGCGGTGGGCGAGCCGGAGGACGAGCGCAATCGCGTCCTGGATTTCAGCGTGTCGCTGTTGCCGCCGGACCGGCCGCGCTACCTGATGGGAGTGGGCCGGCCGGAGGACATCGTCGAGGCCGTGTGTCGCGGCGTGGACATGTTCGATTGCGTGATGCCCACCCGCAACGCGCGCAACGGTTTCCTGTTCACCGACACCGGCACCCTGCGCATCCGCAACGCGCGCTTCGCCGACGATGCCGGCGTCATCGAGGAAGGCTGCGACTGCTACACCTGCACGCACGGCTTCAGCCGCGCCTACCTGCGCCACCTGGACCGCTGCAACGAGATCCTGGGCTCGCAACTGGCCACCATCCACAACCTGCGCCATTACCAGCGCCTGATGGCCGGCCTGCGCCAGGCCATCGCCGGCGACCGGCTCGCGGACTTCGTGGACGCCTTCCACGCCAGGCGCCGGGGCGCGCGCGTCGTCTGACGCGGCCCCGGCGGCCACCCCGCGGAAAGCATGCCGACGGGCGGTGGCGGAGCATGACGGAGGACACTGCACCGCCGGGGAACCTCATGGCATAATCGGCAATCTTTATCCTGGCGGGATCGCCGTCCGCGGCCCCGGCCCAACCTCATTGCGGAGTCATCATGGACCTGTCCATCCTCAACGCCGTCGCCCTGGGCGCGGAAGCCCCCGCGCCTGCCGGCGGCGGCGCGTCGTTCTTCATCGTCATCATCGTCATGTTCGTGCTGATGTACTTCATGATGATCCGCCCGCAGCAGAAGCGCCAGAAGCAGCACAAGGCCATGATCGAGGCCCTCGGCAAGGGTGACGAAGTGATCATCAACGGCGGCATCGCCGGGCGCATCGATGCCCTGGGCGACTCCTTCGTGACCGTGGAAGTGGCCGAGGGCGTCAAGCTCCGGGTGCAGCGTGCATCGATTGCACAGGTCCTGCCGAAGGGCACGCTGAAGTCGGCGTGAGGGGGAAGTGGCCGCATCTTGCGGCCACTTGCATTACCGGTCGTCGCGGCGGCCGTGACATAGACGGATTTGACGCATGAGTGATTTTCCACGCTGGAAATACGCGCTGGTGATCGTGGTGTTGGCGTTGGGCATTCTCTACGCGGTGCCCAACATCTTCCAGCGCGAGCCGGCGGTGCAGGTGTCTGCCAACCGCGGTGCCACCGTGGACCAGGCACTCGAGACGCGGGTGCGCGGCATCCTGCAGGAACACAAGATCGCCTTCGAGCGCCTGGAGCTGGACGAGAACGGCCAGCGTCTGCTGGCGCGCTTCGCCAACCCCGAGGTGCAGCTGCGGGCCTCCGACGTCCTCACCGAATCGCTGGGCGACAAATACGTGGTGGCCCTCAACCTGGCGTCCACCGTGCCGCCCTGGCTGCAGGCCATCAATGCCAACTCCATGCGCCTGGGCCTGGACCTGCAGGGCGGCGTGCACTTCCTGATGGAAGTCGACCAGGCCGCGGTGCGCGAGAAGCAGGAAACCGCCTATGTCGAGGACACCCGCTCGTTGCTGCGTGACGCCCGGATCCGCTATGTCAACGTCAGCGGCGCCAAGAGCGGTGTCGGCGTCAGCGTGGTGTTGCGCTCCGACGAGGACCGTGACCGCGCGGCGGGCATCATCGCCCAGAACTATCCCGACCTGGTGATCTCCAACGGCGCCAGCCGTGGCGACCGCTACGTGCTGGATGCCGACCTGCCCGAGCAGAAGCTGCGCGAACTGGCGCAGACCACCATCACCCAGAACGTCGGCACCCTGCGCAACCGCATCAACGCGCTGGGCGTGTCCGAGCCGTTGATCCAGCAGCAGGGCGAGAGCCGCATCGTGGTGGAACTGGCCGGCGTGCAGGACACGGCCGAGGCCAAGAAGATGCTTGGCGCCACCGCCACCCTGGAATACCGGGCCGGCTACGGCACGCCGCAGCAGGCCATTGACGCCGC
>CAZMXV010000088.1:0-9854 GCA_964570295.1 uncultured Rhodanobacteraceae bacterium
TCCAGGCGGCTTTCCTGGTCGGCATCGACGATGCAGGCCGCGTTGCCGCCCAGTTCCAGCACCACCTTCTTGCGTCCGGCCTTGGCTTTCAGCTCCCAGCCGATCTGGCCGCCGGTGAACGACAGCAGTTTCAGGCGCTCGTCCTCGACGAACGGCGAGGCCTCGCTGCCCGACACCGGGAGGATCGAGAACGCGCCCCTGGGCAGATCGGTTTCGGCCAGTACCTCGCCAATGATGAGCGCGCCGACGGGCGTCTTTTCGGACGGCTTCAGCACGAACGGACAGCCGGCGGCGATGGCCGGTGCCACCTTGTGCGCCACCAGGTTGAGCGGAAAATTGAACGGCGTGATGAACGAACAGGCACCCAGCGGCACCTGCCGGGTGAAGCCGCGGTAGCCGTTGGCGCGCTTGGAAATTTCCAGGTTGACCACCTCGCCGCCGACCTGTGGCGCCAGTTCCGCGGCGATGCGGAAAGTGTCGACCAGGCGGGTGACCTCACCCTCGGCATCGTGGATGGGTTTGCCGGCCTCGATGCACAGGGCTTCGGCCAGTTCCTTCCTGCGCTCGGCCATGCGTTCGACGCAATGGTTGAGCACGGCCTGGCGCTGCCAGGGCTTGAACTCGCGCATCGGCGCCTCGGCCCTGACAGCCGCCCGGATCGCCTTTTCCACGGCCCTGGCATCCGGCACGGCCACGCGGGTGGCGACGCGGCCGGTGTACTTGTTGCGCACTTCCAGGTCCGTGTTGGGCTGCACGGCCTTGTTGGCGAGGTAGTAGGGGTAATGTTTCTGCATGGTCGTTCCTCCGGAACGGATGGGCGGTTCGTGATGGGCAGCCGTTCGTCCCATGCCGCGACAATCTCCGCACAGGGTACGCCCCGCGTATCGAGGGACAAACAGCGGGCGTGGACGCCGGCTTTCTGTTCCCCGACCGGCAGCGCCTGACGGCCGCAGACAAGAACTCAATGTACGTGTCCCCGGTTGAACCTGCCGCAACGCCGGCGAGGCTGGCGGAACGGATGCCTACGACGGCGGCGGGTCCAGCCGCTTCAGCCGCATCTCGCCGTCGGCCAGACGCGCGGTGACTTCGGCACCGGCCGGCACCGAAGCCGCCGAGCGGACCACTTCGCCCGAGGCGTCCAGCACGATGGCGTAGCCACGCTCCAGTGTCGCCAGCGGACTGACCGCGCGCAGGGCGCGCACGGCCTGCGCCAGCCGTTGCCGGCGCTGCTCCGACGGGTACCGCATGGCCGCGGCCAGACGCCGGCGCAGCTCGACAAGGGCGAGGGACTGCCGGGCCAGGCGATGACGCGGATGCTGCACGCCGAGGCGTGTCTGCAGGGCTCCGAGGGCGGCGTGACGGCGCTGCAGGTCATGGCCGATCCAGTGACACAGTCGTGCGTGCGCGGTGCCCATGCGTTCGGACTGCCGTGCCAGGCGATGACGCGGACTTTGCATCTGCAGGCGCGCCAGCAAATGGTCCAGGCGTTGGCCGCTTTCCTGTACGTGGCGGCGCATGACGTCGGCCAGGCGATGGTGGCGATGGACGAGGTGCTGGCGCATCTCGGCGGCATCCGGAACCAGCAGCTCGGCCGCTGCCGAGGGCGTGGGCGCGCGCAGGTCGGCGACGAAGTCGCTGATGGTGAAGTCGATTTCATGGCCTACCGCCGACACCACGGGCATGCCGCAGGCATGGATGGCGCGCGCCACTCCCTCGTCGTTGAAGGCGGCCAGGTCTTCCAGCGAGCCGCCGCCGCGGGTGAGCAGCAGCACGTCGTGGATACGGGCCGTCGCCGCCTTGCGCAACATGGCAACGATGGCCGGTGGAGCTTCGCTGCCCTGGACCGGCACCGGCAGCACGTCCACCTCGGCCAGCGGAAAACGGCGCCCCAGCACGTGCAGCACGTCGCGGACGGCCGCGCCGCTGGCCGAAGTGACCACGCCGATGCGGCGTGGGAAGCGCGGCAGGTCTTTCTTCGACGCCGGGTCGAACAGGCCTTCGGCGTCGAGCCGCGCCTTCAGTTCCTCGAACCGGCGTTGCAACGCGCCCTGGCCAGCCTCCTCCATGTGCTCGACGATGAGCTGGTAGTCGCCACGCGCCTCGTACAGGCCGACACGGGCCCGCAGCAGCACCTTGTCGCCGGCACCGGGACGGAACTTCAACCACGTGCTCTGCGGCTTGAACATGGCGCAACGGATTTGCGCGCGCGCGTCCTTGAGCGTGAAATAGAGGTGCCCCGAGGCCGGTCGCGCCAGGTTGGAAAGCTCGCCTTCCACCCATACGCGGGGCAGGGCATCGGCCAGCAAATCGCGTACCAGGCGGTTCAGCGCCGAGGGCGTAAGGACGTGGCGGGGTGCGTCCGGGGAGAGGGGGGAATCAGTCATTTTCCTGCTTTTCTTCAAGGGCCGCGCGGCGGCGCATGCCGATCCAGCGCGCACCGAGGCTGAGGGCCATCCACAGCGAGACGACGGCCAGCGGCCAGCCCAGCACGCGGGGCCACAGAAGGCCCAGCATGCCTGCGGCGGCCAGGCCCAGGGCGCCCCAGATCAGCGGCGCCGATTCGGCATGGCCGAGCACGCGACGGTTGGTAAGGGCGGCACCCACGGTATGTGCCAGGCGCATGGCGCCCGCGGCGGCACGGCTGCCGCTGCCCCGGCCGTGGCGCGGGCCGGCATGGTGGCGTTCGCCCTGGATGCGCCGGCCGCGCCGGTAACGGCGCGGTGCCAGCACGATCTCGGTGGCGTTGTCGAGGTCGCTTTCGTACTGTGCCTGCATTTGCACCGCGAATTCCACGTCCTCGATGGCCACGTCCAGCTCGCTGTTGCCCAGCCAGCTGGCCAGATTGAGGTTGGACGAGCCGACCCGTGCCCACTGCGCGTCGGCCACGGCGGTCTTGGCATGCAGCATGGAGCCGTTCCATTCGAACACGCGCACGCCGGCTTCCAGCAGCGGACGATAACCGGCACGCGACATGCCGGCCACCGGCGGAATGTCGCTGGCGCCGGGCACCAGCAGGCGCACGTCCACACCGTCGCGCGCGGCCGAGGCCAGGGCCTGCACGTAGGGGGCCACGCCCACGAAATAGGCGTCGGTGAGCCACAGCGTCTTGCGGGCCATGGCGGCGATCATCTGGTCCAGGCGGTAGACGCCGGCGGTGCTGGGCTGGGTGGCAATCAGGCGCAGCGCGGTGGACCCGACCTCGGCCAGGGTATCCGTTTCGGCTACCGCCGCGGTCTCCAGCGGCGTACCCAGGCGTGCCCAGTTGTCGGCGAACGCCTGTTGCAGTTCCGCCAGGATCGGGCCGCGCAGGGTCAGGCCGGTATCCCGCCATGGCGCCAGGCCGCGCTCCGGGCGGCCCAGCCATTGCGCGCTGATGCACACGCCGGACAGGAAGCCCACCGCGTTGTCCACGGCCAGCATCTTGCGGTGATCGCGGCTGACAAACGTCAGCGGCCGCAGCAGGTGCGGCGGGCCGTACACGCGTACTTCGCCGCCAGCGTCCAGCAGCGGCTTCCAGAACCCGGCGCGCGACTGCCCGAAACAGCCCATCCAGTCGCGAATCACGCAGACCCGCACGCCGGCGCGGGCGCGCTCGACCAGGGCTTCCAGGAAAGCGCGGCCGACGGCATCGTTGCGGATGATGTAGTTTTCCAGCAGCACCTGCCGGCGGGCCTGGCCGATGGCCTCCAGCCACTTCTCGAAATGCACCCTGGCGTCGATCAGCAGCTCGACCCGGTTGCCGCCCAGCAGGGGAGCGCCGGCGGCGCGGCTGAAGGCACGTTCGGCCAGCAGGCGGGGAGCGGAACTGAAGGGGGAATCGAGCGGCATGGCACCAGTCTAATCGCTGCCGCACCGTGGTGCCGCATGCCGCAGCGGAACATGGTCTTTCCCGTTTTGCCATGGTATCGACATGCCGTTGCAGTATCCTGTGCACTTGGTTCCCAGCCCTTGCCCGCCATGACGTCCACGGCCCCGTTCGAAGCCTGTTCCAGCATTCCCGCCGGCCCCGCACCGCGTCGCCACAGCATTGGTGTCCGTGTCGGCAACGTCATGGTGGGTGGTGGCGCGCCGGTGGTGGTGCAGTCGATGACCAACACCGATACCGCCGATGTGGAGGGCACCACGCGCCAGGTGGCCGAGCTTTCGCGCGCCGGTTCCGAACTGGTGCGCATCACCGTCAACACCAGGGAAGCCGCCGCCGCCGTGCCGCGCATCCGCGAGCGGCTGGACATGATGGGCGTATCGGTGCCGCTGGTGGGCGATTTCCACTACAACGGGCACCAGCTGCTGGAAGGCGAGCCGGCCTGCGCCGAGGCCCTGGCCAAGTACCGCATCAACCCGGGCAACGTCGGTTTCGGCAAGAAACGCGATACCCAGTTCGCCAGCATCATCGACAAGGCGCTCCGGTACGACAAGCCGGTGCGCATCGGCGTCAACTGGGGCTCGCTGGACCAGGCCATGCTGGCCGCGCTGATGGACGAGAACAGCCGGCGCGAGGCCCCGTGGGATGCGGCGCGCGTCAGCCGCGAGGCATTGATCCGTTCGGCGCTGGAATCGGCCGCCCGGGCCGAGGAACTGGGTCTGGGCCGCGACCACGTCATCCTGTCGTGCAAGGTGTCCGGCGTGCAGGACCTTATTGCCGTGTACCGCGACCTGGCCGCACGCTGCGATCATGCGTTGCACCTGGGCCTGACCGAGGCCGGCATGGGTTCGAAGGGCATCGTGGCTTCCGCGGCGGCGCTGGCCGTGCTGATGCAGGAAGGCATCGGCGACACCATCCGCATTTCGCTGACGCCCGAGCCGGGGGCCTCGCGTACCAAGGAGGTCGTGGTCGCGCAGGAGTTGCTGCAGACCATGGGCCTGCGCGCCTTCACGCCGCTGGTCACGGCGTGCCCGGGTTGCGGCCGCACCACCAGCGAATTCTTCCAGGAACTGGCACGTACGGTGCAGGACCACGTGCGCGAGCGCATGCCTGAATGGCGCATCCGCTACCCCGGGGCCGAGAACCTGTCGCTGGCGGTGATGGGCTGCGTGGTCAACGGCCCCGGCGAGTCGCGCCATGCCGATATCGGCATCTCGCTGCCGGGGACGGGCGAGGCGCCGTCGGCGCCGGTGTTCGTCGACGGCAAGAAGACCGTCACCCTGCGCGGCGAAAACATTGCCGAGGAGTTCGTCGGCATCGTGGACGACTATGTGGCCACGCGCTATGGCGTGGATTCCGCGTAGCAGCCTGCCTCCGTGGAATAGTCAAGTATTCACCTGCAGGGCAGGCTCCTGCGGCGGCGGGAAATCGCGGACGGGAACGGGGGCATCGAGCCGAAAGGCATCGGGCGCCGGCGCCTCCCGCGACAGGGTCTCCAGGTACTTCAGGTACGTGCCGCGCGGCATGTCCACGGCACCCATGCGATAAAGATGCGGGTTGCCGACCTGGGCGTCGAGCCACGGGAAACCCCAGCGCCGCAACAGGCGGCCCAGGCATACCAGCGCCACCTTGGAGCCGCCGCTGGCACGACTGAACATCGATTCGCCGCAGAACATGCGGCCCACGGCGACGCCATAGAGGCCGCCGACCAGCGCGTCGCCGTGCCAGATCTCGATGCTGTGGGCATGCCCGGCCGCGTGCAGGACCCCGTAGGCGTTGACCATGTCGGGCGTGATCCAGGTGCCGCCGTGCTGTCCGGCGCGCGGCGCGGCGCAGGCCTGCACGACTTCCCGGAACGCCCGGTCAATGGTCACCGTCCAGCCGGCGCGCCGCATCAGCTTGCGCAACGTGCGGCCGGGGTGCAGATGTTCGAGGTCGAACCCGCAGCGTGGATCCGGCGACCACCACAGAATGGGTTCATCGTTGCCGTACCAGGGAAAGATGCCCTGCCGGTAGGCGGCCAGCAGGCGCTCCCGCGACAGGTCGCCGCCCAGCGCCAGCAGGCCGTCCGGCTCGCGCAGGGCCTGCGCGGGCGAGGGGAAGCGCGGCGGCGATCCCGGCGCGATCCAGGCGATGGGGAGATGCGTCATCTCGAGACCTTCGAAGGCTTGCTCCGCTCCTGGCGGCCCGTGGCGTTCATGATCCACCGCCATGATAGGGCGAATGCGCGCGCATTTGCCGTCCCATGGTCTCCAGTGCCTCGGCTTCCTCGCGAAGGGCGCGGGCCACGGCGTGGCGGAAACCGTCATGCGCCAGGTGATGGCGCGAGTGTGTGCGTACGGGAACGAAGCCGCGCGCCAGCTTGTGTTGACCCTGCGCGCCGGGCATGAAGGTCGTCAGGCCTTGTGCGATGGCATGTTCGATACCCAGGTAATAGCAGAGCTCGAAGTGCAGCCCCGGCACGTGTTCCCGGGTGCCCCAGTAGCGGCCGTAGAGGGTTCGTGCGTCGCGCAGGAACAAGGCCATGGCGACGATCCGGCCGTGCCGGCGGGCGAGGGCCAGTTGCAATCCCCCGCCGAGGGTGTCGGCCAGGTGGCGGAAAAAGGGCAGGGTGAGGGTGGGGTGGTTGCCCTTGCTCTCGAAGGTGTGGAGGTACAGGGCATGGATGGTTCGCCAGTCGGCATCGTCCAGCGTGTCGCCACGCTGCATGCGACAGTCGAGGCCGCTCCTGCGCACCTGTGTCCGTTCGGCGCGGATGTTCTTGCGTTTCTTGTGTTTCAGCGCGGCAAGGAAATCATCGAAATCACGGTAGCCGTGGTCGTGCCAGTGATACTGCCAGTCGAAACGCGCCAGCCAAGGCGTGTGGAAGGCTTCCGCCTCGCTCCCGTGCAGGAAATCGACATGGGCCGAGGACAGGCCCAGGTGCCGGGTCTCCTCCTCGATCGCTTCCACCAGAAGGTGCCGGTATCTGTCCGTCAGGGTCAGCAGGCGCGGCCCGGGCACGGGCGAGTAGGGTACGGCGCACAGCAGCTTGGGGTAGTACGCGCCACCGGCACGCTCCCAGGCTGCGGCCCAGTTCCAGTCGAACACGTACTCGCCGTGGGAGTTGCCCTTGAGGTAAAGCGGCGCGGCCGCCACCAGGTGCCCGTCTTCGTGCAACGTCAGGTGATGCGGATGCCAGCCCCAGTCATCACGAATGCAGCCGTGGCGTTCCAGCCCCGCCAGGAAGGCATGCGACACGAACGGGTGGGCATCGGGCGCCAGCGCGTCCCACGCCGCCGCGTCGATGGTGTCGAGCGAGTCGTGGAAGCGTACGGCGGGCATGGGCGTTTCAAGAGCCGGGGAACGAGGAGCGGGTAACGGACGCTTTCTGCCTGATGTCTCGCGGAAAGGTCGAACGATGCGCCCTCGCTACCTGTTCCTCGCCCCCATCCCTCATCCCACCAGATTCTGCTCGTCCAGCCAGCGCTCCGCGTCCAGTGCGGCCATGCAGCCGAAACCGGCCGAGGTGACGGCCTGCCGGTAGATCTGGTCGGCCACGTCGCCGGCGGCGAACACGCCCGGCACGCTGGTCATGGTCGCCATGCCTTCCAGGCCGCTGCGGATCTGGATATAGCCGTTCTTCATGTCCAGCTGGCCGTCGAAGATGCTGGTGTTGGGCGTGTGGCCGATGGCCACGAAGAACCCGGTGACGGCGATTTCCTGCCGGCTGTCGTCCTGCGTGCTCTTCACGCGCAGGCCGGTGACGCCACTGTCGTCACCCAGTACCTCGTCCACCACGTGATTCCAGACCGGCTCGATCTTGCCTTCGTCGACCTTGGCGAACAGCTTGTCCTGCATGATCTTTTCGGCGCGCAGCGTGTCGCGCCGGTGCACCAGGTAGACCTTTTTGCAGATGTTGGCCAGGTACAGGGCTTCTTCCACGGCGGTGTTGCCGCCGCCGACCACGGCCACTTCCTGGTCGCGGAAAAAGAAGCCGTCGCAGGTGGCGCAGGCCGACACGCCCTTGCCCTTGTAGTGCTCTTCCGAGGCCAGGCCGAGGTATTTGGCGGTGGCGCCGGTGGAGATGACCAGCGCGTCGCAGGTGTATTCGCCGCTGTCCCCCTTCAGATGGAAGGGGCGCTTGCGAAGATCGGCCGTATGGATATGGTCGAAAATCATCTCCGTTTCGAAGCGTTCGGCATGCTCGGCCATGCGCTGCATGAGCTCGGGCCCCTGCACGCCGTTCTGGTCGCCGGGCCAGTTGTCCACGTCGGTGGTGGTCATCAGCTGGCCGCCCTGCTGCAGGCCGGTGATCATGGTCGGCTTCAGGTTGGCGCGGGCCGCGTAGACCGCCGCGCTGTAGCCCGCGGGGCCGGATCCGAGGATGATGAGGCGACTGTGCTTGGGGGTGCTCATGTATAATTCCGAGTTGGTTTGATTGTCTTTGCCGGCGCCGTCGAAAGCGCCTCCCGTGGTTTCCGCCGAGCGCATGTTCCCGGTGCGCCGCTTTGCCACGTGCAGGCCAAGAGAATGGGGAAGGCGAGGCATCAAATCAAGGGACAAAACACGCCACAGGGAGTGGACACCTTCCCCGGCGCCTGCCGCCGTGCCCCATCACTGTCACATGCGAGGATTCACGTCCATGCGTATCGGTATTCCTTCCGAAACCAAGATTCTGGAGGGCCGTGTGGCCCTGGTTCCCGCCGCGGCCGCCGACCTGGTGCGTCGTGGGCACGAGGTGTTCGTGCAAGCCGGCGCCGGCGAGAAAAGCGGTTACAGCGACGACGACTACCGCAACCTGGGCGTCAAGGTGGTACCCGATGCCGCGGCCCTGTACGAGTCCGGCGAGCTGATCGTCAAGGTCAAGGAGCCGATCGCGGGTGACCTCGAGCACCTCAAAAAGCATCACAAGCTGTTTTGCTACCTGCACCTGGCCGCCGAGCCGGAGCTGACCAAGCGACTGCTCGAGATCGGCCTGACCGCGGTGGCGTTCGAGTCGGTGACCGTGAATGGCGCGCTGCCGCTGCTGGCGCCGATGTCGGTGATCGCGGGCCGCCTGGCCGGCCAGATCGGTACCACGCTGCTGCATCGCCCGAACGGTGGCAAGGGCAAGCTGCTGGGCGGCATGGCCGCCGCGCCGCGCGGCAAGGTGGTGGTGCTGGGCGCGGGCACGGCCGGTGGCGCCGCCGCCGCGCAGGTCGCCTCCACCGGCGCCAACGTGGTGGTGTTCGACCTGATGCCTTCGCGCATGGAAACCATGCGCCAACTGGGTCCCAACGTGACCGGCCTGTATTCCTATGAAGCCTCGGTGGCCGAGGAAGTGGCTACCGCCGACCTGGTGGTGGGCGCGGTGCTGGTGCCCAGCGCCAAGGCCCCGCAGGTGCTGTCCGAGGACATGGTCAAGTCCATGGAGCCGGGCAGCGTGGTGGTGGACATCGCCATCGACCAGGGCGGTTGCTTCCAGACCTCGAAGCCGACCAGCTGGAGCGACCCCACCTACGACGTGCACGGCGTGACCCATTTCTGCGTCACCAACATGCCGGGCGCCGTGCCGCAGACGTCCACCCTGGCCATTTCGGCCGCCATCCTGCCGTACGTGCAGCGCATGGCCGCCGGCGACGCCTGGCGCGACTACGCGCCGCTGCGCGAGGGCCTGAACGTCGAAAACGGCGAAGTGGTGCATCCGGCCCTGAAGGGCTGACAAGGCACGCCGCATGCCCGGCGGCGCGGCCAGGTGGCCGTGTCGCCGGGCTGTCGTGCCGGCGGGCCGTGATATAACCACGGCACCAGGAACCATTCGATACGGGATCACACGTGGCACGCAAGGCCAAGGCCTCCAGCAAGAAGAACGAAAGGACGGCCCGGGCCGCGGCGGAAGCCCGGCCCGGCATGAGCGACGAGACCCGGCGCCGCCTGCGCGAAGCCGGCGTGCTGCTGCTGGTGCCGCTGGCCATCTACCTGCTGGTGTGCCTGTTCAGCTACGACCCGTCCGATCCCAGCTGGTCGCACG
>CAZMXV010000089.1:0-9713 GCA_964570295.1 uncultured Rhodanobacteraceae bacterium
GTTTCCTGCAGCACCTTGTTGATGGCGTCGCGCTTGGACAGGATTTCGTCCAGTTCGTGCTGGCCCAGCACCGAGCGCAGGCGGGTCTGTGCCAGCTGGCTGGTGGCTGCGTAGAAGTCGGCCACCTGCAGCACCGACTTGTCCGGGTCGACCACGCGGAAGTACACCACCGCGTTGACCCCGATCGAGACGTTGTCGTAAGTGATGACGTCCTGCGGCGGCACGTCCATCACGTTCACCCGCAGGTCCACGCGGATGATGCGCTGCAGCACCGGCACCAGCAGGATCAGGCCGGGGCCCTTGGTACTGGTGTAGCGGCCCAGCGTGAGCACCACGCCGCGCTCGAACTCGGGCAGGATCTTGATGGCCGAGAACAGGAAGAAAAGGACGACGAGAACAATGACGCCGATGAATCCGAACATGGTGCAGCTCTCCCGATGATCAATCGTCGCTGGATGGCGACAGCGGCGCCACCCAAAGTAGCAGACCTTCACGCCGCACCACGCGCACTGGCGTGCCGGCGGGAAGGGTCTGGTCGGCGCGCACGCGCCAGCGTTCGCCGTAGACGGTGGCCCAGGACTTGCCTCCGGCGCTCACCGCCTGCAGCAGTTCGCCGGTGGCATCCAGCATCTGCTGCTCGCCGCTGACCACGTGGGCGCGCCGCGCGCGCAGCAGCAGCCACAAGGTCAGCCCGAGCAGGGCGATGCCGGCGAAGGCGATGCCGCCGATGACGCCCAGGTTGATCCCGTAGCCGGGAATGTCGGTATTCAGGAGCATGATCGATCCCACCACGAAAGCCACCACGCCGCCCAGGCCGAGCGCGCCAAAACTGGGCACGACCACCTCCGCGACCAGCAGCCCCACGCCCAGCGCCATCAGGGCCAGGCCAACATAGTTGACCGGCAGCATCTGCAGCGCGTACAGCCCGGTCAGCAGGCAGATGGCGCCGGCCACGCCGGGCCAGAAAATGCCTGGATGGAAAGCTTCCAGCAGCAGACCCCAGATGCCCGCCATCAGCAGCAGGTAGGCGATGGTGGGGTTGGTGATCACGCCCAGGAAACGGGATCGCCAGTCCGGTGCGTAGTCATGCACGGGCAGGCCGGCCACCTTCAGCGTGGCGGTGCCCTTGCCCAGCTTCACCGTGTGGCCGTCGGCCCGGGCCAGCAGATCCGTGTCGTCGGAGGCGATCAGGTCGACGACGTGCTTCGACAGCGCCTCGTCGGCGGTGAGCGTGGCCGCTCCGCGCACGGCCTTGGCGGCCCATTCGGCGTTGCGTCCGCGCAACTGCGCCAGCGAGCGGATGTAGGCGATGGCGTCATTGACCACTTTTTCGCGTTCGGCGTTGCCCGAGGAGGCGGCCGGCGTGGCGGAGGCCGCCGGTGCGGGTGTCGGCAGCGGATTTTCCCCACCCAGCGACACCGGCGTGGCCGCGCCCAGGTGCGTGGCTGGCGCCATGGCCGCCACATGGCTGGCATAGAGGATGTAGGTGCCGGCCGAAGCGGCGCGCGCGCCACGCGGACCGACATAGCCCAGCACGGGGACCGGCGAGGCCAGGATGTCGCGGATGATGTCGCGCATGGCCGAAGACAGCCCGCCCGGCGTGTCCAGCCGCAGCACGATGGCGCGGGCGCCGTCCTCCACGGCACGTCGACTGGCATCGTGGACGTATTCGGCCGTGGCGGGACCGATGGCGCCGTCGATGTCGATGCGGGCCACGAAATCGCCGCCGCCCGGAGCCGGTTGGGCCACGGCCAGCATCACGCCACCCAGGGCCGCCAGCAGCAGGCAGACCACGCGCGGCAGGCCATGTCGCCCGAACAGCATCATCTCGCTCTCCCCGCAAGCAGCAAACGCATGGCCGTCATTATCCATGAGCGCGGCGGTGCTGGCCATGGGAGGGGGACCCGGGACCCGGGACTTGGGACCCGCTTTTCGGGGAGGCTGCGGAGAACTCGTGTGGGAGGGGCTTCAGTCCCGGTGGTTCAACCAGGTCGAAACCTTCATCCATGCGTCCCGCGACCCGCCCCCACCAGATGACCCGTCTTCCCCGGCCCACTAAAATGTCCCCATTCCATCAGGACCACATGCATGGGTGCCGCCGACCTTGCCGCTGACGATCCGGCCCTGCGGGCCTTGCTGGTGCCCTTCGAGCTGGGCGAGCTGGCGTGGCCGGCCGGCGGGCGCGTGCTGTTTCTGGGCGCGCGTGCCGGCAGTGCGCTGCACGAGCGCGACACGGGCGGGCTGCTCTGCCAGCAGGGGTTCCGTCCCTTTGCGGACCAGTTGCGGCGGCACGGTCTGAGCGTGGGCGATCCGGAGCCTGGCGCGGACTTCGAGGTGGTGATGCTGCTGCCGCCGCGCCAGCGCGACGCGCGCCGGGCGCGGTTCGCGCAGGCGCTGGACCATGTGGCCGCGGGGGGCGCGTTGCTGGTGGCGGTGGCCAACCACGACGGCGCGCGTTCGGCGCAGGCCGATCTGGAGCGGCTGGCGGGTCCGGCGCAGGTGCTGTCCAAGCACAAGTGCCGGATATTCTGGATACGTCCGCAGGCTGCCGCCATCGACACGGAACGGCGTCGCGAGTGGAAAGCGCTGGATGCGGTGCGTCCCACCGTGGAGGGGTTGCTGGGGCGGTCGGGCCTGTTCGCGTGGGATCGTGTCGACACGGCGTCCGCGTTGCTGGCCGAACATTTTCCATCCGACCTGGCCGGTCATGTGGCGGACCTGGGCAGTGGCGCGGGCTACCTGTCGGTGCAGCTGGTCCGGCGGTGTCCGCAAGTGGATGCCATCGACCTGTTCGAGGCCGACGCGCGGGCCCTGCCGGTGGCGCGCGCCAACCTGGACAACGCCTGTCGCGAACAGGGGCGCGAGGTGACCTGCACGCTGCACTGGCACGATGTCGCCGCCGGTCTGCCGGGGCGGTTCGACCATGTCGTCAGCAACCCGCCCTTCCACCAGGGGCGCGCCGACTTGCCGCAGCTGGGTCGCGCCTTCATCGCCGCGGCAGCCGATGCCCTGCGCCCGGGCGGCAGCTTCCGCATGGTGGCCAATCGGCACCTGCCCTACGAAGCCACGTTGCGCGAGCACTTCGCCCGGGTGGACATCCTGGTCGAGGAGGGCGGATTCAAGGTCATCGAGGCGCGCCGGTGAAACTGCTTCGCCATCTGGCCAACCTGGGGTATGGCAGCCGGCGCGAGGTGACGCAACTGTTGCGCGACGGCCGGGTCACGGATACACGGGGACGGATCCTGGGGGCGCGCGACGCGGTGCGCCACGCCGATGTGCGCGTGGATGGCGAGCCACTGGATCCCGCCCCCGGCATGGTGCTGATGCTCAACAAGCCGGTCGGCATGACCTGCTCGCGCAGCGATGCCGGCCCGGTCATCTACACGCTGTTCCCGCCGCGTTACCTGCGTCGCAAGCCGGCCCTGTCCAGCGTGGGCCGGCTGGACCGGGACACCGGGGGCCTGCTGCTGATGACCGACGACGGGAGCTTGCTGCATCGCGTCATCTCGCCGCGCGCGCACGTCACCAAGATCTACGAAGCGGAACTGGCCGCGGACCTGCGCGGCGACGAGGCCGCCCTGTTCGCCAGCGGCACGCTGTTGCTGCGCTCGGAAACCCGGCCTCTGGCTCCCGCGACCCTCACCGTGCTGGGGCCGCGCCGCGTGCGCCTGGCCATCACCGAAGGCCGCTACCACCAGGTCCGGCGCATGTTCGCCGCCACCGGCAACCGCGTCGTGACGCTGCATCGGCTGGCCGTCGGCAACCTCGTTCTCGGCAGCCTTGCTCCGGGCCGGTGGCGTCAACTGGCATGTCGGGAGATCGACGCCATTTTCGGTTCGGCCGCTTCCGCCTGAGTCGGGTTGCGGAAAAGATCCGCGGCATCGGGGGCGTGGACCGTTCCTGCGTGGGGTGGGGACCGCCCCCCCCCTTGTCCGGAGGCCATGCCCGTGGCGCGGGGATGGCGGCTATGCATCGGGAGCCGGGGCGGCGGCCCAGGGCCGCGACGAACAGGGCCTACCAGACCTCCAGCATTCCCCCCAGTGCTTCCATCCGCTCCACCACGTCGTCCACGCTGATCAGGTCCATCACGCCCGGGGCCTCGATCTTCTTTCCCCATGGCAGGGCGGTGGCGGGCTTGCCCAGGTACTTGCGTGCCGCCGCGTCGTAGCGGTCGACGCACCAGCGGCGGTCGGAATACGGGCCGGAGCGGTTCGGGTTGCTGGCCGCGTGCAGGCCGATGACCTTGCAGCCCGCGGCGTTGGCCATGTGCATGGGGCCCGAGTCCGGGGTCAGCAGCATGCTGGCGCGGCCGAACAGGGCCTGGGCCTTCTTCAGGGTGTCCCGGCCGGTCAGGTCGAGAGGGCGACAACGGGCCGCCGCCAGGATCGCGTCGGCCATGCGCCGTTCGGCATCGGAGGGGCCGCCGGTGAGGAGGACGCGCAGGCCGCGGTTGGCGGCATGGTCGATGACGGCGGCGTAGCGTTCGGCACGCCAGTTGCGCAGGGCGTGGCTGGAGCTGGGGCTGACCACCAGTGTCGGCGCAGCGTCGGGAATCTGCGCGCGTGCCCATTCGCGAGCCTCGTCCGGCACCGGGATGTCCCAGCGCACCGTGGTCTGGCGCAGGCCCAGCGGCTCCACAAAGCTGCCCAGCGCGTCGAGCACGTGCTGGCCGTGGCGGGCGGCGATGCGTTCGTTGATGAACAGGCCGTGCAGGTCCCGGGAGCGCACCCGGTCGTAGCCGATGCGCCGCTTCGCGCGCACGCCCAGGCTGAGCAGGTTGGAGCGCAACGCCACCTGCATGTGCAGCAGGGCGTCGAAGCGTCGCCCCGCCAGGGCCTGGCGCACCGCGCGCATGCCGGCGCGCCCGGCGGCCTTGTCGAAAGTGACGAATTCCACGCCGGCGATATCGCCCACCAGGCGTCGCTCCAGCTTGCCCACGACCCAGGTCAGCGCGGTATCCGGCCATGCCTGTTGCAGGGTGCGGACCAGCGGCACCACATGGGTGACGTCACCGATGGCGGACGTGCGCAAAAGGCATAACGAATCGGGTGGGGAGGGCATGGTTGCTAGACTATGGTGATTACGACAAGAGCAGGCCGTCGCCAGCGCTACGATGGACGCCCACATTCATGCCAATGCCGACGGCACGATATTGTTCGACGCCGATACCGTGCCCCGGATCGACCATGCCTGGTTCGACCCAGTGTACTGGGAGCGCGCGGGCGCCTTGCAAGGTCGCGGCGGCGGTCGCGGCTCGGCCAGTTTCATCGACACCCCGGCGGGGGCCTGCGTGCTGCGCCATTATCACCGTGGCGGCATGGTCGCCAACCTGCTCGGGGACCGTTATCTGTGGACCGGGCGCGACAGCACCCGCTGTTTCGCGGAATTCCACCTGCTGGCGCGCTTGCGCGACATGGGTTTGCCGGTGCCCGAGCCGGTGGCCGCGCGCTATCGCCGGCGCGGCCTGCACTACAGCGCCGACCTCATCACGCGGCGCGTCGAGGGGGCGCGCACCCTGGCCGAGCACCTGGAAGGCGACGACCTGGAACCCGGGCTGGCCCGTGCCGTCGGGGCACTGGTGGCGCGCTTCCACCGTCACGGCGTATGGCACGCCGACCTGAATGCCACCAACCTGCTGGTGACGCCGCAGGGCCTGGTCATGATCGACTTCGATCGCGGCCGCCTGCGCCAGCCGGCGCGGTCCTGGCGCGAGGCCAATCTGGCGCGTCTGCGCCGCTCGCTGCTGAAACTGGGTGCGGCGGACGCGGGCGAGTCCGTCTTCGAGCGGCAAGTGTGGACGCCGCTCATGCAGGGGTATGCGCACGGCATGGAGAAAACGGCATGAGCACGGTGCGCTGGAGCCTGCGCTTTCTCGGCACCGGGGCCGCGCACGCGCACGAGCTGGGCAACGCCTCGGCGGTCCTGCAGCGTGACGACGAGCCGCTGCTGATGATCGACTGCGGGCCGGATGCGCTGGCGCGCTACCTGGACGTGTACGGCGAGCCGCCGCGCGCGCTCTACATCACCCACCTGCACATGGACCACGTCGGTGGTCTGGAAGAATTGTTCCAGCGCGCATGGTTTGACGAAGCCCGCTGCGGCCGCATCCACCTGTACCTTCATGCCAACCTGCTGCCGTGGATGCAGGCGCGCGTGGCCGACTATCCGGGTGTGCTGGCCGAGGGCGGCGTGAATTTCTGGGAGGCCTTCCGCCTGGTGCCGTGCTCGCGCGGGTTCTGGCATGCCGGCTACTGGTTCGACGTGTTCGGCACCCGTCATCACCGGCCGGGCACGTCGTTCGGCCTGGCGCTGCCCGGTTGCCTGGTCTGGACCGGCGACACACGCCCCGTGCCCGAGGCGCTGGCCGTGCACGCCGCGCACGGCGAGCCGGTGGCGCACGACTGCGGCCTCGTCGGCAATCCCTCGCACACCGGCATCGACGATATCCTGCGCGAATACCCGCGTTCCTTGCAGCAGCGTCTGCTTCTGTACCACTACGGCAGCCATGCCGACGGTACGGCACTGGCGGAACAGGGTTTTCGCGTGGCGCGGCCGGGCGAGGTCGTCGACCTGCCGCCGGCACGCGATCCCGCGCCCGATGCCGGTTGACGCGTGAGGAGCTCCGGCCTCACTCGCTGTCGCTGAACGCGCCCTCGTCCGGGCGCACGCGCATGGCGTGGGTGCGCGGCTGGATCGGCGTGCCGCGCTCGCATGCCAGCGCCTCGGTAAGCTCCGCGCCCAGCAGCAGGATCACCGCCGAGTAGTACACCCACACCAGCAGCACCACCACGCCGCCGGCCGGTCCGTAGGCGCCGCCGACCTTGCTGTGGTCGAGATAGATGCTGATGCCGAACTTGCCCAGGGCAAACAGGACGGCAGTGAGCGCGGCGCCGATCAATGCATCCTTCCAGGTGATGATGGCGTCGGGGAGTACCTTGAAAATGGCCGCGAACACGAAAATGAACACGGCGAACGCGATTACCACGTCCAGACCCTGCCAGATGACCGGGTTTCCCTTCACGAACAGGGCGATGAGCGTGCTGGCTCCGAACGAGATGATGAGCAGGAAGGCCAGCGTCAGCAGCAGCCCCAGGGCGTGCATGCGCGAGCGCAGCCAGTCCATCACGGCGCGTCCGGGGCGCGGGCGCAGGCCCCAGATGCGGTTGATGGCGCGCTGCAGTTGCGCGAACACCAGGGAGGCGCCGAACAGGGTCACGCCCAGGCCGATGAGTCCGGCCATGTTGCCCAGGTGCGGTTGCGCGCCGGCATTCTGCACCACCAGGCGCACGCCCTCGCCGGCACGCTTGCCGACCAGGCCGGTGAGCGAATCGATGAGCTGGTTCTGCCACTCGGGACGCAGCGAGGCCGCCAGCCACAGCAGCAGCACCAGCATCGGGGCGAAGGAGAGCGCGGAGTAGAAAGCCAGGGCGGCAGCACGTGTCATCAACTCGTCGTCGCTGAAGCCGCGGGCGACGTTGCAGACCACGCGCCAGGCCAGGCGAAAGGGTTCCAGCATGGGTTCGCTTCCGTGGGGCCGTCGGGGACAGATTACTGTTTTTCGCGGATGACGTTCATCAAGCTGCCTTTCAATACCATCTCCCGTTGCCGTGGGCTGAGGTCGTGGTGGGCCGTGAAGGTGGTGTTCCGGGTGGTGTTCGTCACCTCCACGGCATGACCGGTGGTGACGGCCTCGCGCAGGTTGCCGAAATCCAGCGTGTCGCCCTGTTCGATGGCGTCGTAGTCGTCCGCGTCGTCGAACACCAGCGCCAGAATGCCGAAGTTGGCCAGGTTCTGCCCGTGGATGCGCGCGAAGCTTCTGGCCAGCACCACGCGCACGCCGAGATAGCGCGGCGCCAGCGCGGCGTGCTCGCGGCTGGAGCCCTGGCCGTAGTTGCGTCCGCCGACGACGACGTGGCCGCTGTGCTGGTGCTGCATGGCACGGTGGTGGTAGTCCTCGTCGACCTGGGAGAAGACGAATGTCGCGATCTCGGGAATGTTGCTGCGGAACGGCAGCACGCGTGCGCCGGCGGGCATGATCTCGTCGGTGGAGATGTCGTCCTCGACCTTGATCGACACCGGCCCGGCGAAGGCGTCGGGCAGCGCGTCGAACTCGGGCAGCGGCTTGATGTTGGGGCCCTTGACCAGCTCCACTTCCGCGTCGGCATCGGCGGGCGGAGTAAGGATGGCGTGGTTGGTGATCGGGTGTTCGGGAGAGCGGAACGTCGGGTAGTCGAAGTCCAGCGTGCGCGGATCGGTGATGGCGCCGGCGAGGGCCGAGGCGGTGGCGGTTTCCGGGCTGCACAGGTACACGCTGTCCTCCCGGGTGCCGGAACGGCCCGGAAAATTGCGCGGCACGGTGCGCAGGCTGATGCGCCCGCTGGCCGGCGCCTGGCCCATGCCGATGCAGCCGTTGCAGCCGGCCTGGTGCAACCGGGCGCCGGCATGCAGCAGCTTGCCGAGCAGACCCGTGGCCGCGAGGTTTTCCAGGATTTCGCGCGAGGTGGGATTGATATCGAACGACACGTCGTCGTGGGTGTGCCGGCCGTCCACCATCAGCGCGGCAATGCCGAAGTCGCGCAGGCCGGGGTTGGCCGAGGAACCGATGTAGCACTGGTACACCGGCTTGCCCGCCACCGCGCTCACCGGCACCACGTTGCCCGGGCTGCCGGGTTGGGCGATCAGGGGCTCTAGCGTGGCAAGGTCGATCTCGTCGTGCTCGTCGTAGCCTGCGCCCGTGTCGGCCACCAGTTCCGTGAAATCGTCCCCGCGGCCTTCTTCCCGCAGGAAGCGGCGAACCGCCTCGTCGGCCGGAAACACCGTGGTGGTCGCCCCGAGCTCGGCGCCCATGTTGGCGATGACGTGGCGGTCCATGGCCGTGAGATGGGCCAAACCGGGGCCGTGATACTCGATGATCTTGCCCACGCCGCCATCCACGCCGTGCCGGCGCAGCATCTCCAGGATCACGTCCTTGGCGCTGACCCAGGGCGGCAGCCTGCCGACCAGTTTCACGCCCATGATTTTCGGCATGCGCGTGTGGAAAGGCTCGCCGGCCATGGCCAGGGCCACCTCCAGGCCGCCGGCGCCGATCGCCAGCATGCCCAGCGATCCGGCGGCCGGGGTGTGGCTGTCCGAACCCAGCATGGTCCTGCCGGGCTTGCCGAAGTTCTGCATGTGCACCGGATGGCTGACGCCGTTGCCGGGGCGGCTGAACCACACCCCGAACTTGCGGCAGGCGCTGCGCAGGAACAGGTGGTCGTCCGGGTTCTTGAAATCGGTCTGCAGAAGATTGTGGTCGATGTACTGCGCCGAAAGCTCGGTCCTGACCCGGTCGATGCCCATGGCCTCCAGCTCCAGCATCACCAGCGTGCCGGTAGCGTCCTGGGTCAGGGTCTGGTCGATGCGCAGCGCGATGTCCTCGCCGGGTTCGGGCGAACCCTCCAGCAGGTGCGACTTGATCAGCTTGCGGGCGACATTGTCGGCCATGGCCCTCTCCTCGCCTGGCGAAGGAAACACCACTATAGGACCGTCGCTCCAGCCGCAACTGACTGTCAGCTAAGGAGGCTCCAGGCCCGGCCCAGCGATCGCGGCTGAAGCCGTTCCCGCAGGAGCCGAAATGGCGGCGGCCCTGCCAGCCACACCCCGGCACCCGAGTCTTCCACTACCGTTGCTTCCTTCCGGACCTGGCGGGGTTTGCGGATTATCGTCGCGGGGGG
>CAZMXV010000090.1:0-9393 GCA_964570295.1 uncultured Rhodanobacteraceae bacterium
GGGGCGGTGGCCAGCTATCGCGACGGCGATTTCAGTTTTTCCATCGCCATCGACCGCAAGGACGAACTGGGCGACCTGGTGCGCATGCACAACACGCTGGGGCAGACCCTGCGCGTGGAGCGCCAGCGTCTGACCGAGCGCGAGCTGCTGCTGGAAACGGTGGTACAGAATACCCCGGTGGCCCTGGTGCTGGCCGACAATCGCCAGCGCGTCACCTATTCCAACCTGGCCGCCCGGCACCTGTTCAACGCGGGCAAGAGCCTGGCCGGCATGGACTTCTCCGAACTTCTGAAACGTTCTCCCGAAGCCATGCAACGGGTGGTCGAGGCCGGCGAGGACACCTTGTTCGCGGTGGAGCTGGACCACACCGAGGAAGTGTTCCATGTGTCGCAACGGGCCTTCCGCCTGCAGGGTCGGCCACAGCGCCTGTACCTGTTCCGGCGCATGACCCGGGAACTCGCGCGCCAGGAAGTGGCGGCCTGGAAGCGCGTGATCCGTGTCATCACGCACGAGCTCAACAATTCACTGGCGCCGATTTCGTCGCTGGCGCACTCGGGGGCCGAGCTGGCACGGCGCGGGAAGGGCGAACGCCTGCCTCGGGTGTTTGCTAGCATCGGTGAGCGCGCGCGGCACCTGCACGGTTTCATCGACGGTTACGCCCGCTTCGCCAAGCTGCCTGCTCCGCGCATCGGCGAAGTGGCCTGGGCCACCTTTCTGGAATCACTGGCGCAGCACTGCCGGTTCCGGCTGGATGGCGCGATGCCCGAGCCGCACGGCCGCTTCGATGCGGGGCAGGTGGAGCAGGTGTTGATCAACCTGGTGAAGAACGCGCACGAATCCGGCGGTCCGGACGAGGAGGTGCTGCTGCGCATCCAGCTGCTGGGCAACCAGTGGCGCATCGATGTGCTGGACCGCGGGTCCGGCATGAACGATGCGGTACTGTCGCAGGCGCTGTTGCCGTTCTATTCCACCAAGCGCTCGGGTACCGGTCTGGGCCTGGCGTTGGCCCGCGAGATTGCCGAAGCGCACGGCGGTCGGCTGGTGCTGGCCAATCGCGAGGGCGGCGGCCTGCGGGTGACCATGTGGCTTCCCGCCTAGGGCTCTCTGGCGGCGGGAGCGTGCGTGTCTGGCGCCATGGCATCATGAACCCCGGGTATCGCGGCATGCCGTCGCATTTGCCTGTGCGGTGCCCTTCTCCGCGATAATGGGCCTATTTGCTTTCATGCGGCCGGGCGTGCCGGCACGGGTTTCCTGGGTTCGATGGCAATGAAGGACAGTCGGTGAGCGCGGTACCTGCCAACCTGGCGATGGCGGTCGCCTTCAACACGCGCGTGGCGTTCGTGACCGAACTGGCGCGCAAGCTGCACCAATACGGCACGTCGGCCTCGCGTCTGGAGGATGCGGTGTCGAGCGCGGCGCTGCGCCTGGGCATGCGGGCCGAGGTCTGGTCCAGTCCCACGGCCATCATTCTGTCCTACGGCGACATGGCGCAGGGCGACGATGGCGTGGCGCAGGTCACCGAAGTGGTGCGGCTGGCCCCCGGCGACGTCAACCTGGCTCGCCTGTGCGAGGTCGATGCCATCGCCGACGGCGTGACCGACGGGCGTGTGGGCATCGAGGAGGGCGCACGCCAGTTGCGGGCCTTGTCGGCCCCGCTCACGGCGGGCCAGCGTCGAAGCATGGTGTGCGGCTACGGGCTGTCGGCGGCCGGTTTCGCCGCCCTCATCCGTGCCTCATGGGCCGACATCGTGGTGGCCGGCCTGATCGGCTTCCTGATCGGCCTGGTGGTGCTGCACACGTCGCGTCGGCCCCGCCTGGCGCCAGCCACGGAAGCCATTTCGGCCATGGTGGCGACCCTGGTCACGATGCTGGTCAGTCTGCTGGTATGGCCGCTGGACATCAATCTGGTGGTGCTTACGGCGGTCATCGTGCTGGTGCCGGGCATGTCATTGACCACGGCCGTGCGCGAGCTTTCCACGCAGCACCTGGCCTCCGGCGGCGCGCGCCTTTTCGGCAGCCTGGCCAGCATGCTGAAACTGATTTTCGGCGTGGTCGCCATCATGCAGCTTTGCCAGTGGATGGGCGTGGTGCCGCCGATAGCTCCCAAAGTGGTCATGCCCGCCTGGGTGGAATGGGTGGCACTGGTTATCGGTTCATTCGGTTTTGCCCTGGTTTTCCTGGCGGCGCGGCGCGACTGGTTGCTGGTGATGTTTTCGGCCATCGCGGGTTATCTGGCGGCCCGTCTTGTGGGCATGGAGTTCGGCCCCGGTTTCGGCGTTTTCGTGGGCGGGCTGGTACTGGGTGCGATGAGCAACGTGTATGCGCGTTTCGTGCATCGCCCCGGCACCCTGGTGCGGGAGCCGGGCATCATTCTCCTGGTACCCGGAAGCGTGGGTTTTCGCACGCTGGCCTATCTTGCCGACCGGCATGTGGATACGGGTGCGGAAACCGCGGTATTGCTCGTCACCCTGCTGGTGGCCCTGGTGGCGGGACTGCTTTTCGGCGATTTGCTGGTGGCGCCGAGGCGTTCGTTGTAGGCCAGGGAAACAGGCCCGTCTCGCGGAAATCCCGGTGGTCCCGTGAAGGCGGCCGAGATCTTCCGGGCATGGCGGGAGGCCGGCGGTTTCGATCGCCGTGATTGAAATCCGCTGCCGCCGGAAATTTTGAATGTTCCCGCGGCCTTCCGGCACCCCATGAAACCTTGATGAAGCCTTGACGGCAGCGGTTCCCGCCGCGGCCGGCGAGCATGCCGCATGCATGGAATGGCGGTATTTCGGAACCCCGCGGAACGTACAAAAAAACGCCGGCTTGAGCCGGCGTTTTGATGCAGCGGTCCATGCGTGCGCTCACTTGATGAGCATGTCCTTTTCTTTCTTGCCGTTCTTGAGGGCGTCGTTGAACCAGCGCGGACGCTTGCCGCGGCCCGACCAGGTATCGGTGGGATTGGCCGGGTTGAAGTATTTCGGCGGCACCTTGCCGGTGCTGCGGCGGGCCTTGCGGCGCGTGCCGAATACGTCCTCGAAGGTATAGCCTTCGGCCTTGATCAGGTCGTTGATCTTGTCACGCAGTTTGGCGACCTTTTCCTGCCGGATTTCCTTCTTGCGGCTTTCCGCCTTGTTGATGAGGTCGTTGAGCTGTTTTTGATTGAGGTTGCTGATGTCGACAGCCATGCATGGTCTCCGCTTTAATGGTTTGAAAAAAGGGGTTGCGCGTCAGCATACTGGCGGCATCGGTGCAATGCAAGAACACCATGACACCCATCCGGTACCGAATCGACCGGTCACCGGTATCCGATTTGTCCGCAATACATCACACTCGGTACACATAAGCGAAACGGGGCATTATGTACGCGATTAATGGTG
Organism: uncultured Rhodanobacteraceae bacterium; assembly: GCA_964570295.1. Lineage (GTDB taxonomy): Bacteria > Pseudomonadota > Gammaproteobacteria > Xanthomonadales > Rhodanobacteraceae > Oleiagrimonas. The sequence goes on from CAZMXV010000090.1 coordinate 3,363, forward strand.
TCAATCGAATAATGCCATCAATTCATCGTGCGAGAGCGCGCGGTTTTCGGTATCGCGACGGCCGCGGTATTCAAATGTGCCGGCGGCCAGTCCACGCTCGCTGACCACGATGCGGTGCGGAATGCCGATCAGTTCCATGTCCGCGAACATGGCGCCGGGACGCAGGCCGCGATCGTCCAGCACCACGTCCAGGCCCCGTCCGGCCAGTTCCTGGTAGAGCGCTTCGGCGGCCGGCATGACCGCCTCGCCGTTCTTGCCACCGATGACGCAGATGGCGACCTGCCAGGGGGCCATGGGCTCCGGCCAGATGATGCCGCGGTCGTCGTGGCCCTGTTCGATGGCGGCCGCGACGATACGGCTGACGCCGATGCCGTAGCAGCCCATCAGCGGCGTGTGCGCCTTGCCGTTCTGGTCCAGGACCGTGGCGCCCATCGCGCGGGCGTACTTGTCGCCCAGCTGGAAGATGTGTCCCACTTCGATGCCGCGGGCGACATGCAGCGTGCCCTTGCCGTCCGGTGACGGGTCGCCCTCGACCACCTTGCGCAGGTCGGCCACGCGCGTGATGCGGGCGTCGCGGTCCCAGTTGGCACCGGTGAAGTGGGTGGTGCCCTGGCCGCCGCCGCACACGAAATCGGCCAGCACCGCGGCGCTGCGGTCGACAATGACGGGAATGTTCTCCGGCAGGTCGACCGGGCCGATGAAGCCGGGACGCGCCTGCACGGCTTCCAGGATGTCCTCTTCGCTGGCCAGGGTGCAGTGGCCGGGCAGCTCCGGCAGCTTGGCGGCCTTGACCTCGTTCACTTCGTGGTCGCCGCGCAGGCACAGTGCCACCAGCCCGTCGGTGCCGCGCACCAGCAGGGTCTTCACGCATTGCTGCGGCGGCACGCCGAGAAAGGCCGTCACCTCGCCGATGTTTTTCTGGGTCGGGGTGTCCACGCGGGTCAATTCGGCGCCCGGCACGGGGCGCGTGTCCTCCGGCGACAGGGCCTCGGCCAGCTCGACGTTGGCCGCGTAGTCGGAGGCGTCGCTCCAGACGATGGCGTCTTCGCCGGAGTCGGCCAGCACCTGGAATTCATGGCTGGCATTGCCGCCGATGGCGCCGGTGTCCGCCTGCACCGCCCGGAAACCGAGTCCGAGGCGCGTGAAAATGCGCTCGTAGGCGGCGTACATGACCTTGTAGGTGGCATCCAGGCCGGGGAGGTCCATGTGGAACGAGTAGGCGTCCTTCATCAGGAATTCGCGGGCCCGCATCACGCCGAAGCGCGGACGGATCTCGTCGCGAAACTTGGTCTGGATCTGGAAAAAGGTGACCGGCAACTGCTTGTAGCTTTTCAGCTCGGCGCGCGCGAAATCGGTCATGACCTCTTCATGGGTGGGGCCGTAGCAGTAATCCTGGTGCTTGCGGTCGCTGATTTTCAGGAGCTGGCCGCCGAATTGCTCCCAGCGGCCGGTTTCTTCCCACAGGTTGCGCGGTTGCACCGAGGGCATCAGCATTTCGATGGCGCCGGCGCGGACCATTTCCTGGCGTACCACGGCCTCGACCTTGCGCAGCACGCGCAGGCCCAGTGGCGACCAGGTATAGATGCCGGCGGCCAGCTTGCGCAGCATGCCGGCGCGCAGCATCAGGCGGTGGCTGGCGATTTCCGCGTCGGCGGGAACTTCCTTGACGGTGGCAAGGTGAAACTGGCTGAGGCGCATGACGAACTGCCGATAATGTAAAAGCGCCGATTATAGTCGTGATCGGCGCTTTTTTTGCATGCTTCCGGTACCGGAAGCTCCGGGCGATTCCGGGACGGCACCGGCGATTTTGTTCATTGTCCGCAGAACCGGTCGTATTGCTGCCGGGCCCGGGCCAGCTCCTGTTCGCGACCGTCGTCGGAGATCGCCTTTTCGTGGCCGTCGCCATCCCGGGTGACCACCACGCGGTCCGATTCGAGCAACTGGATGTTGGAGGTGAGGTTGTCGCACAGCTTGTGGCGGTTTTCGGGGGTGTCGGGCACGCGCTCCGGTCGGGCCGCCCCGTCATGACCGGAGGCGTCTTTTTCGTCCGGTGAGCGTGCCGGCGCCGTGTGGACCGGGTCGGCGGGCGTGTGCGTGCGGGTCTTGACGTTCTGGTAGCTGGTGCCGTTGGCGGGCGGGGCGTCGGCATAGTGCACGGTGCCGTTGGCGTCGGTCCACTTGTAGACTTGCGCGCCCGCGGCCGGTGGCAGGCCCGCCAGGGCAAGCAGGAGCAGGGAAAGGGGAAGGCGTCGCATGGCACACTCCGGAGGGTTCAGGGATTGGCGCGGGGGAGCGGAAACGTCCGTGCACTCCCGACAGGCTATAGTTAACACTGCGCCGGGCGTGCGCGAAGTGCGCGCGGTCACATGCTTTACACTTCACCCGTCTCCGGGGCCGAAAGCCCCAGGCGCGGCTCGTGGAGGAGCTGCGCAGGCAGGGCGACCGCAGTGGTCGCCCAACGGGTTGCCCCGGCGCGGGATGGCGCGGAGGCGACACACCAGCTGTTTTTCGAGGAAGGATCGTCACCCGCATGACTGAGCCCGTTTCCCATCGGCCGGGGCGTTCCCGCGGCATCTATCTGCTGCCCAACCTGTTCACCACGGGGGCGATGTTTTCCGGCTTCTACGCCATCGTGGCCGGCATCGGCGGGCACTTTTCCGCGGCTGCCGTCGCCGTGTTCGTGGCCGCGCTGCTCGACTCCATGGACGGGCGCGTGGCCCGCCTGACCAACACCCAGACCGATTTCGGCGTGCAGTACGACTCGCTGTCGGACCTGGTCAGCTTCGGGCTGGCGCCGGCACTGGTGCTCTACACCTGGTCGCTGCAATACCTGCATGACTACGGCACGGCCTGGGGCAAGCTGGGCTGGGCCGCCGCCTTCATTTACGCGGCATGCGCGGCCCTGCGCCTGGCCCGTTTCAACACCCAGGTCGGGGTGGCCGACAAGCGGTATTTCCAGGGGCTCGCCAGCCCGGCTTCGGCGGGCCTGTGCATGGCCTTCGTGTGGGCCATGCACAAGGACGGCATCCATGGCGAGGATCTCGCTTTCGTGACCCCCCTGGTGGCCATCGTGACCGGGCTGCTGATGGTCAGCCGCGTGCGCTACATCAGCTTCAAGGCATGGCCGGGCAACGAGAAGGTGACGTTCCTCTGGATCATCGCCGCGGTACTGGTGCTGTTCCTGCTGACCATCGACACGGCCCACGTGCTGCTGGCGGTGCTGGCGCTGTATGTCGTATCCGGCCCGGTCCTGACCGCTCTGGCCATGGGGCGTCGTCGCCGCCGCCGCCGCCATGCCGGTGCGCCTGCGCCCCGGGAGTAGCAGGCATGCCCGTGGCGGCCACTGCCGGACACCGTCGGCGCCTCCTTCGGGCCCTGGGGGTGACACCTTACGCCCTGCGCACGGCCACTCCGGCTGCCGTATCGCCCGGTGCCGCCCCCGCTGTCGGGCCGGCGGCGGGAACGGTGTCCGGGGCGCGCTGCGTGCTGGTGCTGCCGCACGACTGCGGACAGCAGGTGCTGGCCGTGCTGGAGCGTGCCCTGGCCTCCTTCGGCGCGCTTCTGCAGCCTTCCGCGTGCATCATGGTGGCCGATGATGGCCAGGTGGCGGGCGACATTCCCGCGGCTCCGGCCTATCTGGTCCTTGGCGAGCGCCAGGCGCATGCGCTGGGACGGAGCCTTCCGGCGGACGTCATGGCCGGGGCCGAGGTAGTGCTGCTGGACTTGCCGCAGGCGCTGTTGCAAGCTGGCGGCAAGCGCCGCCTGTGGCAGGCTTTGTGCGGCCTGCGCCGTGGCTGGCGCCGCTGAGGTCCGGTCGAAAGCTTCCCGGAGGAACCATGGTCGCTGTTGTCGATATGCCACGTCCGCGCATGCGCAACATGGGACGGGATGATGTGGAACGGGTGGCGTCCATCGAGGCCGAAGCCTACGAATTCGGCTGGAGCGCCGGTATTTTTCGTGACTGCCTGCGTGCCGGCCACGCCTGCTGGGTACTGGAGCGGGAGGGCGACATCCTGGGGTACGGCGTGCTGTCGACCGGTGCCGGGGAAGCCCATGTGCTCAACGTATGCGTGGCCCCGGCCCACCAGCGGCAGGGGCATGGCCGGCGCCTGCTCAGGCGGCTGCTGGACACCGCCCGCTGGTATGGGGCCGAGCGCGTGTTCCTGGAAGTCCGCCCTTCCAACACCGGTGCGCAGAAACTGTACGAAAGCGTCGGCTTCAACGAAATCGGGCGCCGCCCGGACTACTACCCCGCGCGCAAGGGGCGGGAGGAAGCGGTGGTGATGGCGCTGGAGATGTCGGTGGCCGAGGGCGGGAACGGGAATGGCCGTCGCGGCTGAGGCTGTCCGCGTGTCACCGGCATGTCCGGAGCCTCCGCTGGAAGAAGGGTGATGGCGCCTACAGCCACTTTGCCCGTCGCAGCAGGCCGTACAACCCCGCGCAGATGCCCGCCGTGCACGCCATGACGGCCGGGTAGGCCCATGGCTCGGCCAGTTCCGGCATGTGGGTGAAGTTCATGCCGTACCAGCCGGTGATGAGGGTGGGAATGGCCAGGATGGCGGCCCAGCCGGCCAGTTTCTTGACAGCCTCGTTTTGCGCGAAGGTAGCCAGTGAAAGGCTGATGTTGATGGCCGCCGATAGCATCTCGCGCATGGTCGAGGTGGCCTCGTTGACGCGAAACACGTGATCGTAGACATCGCGAAAATAGGCGCGGGTGGCGGCATGGATCAGCTGCGGATGCAGGTGTACCAGCTGGTTGGTGACGTCCTGCAGCGGTGCCACCGCCAGGCGCATCACCATCAGCTCGCGCTGCATGTCGTACAGGCGCTTGATGGTGTCGCGGTCGAAGGCGGCGTTGAAGATGGCCTGCTCCAGGTCGCTCAGCTCTTCGCGGAAATCGCTGATGATGGGCATGAAGTTGTCGACGATGAAGTCGAGGATGGCGTACAGGCCGTAGCTTGGCCCCAGCGCCAGCAGGTCGGGCGAGGCCTCGCAGTTGCGCCGGACCGGAGCGTAGCTCAGCGAGGCGCCGTGGCGGACCGTGATCAGGTAGCGTCGCCCCAGGAAGATGTGGGTTTCACCGAAAGCGATGGTGCCCTGGGTCAGCTGCGCGGTCTGCACCACGATGAACAGCGATTCGCCGTAGGCCTCGATCTTGGTCCGCTGATGCGCCGAATGGGCGTCTTCGATGGCCAGGTCGTGCAGGCCGAACTGTTCCTGCAGCCGTTCCAGCAGGTCCTCGCCCGGTTCGTGGAGCCCCACCCAGACGAACACGTCCGGATGGCTCATCACGCGGCTGATGTCGTCGATGCCGATGTCGCCCAGGCGTTTTCCGCTGCGGTCGTAGGCGACGCAGTTGACCACCCCGGAAGCGGATGGCGGGTCGGACTTCGCTGGCGGATCCGTGAGCGGCATGGATGCATGATGCCCGGTGAGGCGGGGGTCAGGCAATGTGGCCGGGTCCCGGTCTTCGGCGGGATGCCGCGAGTGGCGCGGCCCCATGGATTCCGGCTTGCCCGCTCTCCATGCTCCGTTTCAGGATCGGAACCGTCCCTTCAACACTCGATGACGTTCACCGCCAACCCGCCGCGCGAGGTTTCCTTGTACTTGTCCTTCATGTCGCGGCCGGTATCGCGCATGGTCTTGATGACCTTGTCCAGCGACACATGGTGTTTGCCGTCGTTCCGCAGGGCCATGCGGCTGGCATTGATGGCTTTCACCGAACCCATGGCGTTGCGCTCGATGCAGGGAATCTGCACCAGGCCGCCGATGGGGTCGCAGGTGAGGCCGAGGTTGTGTTCCATGCCGATCTCGGCGGCGTTCTCGACCTGGCGCACGTGGCCGCCCAGGGCGGCGGTGAGGCCGCCGGCAGCCATGGAGCAGGCCACGCCGACTTCGCCCTGGCAGCCGACCTCGGCGCCGGAGATGGAGGCGTTTTCCTTGTACAGGATGCCGATGGCGCCGGCCGTGAGCAGAAATTCGATGATGCCGTTTTCGTCCGAACGCGGACAGAAGCGGTCGTAGTAGTGCA
>CAZMXV010000091.1:0-9279 GCA_964570295.1 uncultured Rhodanobacteraceae bacterium
TCGTCGGAAATGCCGAGGGTCTTGAGAAAATCGTGGGACATGGAGACTCCTGCGTTGCGTCGCGCGCCAAGTGGCGCGCCCAAAGCAGGTCAGTCTACCAGATGACGTTATGGTGGTTTTGCATGACGCGAGTACGGGCGCGGTGCATGCTCCCCGTGGCATCCGGAAAATGGCGACCCCGACAGGATTCGAACCTGTGACCTGCCGCTTAGGAGGCGGCCGTTCTATCCAGCTGAACTACGGGGCCGTGCGCGGAGGCGGCGGCAGGTGTGGCCATGGCCGTTGCGGCCGTGTGCCTGCAATCGGCCTATTGTGGCATGAAGCGCGGCCGGCTGTCGCGGCCACGGGCGGCTCGGGAGGTATCGCAAATTCCTGTGGGAGGCGCTTCCGTTCCGACGGCGAAATGGCGCAGGTACCTGTTGCGGCAGCGGGCGGGGGCCCGCGCCGGTCACGGGGTGGCCGGTGCATCCAGCCGGGGCAGATGCCAGGCCTGGCGGACCTCGGCGTAGGTCTTTTCGGGCAGCAGCACCAGTACCGGGTGCCGGTCGGCATCGAGCCAGTGCAGCAGGGTCTGCATGGTCTGCGGCGCCATCGCGGTGCAGCCGGCAGTGCTGGTGTCGGGCGAGGCCCACAGGTGACCGAAGATGCAGCTGCCGGCCGTGGGACGCTGTTGCCAGTTGCTTTCGATGACGAAGCCCTGGCGGTAGCGCTGGTCGCCGTGCACATGCAGGTCGCGGCGCATGGGTTCGCTGGAGCCCTTCACGGCATCCCGGCCCACCTTGCCGGCGTCGACGATGCGGTTGTAATAAGGCGAGCCGTCGACGTCCACGCACCAGTCGGCGGCGGTCATGCCGCGATAGGCCAGGCCGGTGTCGGCACGGGGCGCGTAGCCGAAGGCGGTGCCGATGCGGAACACGCCGGCCGGACTGCGGCCGTCGCCCTCCTTTTTCACGGGGCCGTCGTGACGCGGTGGTTGCAGGCCGAGGCCCCAGCCGGCGCCGCCCCTGCCGATGACCACCGGAGACGGCTGTCCAACGGGTTGCCAGTCGCCGCCCCGGTCGCGGGCGTAGGTGTGCAGGGTGCCATGGGTGCTGGTCCATTGCGGAATGGTGACCACCACCATCTGCTGCGCATCCTGCCAGGCCGAGGATGGATCGCCGGTCGTGGCGGGAACCTGCGAAGCGCGGGCCGGGGCGGCCAGGAAGGCCGTGACCATGGTGATGGCCAGCAGGGCGGTCAGGTGCGGACGCGGGGTCGACATGGCGTGCTCCTCGTGGCGTGGCGTCAGGATTCCGCGACAGGCTGAATGCGGTCGATGTTCGCCTTCAGTTGCGCGCTGCGTTCGTCGTGCCCCTCGCACAGCAGCACGAACAGGCCGTCCATCAGGTGCTGCAGGGCGGCCTGATAGAGCAGCGGCTCGATATGCGGGCGCTCGTCGTGGGCCGACACCACCAGGGCCATGTTCGAGTGCGCGCGCAGCGGGTTGGAGTTGTGCCGTGTCACGGTGATCACGGTGCCGCCGGCCTCGCGGAAGTAGCGGCTGATTTCACACAGGGTCGTCTGCGTGCCGTACTCGGAGAACACCAGGAACACGTCGCCGGGAGCAGCAGTGGAAATGCTGGCGGTCATGTGCGTGGTGTCGAAGTTGTGCAGCGTGACGATGCCCATCATGGAAAGGCGCAAGGCCGCGACGCGCGCGTGGATGTCGTCCCGGCCCAGACCGATGATGAACACCTTGGAGGCGGCGGCCAGCGCTTCGGTGACGGCCTGCAGCGTGTCGGCCGGGTTGAGCAGGCGGGTGGCTTCCTCGGCCTCGGACTTCAGCCGCCACAACACGGCGGCGGGGGGCGTGGCGTCCGGGCCTTCGACGGCCTCGGCCGGTTGCGGCGCATGTCCGTTGTTGGCCCGGGCCACGGCTTCGCCGATGGAGTATTTGAGGTCGGGGTAGCCCTTGAAGCCCAGTTTCTGGCTGAATTTCACGACACTGGACTGGCTGATGCCCACCGCGTTGGCCAGTTGCTGCGAGGAGTAGTCGCGCAGCAGCTGGGTGTTGTCGATGATGAAGTCGGCAATGCGCCGCTCGATGGCCGACATGCTGTCGCGCTCGGAGCGCAACTTGGCCAGCGGCGACATGTACAGCGCGGATTCCTTGTCCATCGGCGGTGGTCCTCAGGCGGCCAGAGATTCCAGGCCCTTGATGTTGCGGATGCCCAGTCCGGCGCCCTCGCCGATGCTGATTTCCGATTCGTTGAAGCGCACGCTGCTCTCGACTGGATCGAAGGTGCTGAGGGAAGGCCCGTCCAGGTCCACCTTGGTGATCACCGCGGACTTGGCCACGGCCACGTGCACCGCGGCGGCCACGCTGATGCTGCCTTCCAGCATGCAGCCGATCATGCATTCCACACCATACAGCGCGGCGATGTCGGCAATGCGCACCGCATTGGAGATGCCGCCGGTCTTCATCAGCTTGATGTTGATGATGTCGGCCGCGCGCATGCGGATGAGGTCGATGACCTGCATGGGGCCGAACGCGCTTTCATCGGCCATGATGGGGGTATGCACGCGTTCGGTGACGTAGCGCATGCCTTCCAGGTCGCGGGCCTTCACCGGCTGCTCGACCAGCTCCAGCTTCACGCCGGCGTCTTCCAGCGTGTTCAGCGCGTGCACCGCCTGCTTGGCGGTCCAGCCCTGGTTGGCATCCAGACGCAGCAGGGCGCGGTTTTCCACCGCGGCATGGATGGCCTTGACGCGCTCGATGTCCAGCCCGATGTCCTTGCCGACCTTGATCTTCAGCGTTTCGAAACCGCGTTCCACGGCGGCGATGGAATCGGCCACCATCTTGTCGATATAGTCGACACTGATGGTGATGTCGGTGGTGATGACCGGGTCGCCTCCGCCCAGCAGCTTGTACAGGGGCGCATCGTAGAGCTGCCCCCACAGGTCATGGATGGCGATCTCCACCGCTGCCTTGGCGCTGGAGTTCTTTTCCATCGAGCCCTGGATCTGGCGCACCAGGTAGTTGAGGTCGGCAACGTCGACCCCGATCAGGCGCGGTGCGATGTAGTTGCGGATGGCGTCGATGATCGAGCCGTGCGTGTCGCCGGTGATGGCCGCCGTGGCGGGCGCCTCGCCGTAGCCGACGTGGCCGGTGTCGGTGTGCACCTGGATGATGATGTCCTCCACCTTGTCGACGGTGCGCAGCGCGGTCTTGAACGGCGTCTTCAGCGGAATCCGCAGCATGGAGTAGGTGATGTCGGTGATTTTCATGGCGGAATTCCGTGTCAGTGCTGCGGGCGGATGCGCACGATGCTGGTCATGCGGTCGACCCAGGTCTGGTGGTCGCTGTTCATCAGCGGCAGCAGCGGGGTCACCGCCACCTGGTTGAGCTTGACGTGGCGGAACTGGCCGTCGTCGTCGAGGAAGCCGGCGCCGAGCACGTCCTGGATCACGTACGGCTGGCCGTCCAGCCGGCCCAGCACCATCATCACGTGGCCCGGTATGTAGACGAGGTCGCCGGTTTCAAGCGCCGCGACGGCCTTCATGCGCTCCTCGTGCGTGGAGTTTTCGTCGAATCGGGTCAGGTTGGCGGCGGGGCTGACGCTTTGCGCGCTGGTGTTGCGCGGCATCAGGATGCCCATGCTGCGGTAGACGTCGGACACGAAGCCGGAGCAGTCGCGGCCTTCATAGGAATGTCCCCAGCCGTAGCGCTCGCCCAGGAACTTGAAGGCCTGGCGGACAATGTTGGCGCGGGTCAGGGGCAGGTAATGGTCGCGGGTATCGGTGTTCTTCTGCAGCAGCGCATGGCGGAAGGCCAGCGTGCCGTCGTCGTTGCGGACCGGCAGCTCGATCACGTGCGACACGTACGGCCCCTGGCCGTTGACCGGCTTGTCGTCCGGCCATGCGGGGTCGAAGGGAACGCGGGTCCCCATGTCCAGCAGCAGCTTGGACACGCGCGGCTCCTCCGGCGTGAACACCGTGCGCACGGCGTCGCCGGTGACGACCAGGAACGGCTCCTTGCGGACGTAGCCGAACACCTCGTCGGCTCCGCCGACAGCGATGTACTTCGCTTCCACCCAGGCCCGGTAGCGCGGGGCTTCCACGAACAGCCATTTGCCGTCGGCACTGTGGTGCAGCACGGCCACCGGCGTGCCCGGCACCAGTGCGGTCTCCTGGAAGCGGTCGATGTCGGTGTCGCCCTTGCGGCTGAACACGCGCAGCATGGTCGGGTAAGTGCGCACCGCCGCGCGGTGCACCACCAGGCCGTAGCGCACCGGTTGCTGTTCCGGGATGGCGTCCAGAGCCAGGGCGTCGACGAATCCCTGCAGCGTGGTGTCGGACACCCGGTGGCCGTGGACGTCGTAGAGCGTGCGTCCGGTCAGCTTCGAGGACGGTGCCACCCATTCGCGCAGGGTGTCACCGTCGATGCGGGCGGGCAGGGCTTCGAGGTCGTAGACATGGGGATCCATGCGCCGGACCTTCGCGTCGTAGGCGCGCACGGCGTCGGCGTCCATGATTGCCCGGTCGGGATGGTCGATGTGCTTCAGCCAGAAGTCCACGTCGACCTGGTCGGGGCCGATACCGACGATGCCGTGGGCCGGCACGGGCAGCTTGTCGGCCGCATGGGCCGGCAGGGCGGCACCGGCAACAAACGACAGGGCGAGACTTGCAACGAAATTGCGCAGAAACATGGAGACCACCTAATTGCTTACGTCAAGGCCATGGAAGACATGATCGAGGCCACCATCAGGCCGAACCCGGTACCCAGAATGTAACCGAGCAGTCCCAACAGGATGCCCACCGGCACCAGCGACCGGGAGTAGCTGGCGGCCAGGATCGGCGTGGCCGCCACGCCGCCGACATGGGCCAGCGAGGCGATGCCGCACAGGTAGAGATCGAAGTGGAACAGGCGGGCCGCCAGCACCAGCAGGGCCGCATGGATGGCGATGACGCTGACGCCGCACAAAAGGTACAGGGGCGCGTCGGCGATGCCCTGGAAATTGCTTTGCGAGGCCAGGACCGCGACCACCGCGATCAGCAGCGTGCCGGACACGCGGCTGGCGCCGGGGTAGCGGCCCAGCGGCGTATGCGCCACCACCAGCCCCACCAGGGTGGCCAGGATGATGGTCCAGGTGGTGGCGCTGACCATGGTCGAGGTGGGCAGAAAGCCGGCCAGCCAGCGTGACAGGACCGCGGCCAGCAGCGCCATGCCCAGCCACAGCAGCACGCCTTCGGCCGTGGTCGCACCGCTTTCGCGTGCTTCGGCCACCGGCATGTCGCCGCTGGATCTGGCCCGGGTCCAGCGATTGAAGGCCGGCGCCAGGCGTGCCACCGAGAACAGCACCGCCACCCACATCGAGTAGCACAGCGCGTCGGTCAGCAGGGAAAATGCCAGCAGCGAATCGGGCATGGCAATGGCCTGCTTGACCGCGATCATGTTGGCGGTGCCGCCGACCCAGCTGCCGGACAAGGCCGCCAGCGGTTCCCAGGCATCGCCCGCGAGCCAGGGCCGGAACATGAAGAACGTCGCCATGAAGGCGATGAACAGACACACCGTCACGCTGAAGAACACGGCCAGCACGCGCGGCCCGAGCCGGAAGATGGCGCGCAGGTCGCAGTTGATCATCAGCAGGAACAGCAATGCCGGGACCAGCTGCGACACGATCGTCGTCTGTGCCGCGTGGATGGTGTCGTTGGCCTGCCACAGTCCGGCGGCGGCCAGGGCGGTGACCAGCAGGTAGGTCATCACGATGGGCGGCATGACCGAGAAGATGCGCCAGCCGAAGCGTCTTTCCAGCGCCGGGAAGATGCCCGCGCACAACAACATGACCGCCATGAATGGCCAGACCGTATGAATCATCGACACCCCTTCGCATGTGTTGGCGTGACGGGTTTCGCCCGTCGGATCGGAAATATTGATTCTTATACCATAAACCGAAAGAATAAATTATTGACCTTTATGAGGGTCCGTGATACACACGTTCACGTATCGACGACCATGCACAGCGACGACCCATGGGGAGGGCGCCCACTTGAAGCGACTGGCGACACACGTGGCCGCGACCGGCGGCCGGCAGGCAAGGGGACTGGCCGTGGCATTGGCCCTCGGCATGCTGGCGGTCCTGCCGCCGGCAGGCGCCGCGACCCCTGCGGACACCGCGGCGGCGCGGGCTCCCGCAACCGCCCGCCTGCTGGACACGATCATCCGCATGATCGACGACGGCCAGTTCAAGGTGGCCGATGCGCGCATCGACGAGGCGCTGGCGCGACAGGCGCTGTCGCCGGCCGACAAGCGGGCGCTCGCGTACCAGCGTGAACGCATGCGGCGCATGCGCATGGACTTTTCGCTGACGGCGGAGGACGTCAAGGCGCAGGTGCGCAAGCGCATTCCCGACCTGTCCGACGCGGAGTTCGCGCGCTGGGACGCGCACGGTCTGTTCGAGCACATGGTGATCGACGGCGAACGACGGTATTTCCGCCGCTCGCCGGGCAACCTGTTCCGTCTCAGCAGGGAGGCGCGCGAACGCCGCCCCGAACCGACCCCGTTCAGCGCCAGCTTCCTGGAGAGTGCCGACGACTACCATCGCCAGATCATTCGCGCCGCGCTGGGCGAGGGCCGCTCCAGCGTGCTGCCGCAGCACGTGCAAGTGACCCAGACGCTTACTGTCGACGCCGATGCCGTTCCGGCCGGCAAGACGCTGCGCGCCTGGATTCCGTATCCGCGCGCCATCGACGGCCAGCAGGAAAACATCCGCTTCGACACCAGCGACCCGCGCACGCACGAGGTGGCCCCCGAGTCGGCCATGCAGCGTACCGTCTACATGGAAAAGCAGGCCGAAGCCGGCAAGCCGACCGTGTTCTCGGTGACCTACGAGCTTGACCTGTACGCCCAGTACCACGCCATCGACGCCGACGAGGTGGTGCCGGTGAAGATCACGCCGGAACTGGAGCCGTACGTGTCCGAGCGGCCGCCGCATATCGTCTTCTCGCAGCCGCTCGAAGTGTTCTCGAAGCAGGTGGTGGGGGATGTCACCAATCCCTATCGCATTGCGCAGCGCATCTACGCCGCCGTGGACAACGTGCCGTGGGCCGGTGCGCGGGAGTATTCCACCATTTCCGACCTGAGCGCCTATGCGCTGCACGCCGGCCACGGCGACTGCGGCCAGCAGACCATGCTGCTCATCACGCTGATGCGCATGAACGGCATTCCGGCGCGCTGGCAGTCGGGCTGGACGTTCACGCGCGGCAGCTACAACAACATCCACGACTGGGCCGAGATTTATCTGGCGCCCTACGGCTGGGTACCGGTGGATGTCACCTACGGTCGGCTGGACTCGGCCGACCCGTCGGTGAAGTGGTTCTACCTGGGCGGGCTGGACAACTTCCGCATCGCCTTCAACGACGACTTCGGCCGCCCGTTCGTACCGGCCAAGCACGCTTTCCGCTCCGACAACGTCGACTCGCAACGCGGCGAAGTCGAGTGGGACGGAGGCAATCTGTACTACGACCAGTGGAGCTACCACTTCGACTGGACCATCGAGACGCCGAAGCCGCAGGGGAACAAGCAGGCGGGCGACTGACAACCACAAGACCACGCATCATTCATTCAGTGGGGAGGGCATCATGGGCAGCAGCAACCGGAAACTTCACAAGCGCACCTTGTGCACGGCACTCGGCATGTGCCTGGCGTTCGCCGGCGCACCGGCCGTCATGGCGCAAAGCAACGTCGACGGCTCGGTGGCGGGTCGCACCACGGCCGGCGCCGCGGTCACCGTCACCAATCCCGCCACCGGCTATACGCGCACGGTGCATGCCAATGCCAATGGCGAATACCGTGTCTCGCACCTGCCGGTGGGCAACTATACGCTGTCGGTAAAACAGGACGGCGAACCGGTGGGCCAGACGGTGGGCGTGTCCATCGACATCGGCCGCACCACGCATGTCAATATCGGCCCCGGCGGTGCCGGGGAGGAAAACGCGGTCAGCCTGGGCGGCGTGGAGGTGGCGGCCAATGCCATCGCTCCGATCGTCGACGTCAGCTCGACCGAGGCTTCGGCCATGAACATCTCGCGCGAGCAGTTGCAGCGCATTCCGGTGGAGCGCAACGTCGCCTCCGTCACCCTGATGGCACCGGGCGTGCAGAGCGGACACACTTCCTTCGGTGGTCTTTCCTTCGGCGGCTCGTCCATTGCCGAGAACGCGTTCTACGTCAACGGCCTCAACGTCACCGACTTCTACAACCGCAACGGCTTTTCCGAAGCGCCGTATGCCTTTTACGAGCAATTCCAGGTCAAGACCGGCGGCTACTCCGTGAAATACGGACGTACCACCGGCGGTGTGGTCAACACCGTGGTGCGTTCGGGTACCAACCAGTTCCACTTCGGTACCGATTTCAACCTCGAGCCCAGCAGCTGGCAGTCGGTGCAGCGCGACCATTACGACGAAAGCGGACGACGCTACTACACGGCCAGCCGCGACCAGCACTCGCTGGTGCAGACCGACGTGTGGGCCTCCGGCCCCATCATCAAGGACAAGCTGTTCTTCTTCGCCCTGTACCAGGCACGCGGCAACGACCCGCGCAACACCAACGACGCCGGCAACGGCATGACCCTCAACGATTCCGAAACCGGCTTCTGGGGCGTCAACATCGACTGGAACGTCACCGACCGCAACACGCTGTCCGTGATGGCCTTCTCCGACAAGAACGAGAACATCGGCGACGACTATGAATACGACTTCGCCAGCGACACGCTGGGCGAGCACATCAACCGTGTCCACTCGTATTCCGGCGGCCGCAACTGGGCCGTGACCTGGAGCAGCTACTTCACCGACAACCTGTCGATGCGCCTGATGTACGGTCGCAACGAACGCCAGTCCTACTCCTATTCCGACCGCGACCTGCAGTGCAACTACGTGTCGGTTTCCGACTCGGTGCTGTCCGAATACGATCCCGGCGTGCAGACCGGCTGCACCAGCAGCGCCACCGTCTACAGGCGCAACGACACCCGCAAGCAGTGGCGTGCCGATTTCGAGTGGGCCCTGGGCGACCATCTGCTGAGCTTCGGCTACGACCACGAAAACGACACCTCCGTGTCCGACCAGCATTACACCGGTCCGGGCCAGTACTATTACAACGTGTGGTACGGCGAGCCCGGCGACACGATCGAGAACGGCGCCACCATTCCCGCCGGCTACAACGCCTACGTGCGTCAGCGCCAGTACGAGGTCGGCGGCACCTTCCCGACCGTCAACTCGGCCTTCTACATCCAGGACGACTGGCAG
>CAZMXV010000092.1:0-9266 GCA_964570295.1 uncultured Rhodanobacteraceae bacterium
ACATCGAAAAGGGGCCTTTCCCGAAAGAGAAAACCGGCCTCAACGTCGTCACCGTGGAGGTGGATACCGCTACCGGCGAGTCAGTCCTCAGCCTGACGCCGCGCAACGTCGGCGAAGCGCCGGCCGTGTATGTGTCGACATCCCCTGACGTGTCCGAGAGCGACACCAAAGTGGGCAACCTGGAGAGCTTCCGCACCGACAAGGCCACGCTGTACTTTTTCGTCAAGGATGGCAGTGGCGAGTACGAGAGCGGCAAGCCCGTGCCCTGGAGGGCCGAGCTGAAGATCCGTCATCAAATCGACACCAGTGGCACCAGCCGTCAGGTCACACTGCAATGCACTCCACGGGCCGACATGCGATACACCCTGGATGGCTCCAATCCGCGCGACGGCACGCGCTACGACGGGCCTTTCGAGATCGGACCGGACGCCGCGCCATTGTTGGTGTTTGCCGAGTCAGGCGAGGCCAGCAATACCGCCAGGTTCCGCATTCCCGAGAGCGGCAGCAAGGAAGTGCAAATTGATGACGCGCGGCCAGCGAGGTTGAGCGGCAACCACCTCCGCCTCGATGGCACCGAGCGTGTGTTCGGGGTCATCAATGCATTCACTGACAAACCCGGCACCCTGTTCAAGGGCGTCAACGTCGAGATCGGTGAAGGCGAGCACACCGTCAGCGTGCGGTTCCGTGAGCGCGAGATCAACGCCGCGGTGATCGAAGGCACCATCACCAAGCTGCGCGAGTTGCTGCAGGACGACCAGGCGCCCGTTACGGTTGCCATCAAGGATGGCGCGCAATTCGACAGCGGCTTCGATATGAAGGAGTTCGCACGACTGGCAGGCGTCACCCTGAAGCCGGGTGACGTCCTGCAGGATGAAAACTGACGATGCCTCGAACCGCCACCAAAAGCCGCCGCACGTCCAAAGACAGTGAACATGCGCCCATGCACACGCTGGGCTTCGGCGTGCCCGCCACCTCCAACCCGCACCATTTCTCGGTTGTGATTCCCCGGGCCAACACGGGCCGCGTCCAGATCAGCGAGCACCTCGGCATGCAGGCAGATCAGGCCGATCTCGAAGTGATCGATCGCGTGGTGCTGGAGCGTACGCGCTGGACGGCCATTCGCGCGCCGGTGCAACGCGCATTCAATGCCCGGCTGAAGGCACACAAGCTGAAAACCGGTACCTGGAAGGTCGGCGAGAACCCTGTCGACCGCCTGCTGGGCAAGGAGCTGTGCGTGCTGGCGTGGGCGGTGGAGACGATTGAGCGGAAGCACATCAACATCGCGGTACGCAACTGGCTGGCGCTACGCCCGGAAGAACGCTGGTGGCTGTATGGCATGACGGCACTCGCTACCGGCGGCGTCAAGGATACCGGCAAGGGCTGGCGCCTGGCCCTGCAGCATGCTCTGGGCGACATGGCACAGAGCGAACTGCTGGCCGCCCGCCCTCGCCGACGCAGATCCCGGACCAAGGCAGATCAGGCCACGCCGGACATGTTCGGGGGCGATTGCTGAGCAGATCACGCTGGACAGGCAACCCTGCTTTGAATCACCATGGGAAGCCAACTGATTGGAGAAGCTGATGCCTCCCGTACCGACGCGGTTGAAAAAGGAACCGCTGGTCGAAGTCATATGGCGCGTTGGATTTGCCGATACAACCGTTGGGGAGCTCTTGCCGGGTATTCTGTTCACAGCCCTGCAAAAGCAGCACCCGCACCTGCGAATGCAGCGCCTGCCTCCTGCTGATATTCCTGCGCCTGTACGTCAGGCAGACAGCAAACTTCGTCAGGCCATGCTCTTGCGGCTTGAAAGCGATGATGATCCGCTCATATGGCAAATTGGTGATCGTGCACTGACGCTCAATTGCCGGCGGCCCTACGTGGGCTGGGATCGATTCAGCAGCCACATCCTGAACCTGATTAGCATCATCGAGGATAGCGGCGTCGTATCGGCACCAGAAGATCATTCGCTACGCTATCTCGATCTGTTGACATTGCATCAGCCACCGAGCCTGCAAGCGTTGCGTATGCACCTGACGCTGGCCGATCAGGAGCTCAACCACAACAACTTGCAGATGCGTGTCGAGATCACCGATCAGGAACATCACCACGTTCTTCAGATCGTAACCCCCGCACGTATCAGTTCCGACGACACAGAGGAACTTTCGGGAACACTGGTGGACTTGGAGACGAAACCCTCAACCGACCCTTCCAACTGGGACGAGTTGCGCAGCCAATTGGACCCCTTGCACACTTGCTCCAAGGCATTTTTCTTTGACAAGGCCCTTTCACAGTCCGCATTGAAAGCGCTTGAACCCGAGTATTTATCATGAACCCTTCCATATCAGATGGTGTGACGGTGACAGACTTCCCGGTCACTTCGATTGTATCACCGGCTGGTGGTCCGACATGGGCAGCACCCAGTTCCAGTTGGACCGTACTGGAAACGAGGCTGGACTTCAGTGCGTCGGTGATCTTCAACCAGATCCTTTCGAAGGATGTCCTGTCGATCTACAAGCCACGGACCGCATTGGGGGCACGTCTGCTTGAGCTTCGACGCAAGTTTGCCGCCTCCGGGCGACCATTCCTGTCATCCGAAGAGCTCACGACTGAGCTACGCGAGCGACGTGGTGGCGTGGGCGGTGATGCCTAAGCGTACCTATGTTGACACCGGCGTTCTGCTGAGTGTTTTTCGCGGCAACGACGACGCCACGAAACAAGCCATGTCGATCCTTGACGACCCTGACCGCCAACTGGTGGTCAGTGATGCGGTACGGCTGGAGGCAATACCCAAAGCCCGCTACCACAAGAAGGACGTGGAAGAGGCCTTTTACGAGAGCATATTTGAGAATGCGCATGTCCTGCCGTGGGGTGTTGAGGTCCTGTCTGCAGCCTATAATCTTGCGTGTAGACACGGCATTGCCGCGATGGACGCCATTCATATCGCGTTTGCCATCGACGCCGGTGTCGATGAGTTCGTCAGCACCGAGAAGCGAAGCAAGCCCATGTACCGCGTCACTGAGCTGACCATGCGCTCCATCGCGCCAACTGCGCAACCATGAACGTTGCTCAACCGGTTGGTATGCACAGGAGTATGCACGGTCTGCTGGAAGCCGCCATGCACGGCATGACCACCATGGGCGCAGCTCTTTTGATGGCCTTGTCTGGGAACCCAAAACGCTTGTCTAGGGAGTCCGCCGGCTTGTCTGGGGACCTGAGCTCCCCAGATAACGATCAGGAGGCGCGCCGTGCCCTGTTGGCGGCGCTGCCCGGCGACTTGGGTGCCCTCGTGGGCGGCCTCGGCAAACGCGCGGCACCCGCGGCCATGAACGACGTCTTGCTGGCCTTGTTGCGCCACCAGCCGTGGCGTGCCGAACAACTGGGTCTGCTGCTGGACCGCAACCCGGACTACCTGCGCGAGCACTATCTGCAACCCTTGCTTGCCAGGGGGCACGTCGTGATGACCAACCCCGACAAACCCAACGACCCGGCGCAAGCCTGGCAAGCCACCGAAACCGATCGAGATTGAGCATGGCACAACCCGCACACCCCGAACTGCAGCCACTGGCACTGAAGGATGCCCCGGCACTGATCGAGTCGGTGTTTCCGGCACAGAAGGTGTCGTTTGAGGCCCAGAAGGAGCGCAAGGCCAATCTCGGGCAAACGCTGACGGGCCTGGGGTCCTACTGGAAGGGCCGCAAGCCATTGATTCTGGTGCGGGCCATCGTGCTCGGCAGCCTGCTCCCCGCCACGGGCGATGCCGAAAAGGATCTGGATATCTACGAGCGCCTGCTGGCCTTTGATGCTGGCGGACTGGCCCGGCGTGCACTGGTGCAAAACAAGCTGCGTCCGGCCGACATTGCCGCTCGCATCGAACTGGAGAACCCCTGGGATTACTTCACCTTTGCCCACGCCAAGGACTACGACAAGGACGATCCGGTCTGGCAGTTGCAATGTCCGTTCGATGCCGATGAACAGGGTTTGAAATTGCGCTGGCAGCGCCATCTGGAAGATGACGACAAGCTGCCGCTGTACGAGCAGGCATTGGCCACCTTCGACAGCTACGAAGCCAAGGCCGAGCTCTGCAAACGGCCCGAGGAACTCGATCAGGACTGGCTGTACGCGCCGGTGTGGCCGGCGGTCAACCGCCACTATGCGCATTTGGGCATCAACGCCCATTCCTTCCCGGAGCTGATCGAACAGTTGGGCATTCTGCGCTACGGCCACCGCCCGCGCGTGGGGGACACGTTTTGCGGCGGAGGCTCCATTCCGTTCGAGGCCGCGCGGCTGGGCTGCGATGTCTATGCCTCGGACTTGAACCCCATCGCCTGCATGCTCACCTGGGGTGCACTGAACATCATCGGTGCCTCACCGGAGCGCCGCGCCGAAATCGAGCAGGCGCAGCGCGAAGTCGCGGGCGCCGTGGATGCGGAAATCACCGAATTGGGCATCGAGCACGATGCCGACGGCAACCGCGCCAAGGCCTATTTGTATTGCCTGGAGGCCCGCTGCCCGGAAACAGGCTGGATGGTGCCGTTGATTCCGAGTCGGGTCATTTCCAAAACACGCAACGTGATCGCCAAGCTCGTACCCGACGCGGCCCACAAGCGCTTTGACATCGAAGTCATCAGCGGCGTGTCCAAGGCGGACATGCAGGCCGCGGCCAAGGGCACGGTGCAAGACGGTGCCATGGTGTACGAGCTGGACGGCAAAACCTGGCGCACACCCATCAAGACCCTACGCGGTGACTACAAGGATGCCGACGGCAATACGGCCAACAAACTGCGCCGCTGGGAAAAGCAAGACTTCAAGCCACGCCCGGACGACATTTTCCAGGAACGCCTGTATGCGATCCAGTGGATCGACAAGGACACGCTCGCCGGTTCACGCCCAAGCACTTTCTTTGCCGCCGTCACCGAAACGGACCTCGAGCGTGAACGCCAGGTCGAGCAAATCGTCGCCGACAACCTGGCCGACTGGCAGGCACAAGGGCTGGTGCCGGATATGGCAATCGAGCCGGGCTACAACACGTCGCAGCCGATTCGCGAGCGTGGCTGGACGCATTGGCATCATTTGTTCAATGCGCGGCACTTACTCTTGAATTCTATTTTAAAAGAAAGCAATAAAGGCACGAAACAGAGCTACTTTAATATTATTTTTTGCAGAATCACAAACGTTGAGTCAAAACTCTCTCGCTGGTCGCCTGCAGTCGGCCATGACCTAGCGCTAGACGTTTTTTATAACATGGCACTCAATACATTTTATAACTATGGGTGTCGGGCATCATTTTCAGCGTTTAGGGACCTGAGAGAAAAACTGTCTTCGTCGCCTTTTGCCAATAACGGAATTCAAAGTGTAAGTACACTGAACGCGAATACCATTACTGTCGATAACGATCTGTATATTACCGACCCACCGTACGCCGATGCGGTGATGTATCACGAGATCTACGAGTATTTCATCGCCTGGCTGCGCAAGAACCCGCCTGCGCCCTTCGACGAATGGGTCTGGGATTCGCGCCGCGCATTGGCCATCAAGGGCGACGGCGACGATTTCCGTCGCGGCATGGTGGCGGCCTATACCGCCATGGCCGAGCATATGCCGGACAATGGCATGCAATGCGTCATGTTCACCCACCAGGACACCCGAGTCTGGTCCGATATGGTGGGCATTTTCTGGGCCGCCGGTTTGCAGGTAGTGGCGGCGTGGTACATCGCCACCGAAACCACTTCCGAGTTCAAGAAGGGCGGCTACGTGCAAGGCACGGTCACGCTGATGCTGAAGAAGCGCCCGGCCGGCGAACGCCCCGGCTTCAAGCAACGCATCCTGCCCGCCGTGCGTGCCGAGGTGGAAAAGCAAATTGGCCAGATGCTGCATCTGAATGACGACATCGCCGCCACGCACGGCGAGCCGGTGTTCAACGATTCGGACCTGCAAATGGCCGGCTACGCGGCCGCGCTCAAGGTGCTCACCGCCTACACCCGCATCGGTGACGAGGACGTGGCCCGCTTTGCCCTGCGACCACGCAAGAAAGGCGAGACCACCGTGGTGGACGAGATGGTGCAGGAAGCGGCCGAGGCGGCCAACAGCCTGCTGGTGCCCGAGGGCCTGGCCAAGGACACCTGGGCACGGCTGTCCGGCATCCAGCGCTTCTTTCTGCGCATGCTGGATGTGGAGACGAGCGGCGCCAGCAAGCTGGACAACTACCAGAACTTTGCCAAGGCCTTCCGCGTGCAGGACTACAGCCGCGTCATGGGCAGCATGAAGGCCAACAAGGCGCGCCTGAAGTACCTGTCCGAATTCACCTCGCGTGATCTCACCGACAACACGGAAATCGGCAAGACCTGGTTGGGCGCGCTCCTGATCGGGCTACAACAACGCCTCGATGAAGTCGAGCCGCCCGTCATCCTGCAGCAATGGCAAGCCGACCTGCCGGACTTCATGCAGGCCCGCCCGCACCTCATCCACATGCTCGACTTCCTGGCCGGCACCCTGCGCGAAGCCGACCCCGAGCGGCAACACGCCACCCGCGAAGCCGCCGAAGTACTCGCCGCCCGCCTCAAGAACCAGCGCGCTCTGGGGCAGTAATGACGATTCGGCGCTACTCCTCGCGTACCGACAGGCTGGATGAGACCTTCCTGCGCAGGCACCTGGCCGGCGCACGCAGCTACAAGCGCATTGCCGGTTATTTCACCAGTTCCCTGTTCGAGGTGGCCAACGAGTTGCTGGAAGCCATCCCCAAGGTGCAGATTGTCTGCAACGTGGACATTCAGCCTGATGACCTGAAGGTGGCCAAGCTGTGCGCGCAACACATGCTGGGCCGCTGGAACCGCGATGGACTGGAAGCCGAGGCCTTGCTGCAGCGCAAGCGCTATCAGCGGCTGGCAGCCTTCTTGCACAAGCACGGGCCGGCGGTGCGCGTGGCGCCGGATTCGGTTTGTGGCTTCGTGCACGGCAAGGCCGGCGTCATCGAGCGGGCGGATGGCCGCAAGCTCGGCTTCATCGGCTCGCTGAACGAAACCCGCAGCGGCTGGCGTCACCATTACGAGATCCTGTGGGAAGACGACTCGCCGGAAGGCGTGCGCTGGATCGAGGAGGAGTTCGAATACCTGTGGCAGGCTGCACGGCCCTTGCCGCAGGCCATCATCCACGAGGTGCGCCGGCGCGGCGATCGCCGCGAGGTCGGCTTTGAGGACATTGATGAGCCGGAAGAACTGGCACCGGCGGCGCTGGTGGAATCACCGCTGTACCGTGAAGGCTTCAGCCTGCAACCGTGGCAGCGCAGCTTTGTCGGCGAATGCCTGCGCCAGTACCGCAACCACGGCTGCGTGCGCCTGCTGCTGGCCGATGAGGTAGGCCTGGGCAAGACGCTGTCCCTGGGCACCGCGGCCCTGACGCTGTGCCTGCTGCGCGACCGCGACGGCAAGAAGCCGCGCCCGGTCGTGATCTTTGCACCTGCCACGCTATGCGAACAGTGGCAGGTGGAAATGATCGACAAGCTCGGCATCCCGTGTGCGCGGTGGGACAGCCAGAAGAAGGCCTGGCTGGATCACGAAGGCCACGTGATCTCACCCACCGGCAAGGCCGCTGCCGTGGCCAGCTGTCCGCTGCGCATCGGCATTGTTTCCACCGGCCTGATGATCCATGCATCGAAGGAGCGCGAGCATCTGGCGGGCTTGCGCTACGACCTGGTGATTCTGGACGAGGCGCACAAGGCACGCAGCCGCCAGGGCTTTGGCCATGAAGCCGGCAAGCCGAACAATCTGCTGGCCTTCATGCACGAGGTGGCCGACCACGCCGACCATGTGTTGTTGGGCACCGCCACGCCCATCCAGACCCGGCCCGAGGACTTGTGGGATTTGATGGGCATCCTGCAGCGCGGCGATGGCCGCTTTGTGCTGGGCAACAGCCAGTCGCCGTGGCGGCGACCTGCGGATGCGCTGCCGGTGTTGATTGGCGAGCAGGATGTTCGCAGCCCCCGTGTGGCGTGGGACTGGCTGCGATCGCCACTGCCCATGGTGGAATCGACGCGAGATGCCGATGCACGGCGCTTGTACAGCAGCTTGCGGCTGGATCTCGATGTGGCAACCGATGCCTGGCAAACCGACCGGCCTTTCACGGACTTGTCACTCGATGCACGGGATGATCTGGAAGACGCACTGGCCAAGCGGGTCGCCGGAGCAAGCTTTTTTCAGCGCGAGAACCCGTTCGTACGGCACATCGTGTTGCGCAAGCGCGCCGTGCTGGAAGAACAAGGCCTGCTGGACAAGGTTGGCGTGAACATCCACCCGGACAGCAACCGGGTACGCGATGAGCATGGCATGCGTGCCATCTTCGAGGGCAAGGCGGTGCGTACCACCGGGGACTTTCGCGAGGCTTACGCGCAGGCACGCGCGTTCGGCAAGGCGCTCGGGCGCCGACGCGGTGGCGGCTTCATGAAGAACCTCATGGAGCAGCGCATGTGCTCGAGCATCGTGGCCGGTATCCATACCGCCGAGAAGCTCCTCGAAGGCCGCACGGTACACACCGAGGATGACGAACACCAGGGCGACGTGCAGCTCGACACAACCGAAGAGCGAGTCGCCATTGAACGGCTGCTGGAGCGCCTCAAACGCATCCGCCACGACCCCAAGCTGGCTGCCGTGTACCACTACCTGGACAGGGAGCAATGGCTGCAATACGGAGTCATCATTTTCAGCCAGTACTACGACACCGCCCGCTGGGTAGCCGATGAGCTGGCCGGCCACTATCCGGACCACGCCGTGGGCCTCTACGCAGGCAGCGACGGCAGCCGGCTGTATTTCCAGGGTGAAAGTACATCCAGCAAGCGTGAAGTGCTGAAGAACAAGGTGGCCGAGCACGAGATCAGCATCATGGTGGCCACCGACGCCGCCTGCGAAGGCCTGAACCTGCAAACCCTGGGTACGCTCATCAACATCGACCTGCCGTGGAATCCGACCAAGCTGGAACAGCGCATCGGCCGCATCAAGCGCTTCGGTCAGTCGCGGAAGGAAGTCGACATGTTGAGCCTGGTCCACCAGGACACGGTGGACGAGAAGATCTACAACCGCCTGTCCGAGCGCATGCGCGACCGCTACGACCTGTTTGGCGCCCTGCCCGACACGCTCAAGGATGAATGGATCGAGGACATCGAGGCCCTGGGTGAAAAGATGGATCAGTACATCGACCAGGAAGCGCAGGCCACCGGCTTTGACCTGCGCTACCAGGCCAGCGCCGTGCCGGATGATGCCGACCGGCGTGACTGCTCC
>CAZMXV010000093.1:0-9236 GCA_964570295.1 uncultured Rhodanobacteraceae bacterium
TGGATTCGTCCAAGCAGTTCTGGAACCTGACCAGGCACTTCGACATCCACGGCATCACCGCCAAGGACCCGAAAATCGACGTCGACACGATGGTCGGCCGCAAGGACAAGATCGTCAAGCAGTTCACCGGCGGCGTGTCGATGCTGTTCAAGAGCAACAAGGTCACGTCGTACTTTGGCAAGGGCAAGCTGAAGAAGGGCAACAAGGTCGAGGTGACCGGCAACGACGGCAAGACCGAAACCCTGGAAGCGACCAACGTCATCCTGGCCTCCGGTTCCGTGCCCGTCGAGCTGCCGTTCGCCAAGTTCGACGGCAAGCACATCGTCGACAACGCCGGTGCGCTGGACTTCGACAAGGTGCCCGGCAAGCTGGCCGTCATCGGCGCCGGCGTGATCGGCCTGGAACTGGGCAGCGTGTGGAACCGCCTGGGCAGCGAAGTCACCATCATCGAGGCCCTGCCCGACTTCCTGGCCGTCGCCGACAAGGACATCGCCAAGGTCGCCGCGCGCGAATTCAAGAAGCAGGGCCTGGACATCAAGCTGGGCGCCAAACTCAAGAGCGCCGACGTCAAGAAGAACAAGGTCGAACTGGTCTACGAGGACAAGAACGGCGAACAGAAACTCAGCGTCGACAAGGTGCTGGTCGCCGTGGGACGTCGTGCCTACACCGCCGACCTGCTGGACGAAGATACCGGCGTGAAGACCGACGAGCGCGGCCGCATCGAGGTCGACGAACACTGCTGGACCGGCGTCGACGGTGTCTGGGCCGTGGGCGACTGCGTGCGTGGCCCGATGCTGGCGCACAAGGGTTCCGAGGAAGGCGTCATGGTCGCCGAGCTGATCGCCGGCAAGCCGGGCCACATGAACTACGACGTGATTCCGTCGGTGGTCTACACCGAGCCGGAAATCGCCTGGGTCGGCAAGACCGAGCAGCAGTGCAAGGACGAAGGGCTCGACTACAAGACCGGCAGCTTCCCGTTCTCCGCCAACGGCCGTGCCGTGGCCATGAACGAGGCCGTCGGCCAGGTGAAGGTCATCGCCGACGCCGAAACCGATCGCATCCTGGGCATGCACATGGTCGGCCCGGTGGTTTCCGAGATGATCCACGAAGGTGTCGTGGCAATGGAATTCAAGGGTGCTTCCGAAGACCTGGCGCGCATCATCCACGCTCATCCGGCCCTGTCCGAAGTGGTGCACGAGGCCGCCCTGTCGGTCGACAAGCGCGCCATCCACAAGGCCAACTGAGAACCCGTATCCGTCGTGGGGCGGGCCCTGCTGCCCGCGACCGGTGTACCCTGATGCATCAGGCAACCGTGATCGCGAGCAGGGCCCGCTCCCGCAACGGACGATGATTCGTCATGACCAGCACTGACAGATTCCGCGCCTTTCGCATCCATGACGACGATGCCGGTTATCGTGCCGGCATCGAGCCGCTCGGGCTGGACGACCTGTCGCCCGGCGAAGTGGTCGTCCGGACCGCGTACTCCAGCGTCAACTACAAGGACGCCCTGGCCGGCACCGGCAAAGGCAGGATCCTGCGGCACTTCCCGCTGGTCGGCGGCATCGACGTGGCCGGCCATGTCGTCGCCTCCACCGACCCGGCATTCAGGGAGGGCGACGCCGTGCTGTGTACCGGATGCGGCCTGTCGGAAACGCGCGACGGCGGCTACGGGGAATACGTGCGACTGCCTTCGAAGTGGACGCTGCCGTTGCCTGCCGGCCTGGACCTGCGCGAAGCCATGATCCTCGGCACCGCCGGCTTCACCGCCGCGCTGGGCCTGTACCGCATGCTGGAGAACCGGCAGCATCCGGACATGGGCCCCGTCGCCGTCACCGGTGCCACCGGTGGCGTGGGCATGCTGGCGGTGGACATCTTCACCCGCGCCGGCTTCGAGGTGCACGCCGTCAGCGGCAAGGCCGACCGGCATGATTTCCTGCGTCGCCTGGGGGCCACGGCGTGCCTGGGACGCGAAGCCATAGACGCCGGCGGCAAGCCCATGGTCTCTTCCCGCTTCGGCGGTGCCATGGATGCCGTGGGTGGCGACATGCTGGCCTCACTGCTCGCCGCCACGACGCCCTACGGCAACGTGGCCAGCTGCGGCCTGGCGGCCAGCGCGGCCCTGTCGACCACGGTCATGCCCTTCATCATCCGCGGGGTCAGCCTGCTGGGCGTGGCTTCGGCGGGAACCGCCCGCGCCATCCGCGAAACGGTATGGCAGCACCTGGCCAGCGACTGGAAGCCGGCACACCTGGAGGACATCCACACCGGTACCGTGACGCTGGACGACCTGCCCGGCGTATTCCACACCATGCTCGAAGGCGCCTCGTTCGGGCGAACCGTCGTCCACATGTCCGGAGCTTGACGAAATTTCACTACTTTTCCATCACAAGCCACTGTTTTTGCATGAATTGGTTTGTGACGGCCCGCGCGGGAAAAATTCCCGCCAGTCCACTAGAATCCACCTTGCAGTCACCACTTGGGGAAGACGTAATGGCCCGTATCCTGATTGTCGACGATTCACCTTCGCAGTTGCTCGGCATCAAACGCATCGTCGAAAAACTGGGGCATGAAGCCCTGACCGCCGAAGACGGCGCCGCCGGCGTCGAAATGGCCAAGAACGAAAAGCCCGACCTCATCCTCATGGACGTGGTGATGCCCAACCTCAACGGTTTCCAGGCCACCCGCTCGATCAGCAAGAACGCCGACACCGCGCATATCCCCATCGTGCTGGTCACCACCAAGGACCAGGACACCGACCGTGTCTGGGGCCTGCGCCAGGGTGCCAAGGGCTATGTCACCAAGCCGGTCGACGAAAACGAACTGTCGCGGACCATGCAGGAACTGCTGAACAGCGCCTGACCGCCACACGGGTTGCACGCCCGGCCGACGCGGCGCCCGCTCAGGGTGCCGCGTTTTTCATGCGCGCATCGACGGCCCGCAGGAAGGTTTCCGGGAGCCGTGCCTGCACCGGCACGCTCCACATCGCCTGTGTGGCGAAGGCCGCGCACTTGACGGCATCCTTTTCGGTCATCAGCACCGGCAGGTTGTCACCGAAAGCCAGGTCGCCGGGCACGTAGGCGTGGTGGTCCTCGAAGGCGTGCCCGATCACCTCCAGCCCATGCCGGCGCAGGCTGTCGAAAAAGCGTGCCGGATGGCCAATGCCGGCCACAGCATGCACGCGCTGTCCGCGAAACGCCGCCAGCGGCCGTCGATCGCCGCCATTCACGCGGACGGCTTCCTCTCCCGTCAGCTGCATCGGCACCTCGCCGGGCCCGACTTCGCCGCCATTGACGACCCGGTAGTCCACCCGGCGCAGGCGCGAAGGCGGCTCGCGCAACGGGCCGCACGGCAGGACCAGACCGTTGCCCAGACGCCGCTCGCCGTCGATGACGCAGATTTCCACGTCCCGCTGCAGGCGGTAGTGCTGCAGGCCGTCATCGGCAATGATCACGTCCACGCCGGCATCCACCAGCAGGCGCGCCGCCTCGGGACGCCGCTTCCCTACCGCCACCGGCACGTTGGCACGCCGCCGGATCAGGCAGGGCTCGTCCCCGAAACGGGCCGGATCCGGATCCTCCGGCAGGAGGCACGGCCCGTCCACGTCGCCGCCGTAGCCGCGACTGACCACCCCCGGCTGCCAGCCCGCGCCACGCAGGTGACGTGCCAGGGCGATCACCAGTGGCGTCTTGCCGGTACCGCCCAGGGTGATGTTGCCGACCACCAGCACCGGCACCGGCAGGCGCACGCTGGCCAGCCAGCCGCGCCGGTAAAGCCCGGCGCGCACCGCCGTCACGCCGCGATACAGCCAGCCCAAGGGGCGCAGCAGCCAAGGGCGCGGCCCGGGGCCGTACCAGCGCGCGATGGTGCGTTCGGCCAGGGACACGGCGTTCAGCCTGGCGCACCCGCGCCCGGTTCATGGAACTGCATGCGGTGCAGCGCCGCGTACTGCCCGCCCATGGCCAGCAGGTCGGCATGCGTGCCACGCTCCACGATGCGCCCCTGGTCGAGCACGGCGATCTGGTCGGCGTGCTCGACCGTGGACAGCCGGTGCGCGATCACCAGCGTGGTGCGATCGCGCATCAGGCGCGACAGGGCATCCTGGATCAGGCGCTCGGATTCGGTATCCAGCGCCGAAGTGGCCTCGTCGAGGATCAGCACCGGCGCGTCCTTCAGGATCGCGCGCGCGATCGCGATGCGCTGGCGCTGGCCTCCCGAAAGCAGGTTGCCGCCCGGGCCGATGGGCGTATGGATACCCTTGGGAAGGTGGCGCACGAATTCCATGGCATTGGCCGCCTCGGCCGCCGCCACGATATCCGCCTCGCTGGCCCCGGCCAACTCTCCATAGGCGATGTTGCCGGCCACGGTGTCGTCGAACAGCATCACCGACTGCCCCACCCATGCCATCTGCCGGCGCAGGTCGGCCAGACGGTAGTCCGCCACGTCATGGCCGTCGAGGAGAATGTGGCCGGACTCCGGCTCGTAGAAGCGCGGCATCAGGTTGGCCATGGTGCTCTTGCCGCTTCCCGAGCGCCCCACCAGCGCGGTCATGGTGCCGGCCGGACAGTCCAGGGTGACCCCGCGCAACGCCGCGGCCGCGGCATCCGGATAGCGCATCACCACGTCCTCGAAGCGGATGTCGCCATGCGCGCGCTGCACGGAACGGGTGCCGGCATCGTTCTCGCCGGGCATGTCCAGCACCTGGAACAATTCATCGGCGGCCGCCATGCCGCGCTGGATGTTGGCCTGCACCGTGGCCAGGCGTTTCATGGACGGCAGGATCGCTCCCATGGCCATGATCATGCGCGTGAAGTCGCCGGGCGTCATGGTTTCGATCATGCCCGGCCGGGTCGCCATGTAGACGATCAACGCCAGCGACATCGCCGCCACCGTCTGCACCGTCGAGGAAGCCAGGGCATTGGTGCTTTCCACCTTCATGTTGAGCTGGCGGGTGCGATGGATGACATCGAGGAAACGGCCGGATTCACGCTTCTGGCCGCCATAGATCTTCACCTCGCGCTGGCCGTCGACGGCCTCCTCGACACGGCCCGTGACCGAACCCATCATGCCTTGCACGCGTCGGCTGACGCGCCGGTAACGGCGGCTCACCACGGTCACCACCAGCGCGACCACTGGCACCAGCACGAACAATGCCAAGGTAAGGTAGGCATTGGTGTAGACCATCAGGCCGACCATGCCGATCACGGTGAGGCCGTCGGTGACGCCGATCTTCAGCGCGTTGGTGGAGGCATTGGCGACCTGCTCGGAGGTATAGGTGATGCGCGCCACCTGGTGACCCGAGGCCTCGCGGCTGAAAAACGGCGAGCCCAAACGCAGGTAGGTGTTGAACACGTCCATGCGCATCTGCTGCACCACATGCAGGCCCACGTAGGCCATGCCGTACCGCTCGGCAAACGCGCCGACGCCGCGGAAGGCGAAAATGCCGATGATCCAGATCGGCATCCAGAAAATGGTTTCCGGATTGCGCTCGGCGAACAGTTCGTCCAGCAACGGCTTGATGAGCTTGACGAAAATGGTCAGCGCCGCGGCGTCGATGACCATGCCGGCCAGTGCCAGCAACATGATCGGCCAGAACGGCCTGGTGTAACCCAGCAAGCGCTTGTAGATGGGCCAGATCGCGTGTTCGCGGGGTTTCCCGGAAGCCAAGGTCAGGCCCCCGTCGCCGGCGTCTTGGTGGTGGCGATGGAAAGGCGGGTAAAGCCGAGCTGGCCCAGCACGTCCATCGCCGTCACCACCGACTGGTGGGTCGAGGCGGCATCGGCGCGCAGGGTCACCGGGCGGTCGTGGTCGTCGCCGGCCACGCTCTCGATGGCACGCCGCAGCGTATCCGCATCCTGCCCCATCACCTCGTTGCCGCCGACGTAATAGCGGCCTTCACGATCAATCATCACCACCAGTGGCCGGCTCTGCTGCGCCTGGGCCTCGGCACTGGCCGCGGGCAGGTCCACCTGCATGCTGGCGTGGCGCACGAAGGTGGTGGTGAGGACGAAAAACATCAGCAGCGTCAGCAACACGTCGATCAACGGAATCACGTTGATCTCGAAATCGCTTTCGCGGCGGCCGTCACCCAATCGCATCGTTCGTTCCCGCTGGTCTGGTCATGTCGTGGTGGTACGTGCCGGACGGCGCGCGGCCGTGCCGGCCTTGCGCCGGACCGGTGCCGGCTCGGGCGCTGTCGCCGGCGCCGTGGCCAGATCGTCCAGCAGGATCGTGGCCTGTTTCTCCATCTCGACGCAATAGCCGGTCACGCGCGAACGGAAGTAACGGTGCAGCACATAGGCCGGAATGGCCACCACCAGGCCGGCCGCCGTGCAGATCAGGGCCTGGCCGATGCCGCCGGCCATCTTCATCGGGTCGCCGACACCACTGACCATCACGGTCAGGAACATCTCGATCAGGCCGATCACGGTACCCAGCAAACCCAGCAGCGGACCGATCAGGGCGATCGTGCCCAGGGTGCTCAGGAAACGTTCCATGCGGTGCACCACATGGCGCCCCGCATCCTCGATGCGCTCCTTGATGACCTCGCGCGGGCGCTCGCGCACGGTCAGCGCTGCCGCGTACAGCTCGCCCATGGGGGAGCCGTCGGCCAGAGCCCGCAGGTGTTCTTCGTCCAGCCGTCGCGAACGCGCCCACTGGCGCACCTCGTCCCCGAGCCCGGGCGGCAGCACCGCGTCGTGCCGCAACGACCAGAACCGCTCCAGCACGATGGCCAGCATGATGGCCGAACAGAACAGGATGGGCAGCATGGGCCAGCCGCCTGCCATCAGGATATCCAGCACGTTGCCTTCTCCGCGCAAAAATCTTCAGGAAACGCATCATACCAGCGCGCCCGCTTCGTCTTGTGCCCTGGTTGGCAGGCGGATCACGACACCACCACGAACCAACCCGCCACCGCCAGCAGGTTGTTGGCCGCGTGCGCCGTCACTGCGGGCCACAGTGAGCGCGAGCGCAGTCGCAGCAGGGCCAGCACCAGGCCCAGCCCCACCAGAGCCGGCACGGCATGCCAGGCGAAGCCAAAATCAGGCAGGTGCACGATGCCGAAGACCGCGGCACTCAGCGGCACGGCCCAGACCGCCCGCAGGCGCCGCATCAGCCCCGAAAGCAGCACGCCACGGAAGATCAGCTCCTCCACCAGCGGCGCCACGCACACCACCAGCACCGCCATCACCCACCGCATGGCCGGCGACACCTGGCCGCTCATCACCGTCACGTCCTGCTGCACCTCGCCCCCGGGTGCCAGCCAGCGGGTCAGCAATCCGCCCAGGAGCGCCACCAGCACACCCGCGGCCACGGCATACCCGTACCAGCGCCCTTGCGGGCGCACGAAACCGAACCCCGGCGGATCCGGCACGCGCCACTGGGCCGGCCAGCGCCGCAGGACCATCCAGAACATCGCCAGCGCGGCCATCACGATGGTGGCCGCCATCAGGCCCGACTTCACGTCCGGCCGGGACAACAGCGTGGCGGCATCGAGCCCGCCCGCCTGCCCCTGCAAGGCCATGGCCAAGCCCTGGACAAACGCGAACCCCACCGCCAGCACGGTCCCCAGCACCAGCTGCAGCACGAAGTAGAGCGCCACCACCCCCAGCCCGCCCCCGATGCCGGGCGCATGCCGTGGCAAACCGGCGTCCTCCGGCAAGGCTGCCCCTGCGCTCAAGATATTTTCCCTCGGCGAAAGCGACGAACGCCGCATTGTGCCAGATGCCGGCCCTGCACGACGTGCCTACATGGGACCATGCCACCGCCCACGACAGGTGTCGGCAACAGCGGACGAAACCGCGCACACTCCCCCGCTATCCCGGCGGAGGCCCGGCAGCCAGCATGGATGCCATGCGACCATGCCGCCGCCCGCACGGATTCACCTTGATCGAGCAGATCGCCACCTTGGCGGTGACGGCCATTCTCGCTGCCATCGCGATACCCTCCATGGCACGCATGATCCACCGCTCCGCCACTCGCGCCACCGAGGACGCCCTGTTCACGGCCGCCCGACTGGCGCGCACGCAGGCCATCATGCAGGGCACGCATGTCCTGCTGTGCCCCACCCGGGACGGGCGCCACTGCAGTGGCCCGACGGACTGGCAGCAGGGCTGGCTCGTGGCGGCGGACACCGACCACGACCACCAGCCCGATGGCACCATCCTTGCCCGGGGAAAGCCCGTCAGCGACAACGTACGCCTCGTTGGCAGCACCGGCCGCCCGCATGTCCGCTTCCGCGCCGACGGCACGGCCGACGGCACCAATCTCACATTGCTGGTATGCCCGCGCCACCCGCGCGACGGCCAGGCCCGTCGCGTGGTCATCTCCAATGCCGGTCGCATCCGCGAGGCCCCCGCCAGCGCCACCCAGCTGGCCCGCTGTCACGGTCCGGAACAGGGAGAAAAAACTTGACATCAAGTCCCGTCATCTCCAGAATTGCGGGCTCGCTGCCCGAATAGCT
Source organism: uncultured Rhodanobacteraceae bacterium (assembly GCA_964570295.1). GTDB lineage: Bacteria > Pseudomonadota > Gammaproteobacteria > Xanthomonadales > Rhodanobacteraceae > Oleiagrimonas. Next base: position 8,462 of record CAZMXV010000093.1, read on the forward strand.
CAGCTGGTTAGAGCACCTGACTGTTAATCAGGGGGTCGTTGGTTCGAGTCCAACTTCGGGCGCCACCCATCATGAAAAAACCCCGCCTGCCCGCGGGGTTTTTTCATGCCCGAAACGGCGAGCGGACGCCGATGTCCGGCTGCAGCCGCCTGCCTGCTGCCATGCCTTGTCAGCAGGCCCGGTTTAAGATGGAGCATCCGCCCCCATCTGCATGGCCATGAGCGACCGCTTTCAACTGGCAGCCCCCTACAAGCCGTCCGGCGACCAGCCGCAGGCCATCGAGAAGCTGGTCCGTGGCTTCGAGGACGGTCTGGCCGCGCAGACCCTGCTCGGCGTGACCGGCTCGGGCAAGACCTTCACCATCGCCAACGTGGTCGAGCGGGTCCAGAAGCCCACCCTGGTGCTGGCACCCAACAAGACCCTGGCCGCCCAGCTCTACGGCGAGTTCCGCGAGTTCTTCCCGAACAACGCGGTGGAGTACTTCGTCAGCTACTACGACTACTATCAGCCCGAGGCCTACGTGGCCGCCTCGGACACCTACATCGAGAAGGACGCCTCGATCAACGACCATATCGAGCAGATGCGCCTGGCTGCCACCAAGGCGCTGCTGTCACGACCGGATGCGCTGATCGTGTCCACGGTGTCGGCCATTTACGGTCTGGGCGACCCGGAGGATTACCTCAGCCTGCGTCTCATCCTTGCCGTCGGCGAACGCATCGACCGCAAGAAGCTGATCCGCCAGCTCACCGAGCTGCAATACACGCGCAACGAGACG
>CAZMXV010000094.1:0-9188 GCA_964570295.1 uncultured Rhodanobacteraceae bacterium
AAGGCACCAAGACATACACGGCCGACAGCTGCCTTGGGTCGGAAGGCATCAATCTCTACCTCCGTGCCGGTGATGCCACCGCTTCGCCGTTGAAGCACTATTACGTGAATCTGGGTTATGCGATCGACGGGAGCGACTGTCGAGAGCCATGAAACACGTCCGACGGGAGGCTTTGGAAACTTTGGAGATCGGTCTTGGTCACGACAGGCATCGACCGCCTCGTGCAGGCCGTTTCCATGACGAAGTATCGGGGCTTCGCGATTTCCCACCGGCGTTTGGGTGTGGATGTTTTTCGAGGACAATGAGATGCGAGATCACCGGCGAATCCGCCACGAACGTTTTGCGGTGAATCCGGCGCAGGCTCACCGGCCCGACACAAGGGAAGAAAACGGAGGGTGTGGCGACACGCATCAACATCGACGGTGTACCGGTTTGTGCCGGGATACCGTGAAATCCGGCACCGCCTTTGCCACACTATGACCGCTTACCCACCACGGACGGGTCGTGATCCGTCTTCACGGTTGTCACGCATTTGACGATGGAACGACGCAAACTGCTACCACGATTGGGGATTGCCGTACTGGTGTTCGCCGCGATATGGACCGCGGTGATCCTGCGCTGGCGCATGACCAATCGCGTGCCCAACGGCGTCGACGTGGGGTTGTATTTGATCGCGTTGCCGTTGGGCCTGCTGCTGCTGGCCTGGCTGGGCTTCAAGATCGCCGGCCGCATCAAGAAGCGCAAGCAGGCACGGGAAGCCGGAGCTGCCGCAGGGGCGGGCGACGATCCGACCACCGCCACAAACGACCCGAGTCTGACATGGCAGTTGCCGCTGATCGCAGTGGATGCATTGCTGCCGGCCGGCGCCACACTGGACACGGTGATTGATGCCGCCCGTGAAGGAATCCGTGCCGAACTCCACGCGTCCTTGCGTGACGCCAGCCAGCGCCCGGCCTTTGCCGCCGAAGTGGATGGCGTCGACATCGACGCGCTCGACGACACGCTTCCGGAGACCGCGAAAGGCTGGCCCGAAGCCCGCAAGCGCGCCCTGGCACTGGGTGAGATGCTGGCCACGCAAATGCTCGACGAGCACTTCGACACCTTGCGCCCGACACCCGATCCGAAAGCACCGATGACCCGCGCCAAGCCGCCGGTGGCGCAACTGGAGTGGTTGCTCCCGAGCGCGTGGAGCGATGCCGATCGCGACCTGGCAGCCGACTGGCTGCGCCAGCGTCTGGCCGAGCAGGGCTGGGATGCACCTGAGCTGCGCGTACAGGCCGGCGTCGCCGAGGCTGGTGCGCCGGTGCTCAAACGCCTGGACGACCTCAACCGCGCCTTCCACGAGAACACGTTGGCGCTGCCCCACCTGCTGCTGGCCAGCGACTCGCATCTGGACGCCGCCACGGTGGCCGAGTGGGACGCGGCGCACCGCCTGCATGGTGCCGCGAACGCCGAGGGTCGCGTCCCCGGCGAGGGTGCCGCAGCCCTGCTGGTGGCACCCTCGACCCATGCCGCCGAACCGCTGCCGGTGCGGCTGGGCCGGCTGTACGCTGCCCGCCGGGCCAAGGCCGTCGAACAACCCCAGCGGCTGCAGGCGGATACACTCGAGGAACTGGCCGGCAAGGTCACCGCGCCCCTGGCTGGCGGCAGCGACGACGACAATGGCGGTGACAGCGGCGAACTTACACTGGTTGCCGACACTGATATGCGCGCCAGCCGCACAGCCGAGGCGCTGCACTTTACCGAAACCCTGCTGCCCGAGCAGGACCCGGAACAATCGCTGCTGGGCATCGGTACCGCCAATGGCTGTGCCGGTGCCGCATTGACGCTGGCCGTCGTTGCCGCGGCCGTGCACGCCGGCAGCACCGACGGCCAGCCCTGTCTGGTGTTCTCGCACCAGGACCCCGTACTGCGCGCCACGATGCTCGTTGCGCCGCCGCCTGCGGCCACCGCAGATTCCACGACATGAACGGAAGCTTCATTCCATGATGTACCGTCTCCGCTATTACCTCACCAATCCACGCACGCTGGTCATCATCGGCATCGTGATCGTGGCTGGACTCGTCCTGCTGGGGCCAAACGCGCTCAAGGCGATCGCATTCTGGATAGGCATGGCGCTGATCGCCGTGCTGGTGGTGCTTCTGGTGATGTGGGTCATCAGGAAGATCCACGCCCGCAAGTCATCCGAAGAACTCAGTGAAGCCCTGACGGAAACGGACGCCAAGCCGTCCGGCGGCCAGAAAGGGCAGGATGCCGACATGGAAGCCTTGCGCGAACGCATGCGCGAGGCAGTCAAGGCGATCAAAACCTCACGCCTGGGCCAGACCCGCGGCAATGAAGCCCTGTACGAACTTCCCTGGTACATGATCATCGGCAATCCGGCGGCCGGCAAAAGCACCGCCATCGTCAACTCGGGCCTGCGCTTTCCCTTCGCGGAAGAGCACGGCACCATCATCCAGGGCATCGGCGGCACCCGCAACTGCGACTGGTACTTCACTTCCGAGGGCATCATCCTCGACACCGCCGGACGCTACTCGGTGCACGACGAAAACCGCAGCGAATGGCTGGGTTTTCTCGACCTTCTGCGCAAGCACCGTCCACGCGCACCGATCAACGGCATCATCATCGCCGCCAGCATTGCCGAGCTGACCGGCAACCGCCCCGAATTCGCCATTGAACTGGCCAAAAAACTGCGCAAGCGCGTGCAGGAACTGACCGATTGCCTGGAGGTCATCGCGCCGGTGTACGTGGTGTTCACCAAGGCCGACCTGATCGCCGGCTTCAGCGACTTCTTCCGTGGCCTCGACGATGAGGAGCGCAACCGCGTCTGGGGCGCCACGCTGCCGTTCCATGCCGATGGCAACGAGGATGTGGTGGCCGAGTTCGACAGCCATTTTGACGAGCTCAGCGAAGGGCTCAAGGAAATGAGCCTGGCGCAGATGTCGCTCAACCGTGGCAACTCGCCGGCGCCCGGCATGCTCACGCTGCCGCTGGAGTTCACCGGCATCAAATCGGCGCTGCGTACCTTCATCTCCACCCTCTTCGAGGACAATCCCTACCAGTACCGCCCGGTGTTCCGCGGCTTCTACTTCACCAGCGCGTTGCAGGAGCCGGCTTCGGTACACACCGCCTCGGACCAGATCGCCCGGCGCTTCCACTTGGGACCTCCGACCGGCGCGCCGGAACAGGCCGCATCGGCATCCAACCGCAGCTATTTTCTTCTGGACCTCTTTCGCAAGGTAATGTTCGCCGACCGGCAGCTGGTGCGACAGCATTCCAGCAAGCACCGCAAGCGCACCCGTTACGGCGTGTTGATCGGCTCGGCACTTGCACTGGGGCTGGTCATGGGTGGCTGGGCATGGTCGTACACCAACAATCGCCAACTGGTCGCCAACGTACATGCCGATCTCGCGCATGCCGTGGCCATCCAGGAAAACCGCGTGGATTTGCAGTCGCGCCTGCAAGCCCTGGAAATCCTTCAGGACCGGCTGCAACAACTCCAGGCCTACCGCTCCGACCATCCGCTGATGCTCGGCCTGGGGCTGTACCAGGGCGAGGCCATCGAAGGGAAACTGCGCCAGGAATACTTCCATGGCATGCGTCAGGTCATGCTCGAACCGGTCACGCAAAACCTCGAGGCCTACCTGGGGGAGGTGGTCAAACACGGCGACGAACTGCAGTCATCCGTTCCGGACAAGCCGAGCGGCACCAGCGACAAGCCTGATCCCGGCACCTACAAGATGCCGTCGCCCACCGACACCCAGGAGGCCTACAACGCCCTCAAGGCGTATCTGATGCTGGGGCATCCGGACAAGGTCGAGCCGGTGCAGCTGTCCGATCAGCTCACCCGCTTCTGGCGCAACTGGCTGGACGCCAACCGCGGCATGATGAGCCGAGACGAGCTGATTGGCAGCGCACAAAAGCTGATGACCTTCTACGTGGCGCAGTACGACCAGCCCGGCTGGCCCACGGTGGACGGCAAAATCGCCCTGGTGGAAGATGCCCGCGGCTCGCTGCGCGGCGTCATGCGCGGCATGTCCGCCATCGACCGCGTGTACGCCCAGATCAAGGCACGCGCCGCGACCCGTTTCCCGGCCATGACCGTGGCCTCCATTCTCGGTGAAGGAAACGGCGCCGACCTCCTGGCCGGAAGCTATGCGGTACCCGGGCCATTCACGCACGAGGCCTGGGAAGGCTACGTGAAGGACGCCATCAAGAACGCCGCCAACAACGAACTGAGCGTCAAGGACTGGGTGCTGCAGTCCAGCCAGAGCGCCGACCTGACCCTGACCGGCAGCCCCGAGCAGATCCAGAAGCAGCTCGAAGCCAAGTACGACCAGGACTACATTGCCCAGTGGCGCAAATTCCTGCAGGGCGTGTCGGTGCAGCGCTTCGGCAGCTTCGCCGATGCCGTCAACAGCATGAACATGCTCGGCGACCCCCAGAACTCGCCGATGCGGGTCTTGCTGCAGAAGGTCTACGACGAAACCTCGTGGGACAACCCCTCGCCGGTGGGCCAGGGCCTGAAATCCACCAAGGGTGGCTTCTCCTCATGGTTCAAGCGCGTGATCCTGCGGCGCTCGACACACGGCACGGAAATCAACGAAGCGCTCAGCCATGCGCAATCGTCCGGCGCCGAAGGCCGGCTTGACGCCGGCCCCATCGGCGGTGCCTTCACCGGCATCACCAAAATCATGGTAGCCCGCGACAGCAATCCGGCCGTCTTCGACAACTACATGTCCATGCTGGGCAAGCTGCGCACGCGCCTCAACGCCATCAACAACCGGGGCGAACCCGGCCCCGGTGCGCGCGAGCTGATGACGAAAACGCTGGCCGGCGAAGGCTCGGAGCTGTCCGACGGGTTGCGCCTGGTCGACGAGCGCATGCTCAACGGCCTGGACCAGACCCAGCGCGGCATTCTTCGCCCCCTGCTGTTGCGTCCGCTCATGCAGACTTTCCGCGCGCTCATCGGCCCGACGGAAAGCGACGTGAACAAGATCTGGGATGCTCAGGTCTACAAGCCCTTCGAGGAAAGCCTGGCTCAGAAGTACCCGTTCGACGAAAACGGCCGCATCCAGGCCACAGGTGGAGAAATCGAACGTATCTTCGGCCCTGGTGGCGCCATCGCGAAATTCATCACCGATACGCTGGGCGCCCTTGTCAACCAGCGCGGCAACACCCTCACGGCCAAGCAGTGGGCCGACATGGGCATCACCCTGAACCCGGCCCTGATGACCGGCTACGGACGCTGGACCGCACCCCTGGGCCAGTCCAGCACCGACCCCGACAACCGCACGGTGTTCCAGATCCAGCCCGAGCCCGCCACGGGAGGCATCAGCGGCTACACCATCAACATCGACGGCCAGAAGCTGCGCTACCGCAACACGCCTCCCGAATGGCAACCCTTCGTGTGGGGCATTCCGCGCGACTCGCACGTGGCCGAGGTGCACGCCACCACCTATGACGGGCGCGACGTGATACTGGAGCGCTTCACCGGTGGCGATGCCCTGCCGAACCTGTTCCGCGCAGGCCAGGGCGAGCAGGACAAGCAGACGGGCATCTACACGCTGACCTGGACCCATGACGACATTGCCGTCACCGTCAACCTGAAGATCATCTCCAACCCCAACGTCAACGGCGACGGCACGCCGAAGCAGGGGCTCCAGGGCACACGCCTGCCCGCCAGCGTGGTCGGCACCTCCATGGACACCACCGCCAGGGAAAATGACGGAAAGGGAGACAACGCATGAATGGCGAACTGACCCTCGGCATCAGCTATTTCGGCAAGCTGCCCAACCGCGGAGACTTCCTCAAAAGCCCGTCGAACAACCACCAGTTGATCACCCGGCTGGACCAGTGGGCGGGACAAGCCCTGGAGCAACTGTCCCGCGACGTGGCCTGGAAACAGCTTTACGACAAGGGCCAACCACTCAACTTCGCGGTGATGGGTTCGCGCAGCCGTCACGTCGTCGCCGGGCACGTCCTGCCCAGCGCCGACGAATCGGGACGCCGCTTTCCCTTCATTTCGGCGGTGTCGATGGAGGTGCCGCAGCCACTGGCCTTCATCTCGCGCAGCCCGCTGGCCTTCGCGCGGGTCTGGGCACGCCTGGAACGTGCCACCCGCCAGGCGCACGATGCCGTTGATCCGCAGGCTCCCCTTGCCGAACTCACCGAAAACCGCGCCAACGTCAACGTGCTGTACGAGTCGTTGAACCCGGCCTTCCAGGATTTTCTGGAAATGCAGACCCTCGAATCGATGCAGGCCATGCTGGTATCGCCGGAACGTCCGGTTTCCGTCGGGCGCATCCTGATGGCGCTGGGTGTCCTGCTGCAACCGGTCATGAGCGCGGGTTCGGCCGGCATGGGCAAGGGTCTGGTGTTGCCACTGCCATGCGACCCGCTGTACCGCAACCTGGTCGCCTGCCTGTGGCTGGATCTGATGTCGGGCTTCCTCGGACGGGCCGATTTCGAACTGCTGATGCTGATGCGCAACGACGGACCCGCCATGCTCGCCGTCGGCTTCAAGGGCTTGGCGGGGAGCAACCTGCAGGCCATGTTCGACCCCGGCGCGTTGGCAAGCGGCTACATCGACCTCCACGACCCCGACTGGGTCGATGAACATGTCGCCGCCGATACCGGCCTGCGCAAGCTTGCCGCCTACACCGACAACGCCGGCCTCGCCCTGCGCACCGCGCGCAACACTTTCCGTGAAACCTTCCTCGGAGCCTGACCATGCGCCGCCTGTTCCTCGCCAGCCTGATGATGTCCTGCGCAGTCGCCTTCACGGCCCGGGCCGCGCCTCAGGAAAAGCCCGGGTCGGACAAGGTTGTCGTCAGCGGTACCGTGCCCGACAACGCCACCAAGGCCGAGCTGCTGAAAAAACTGCGCTCGGTCTACGGCGCTGAACGTGTGGTCGACCAGCTCGGGGTCGGCGGGGTGGTCTCTCCCGCCAAATGGGGGAAGTTCGTCACTTCGATGATCACCCCGGAGCTCAAGAACGTCTCCCACGGCAAGATCAGCGTGCAGGGCAACACCATCACCATCGACGGCGAAGTGCCCAACGAAGCGACCCGCCAGCAGGTGCTGAGCAAGCTCTCGCAGTCGTTCAACGGGCGCTACTCGATCACCCAGTCGCTGGAAATCGTGGAATCCAAACAGGCCGTGCTGGACAAGGCCCTGGCCGACCGTACCATCGAATTCAAGAGTGGCAGCGCCATCCTGACGCCCGCGGGCCGGAACATCCTCGACCAGATGGCCGAGGCCATCATGAAGCTCGACACCCCCTTCATCCAGATCATCGGCAACACCGACAACGTGGGCAACCGCATGAGCAACATCCAGCTCAGCCTGGCCCGCGCCCAGGCCGTGAAGGACTACCTGGTCGACCAGGGCATCCCCGCCAAGGATTTGTCCGTCAGCGGCCAGGGGCCGGACAATCCCGTCGCCAGCAACGACACCGAGGCCGGGCGCGCACGCAACCGGCGCATCGATTTCAGGATCACCAACCAATGAGGAGGGGCAGCACGCCGGTGTGGTTCCGCACGCCGCCGTCTTGCCCGGGAAACGCCTGACACACGAGGTCACAGAGGAACGACCATGGACATATCGGACATCTCCAGCTGGTTGCATCTGCTCGCGCAGGAAACGCGCTTCGTCACCCTCGACATGGAAGCGGCCGACGGCCTCCTGGTCGAACGCTTCGAGGGACGCGAAGGCATCAACGAGGACTTCCGGTTCACGCTGGAATGCGTCAGCGCCTCCGCCTTTCTCGACCCGGGGCAGTGGATCGGCCAGCATGCCCGCCTCGGCCTGGCCCGTGCCGACGGCGCGCGTCGCCTCTGGAACGGCTACGTCACCCGTGCCGCTTCGCTGGGTGCCGATGGTGGGCTGGCCCGTTACCGCCTGGTGCTGCAGTCGGCCCTGGCCTTCCTGGAAACCCGCCGCAACACGCTCATCTTCCAGGACAAGACCGCGCTGGAAGTCATCGAGCAGATCTTCGACGACCATCCCGGACTTGCCTGGCGCAACGACAGCACCGCCTCCCTGCGCCGGCGTCCCGTCACCACCCAGTACCGTGAAACCGACCTTGCTTTCGTGCGACGGCTGCTGGGCGAGGAAGGCCTGTCGTGGCGTATCGAGCACGACCAGCACCGGGCCGAAGCTGCCGACGGCCCCGGTCACACCCTCGTCATCTTCGACCCCGATGCCAGCCAGTCCCTTCCCGAAGGCGAACCCGCCGTGCTGCGCTTCCATCGCGTCGCCGCTACCGAGCGCGAGGACGCCATCACCGTCTTCAGCGAGCGCCGCCAGCTGGTGCCCGACCAGGTCACCGCCAGCAGTTGGGCCGCCGACCAGGTCCGCGCCGTCAGCGGCACGGCCCAGGCCACCGCCGGCACGTCCGAGTTGCCGCTCCTGGACCAGTTCGAAGCCGACCGCATGCAACGCTTCGATCATGCCGACCGGGCCGAACAGTACGCCCGCCACCGCCTCGATGCGCTGCGTATGCCGGCCCGCCAGTTCGAGGGCCACGGCGCGGCACGCGCGCTTGCCGCGGGCATGACCTACACCCTGATCCAGCACCCGGACCTCGACGGCCAACGCTTCGTGCCACGGTGGATCGAGCACCACGCCACCAACAACCTCGGCACCGACCTGCCGCTTCCGCAGGGCCGGCGCCTGCACGCGGCCGATCTCGGCAAGGGTAGCTACCGCCAGCGCTTTCGCGCCTTGCCGGCCGGCACCCGCATCGCGCCCGCGCATCCGGACAAGCCACTGGCCCCCGGCTGCAGCCAGGCCATCGTGGTCGGCGTGCCCGGCGAAGCCCTCACCGGCACACGCGACCACCAGGTGCGCATCCAGTTCTACTGGCAACGCGGCAGCGCCCCCCTTCCAGGTGGCCTCACCGAAACCGCCAGCCCGTCGCACCCCGAGGGCCATGCCCCCGGCGACGACCATTCGGGCACCTGGGTACGGGTCGCGGAGGCTGCCGCCGGCGCCCATCACGGCGCCAGCTTCGTGCCACGCATCGGCACCGAGGTGCTGGTGGAATTTGCCCATGGCGACATCGACCAGCCCGTGGTCGTCGGCCAGCTCTACAACGGCACCGCCGACATGCCCTTCGCCGCCGGCGAGGGCAGCGGCGCCAACCACCCCGGCACTCTGTCCGGCATCCACACCCACACCACCGA
>CAZMXV010000095.1:0-9099 GCA_964570295.1 uncultured Rhodanobacteraceae bacterium
TGGTGATGGCCTTCGACGAGGACGGCCAGGCCGACAGCGTGGAGCGGCGCATGGAAATCTGCGGGCGCTCGTACGAGCTGCTGACCGAAAAGATCGGCTTTCCGCCCGAGGACATCATCTTCGACTCCAACATCTTCCCCATCGCCACCGGCATCGAAGAGCACGCGAACAACGCCGTCGACTTCATCGAGGCGGCGAAACTGCTCAAGAAGCGCTACCCGCTGGCACACATCTCCGGCGGCGTCTCCAACGTGTCGTTCTCCTTCCGCGGCAACAACCCGGTGCGCGAGGCGATCCACAGCGTGTTCCTGTACCACGCCATCAAGGCGGGCATGGACATGGGTATCGTCAACGCGGGACAACTGGCCATCTACGACCAGCTCGACACGGAACTGCGCGAACGCGTCGAAGACGTGGTGCTGAACCGCCGCGACGATGCCACCGAGCGGCTGATGGAGATCGCGCACAAGTACAAGGGCGACGGTTCCAATCCGGAAGACGACAGCAAGAAACTGGCCTGGCGCGAACTGCCCGTGGCCAGGCGCCTGGAGCACGCGCTGGTGCACGGCATCGACCAATACGTGGTCGAGGACACCGAGGAAGTGCGCAAGACCGTCGACAAGACCCTGGATGTCATCGAAGGGCCGCTGATGGACGGCATGAACGTGGTCGGCGACCTGTTCGGTGCCGGCAAGATGTTCCTGCCGCAGGTGGTGAAATCCGCGCGCGTGATGAAGAAGGCCGTGGCTTACCTGCTGCCGTTCATGGAAGAGGAAAAGCGCCTGAGCGGCGACGTCGGCAAGTCCAACGGCAAGATCGTCATGGCCACGGTCAAGGGCGACGTGCACGACATCGGCAAGAACATCGTCGGCGTGGTGCTGGCCTGCAACAACTTCGACGTGGTCGACCTGGGCGTGATGGTGCCGGCGCAGAAACTGCTGGACACCGCCATCGAGGAAAAGGCCGACATGGTCGGCGTGTCGGGCCTGATCACGCCGTCGCTGGAGGAGATGTGCCACGTCGCCAGCGAGATGAAGCGGCGCGACTTCACCATCCCGCTGCTGATCGGCGGCGCCACCACTTCACGCGCGCACACCGCGCTCAAGATCGAACCCAATTACGCCGCCAACACGGTGTGGGTGAAGGATGCCTCGCGCGCCGTCGGCGTGGCGCAGTCGCTGGTCAGCAAGGACAAGGTGCGCGAGTTCCTGGACAAGATCCGCGACGAATACGCCGACATCCGCGAGCGCCGCTCCCGGCAGGGCCCGCGCAAGAAGCTGGTCACGTTGAAAGCCGCGCGCGAGAATGGTTTCCGGCGTGACTGGAGCGGCTACGAGCCGCCCATCCCGAAACAGCCGGGCATCCACGTGTTCGACGACTACCCGCTGGAAACCCTGTGCCGGACCATCGACTGGACCCCGTTTTTCCAGGCCTGGGAGCTGCACGGCCACTACCCCGCCATCCTCACCGACAAGGTGGTCGGCCCGCAGGCGACCGAGTTGTTCCACGATGCGCAGGCGATCCTCGAACGCATCGTGGAGGAGAAATGGCTGACGGCACGCGCCGTGATCGGGTTCTGGCCGGCCAGCAAGGTCGGCGACGACATCGAGCTTTATCGGGACCGGGAACCGGGCACCGGGGACCGGGGGGAAGTACTCGAGATACTGCACCACCTGCGTCAGCAGGCCGACAAGCCGGTGGAGCGCCCCAACCTGTGCCTTTCGGATTTCGTCGCGCCGAAGGAAACCGGCAAGGAAGACTGGGTGGGCGGCTTCGCCGTCACCGCCGGGCACGGCATCGAGGAGCACCTGGAACGCTACAAGGCCGACAACGACGATTACTCGGCGATCATTCTCAAGGCCCTGGCCGACCGCCTGGCCGAATCCTTCGCCGAGCACATGCACCAGCGCGTGCGGCGCGAGTTCTGGGGTTACGCGGCCGACGAAAACCTGGACAATGCGGCCCTGATCCGCGAGGAATACCGCGGCATCCGCCCCGCCCCGGGATACCCGGCCTGCCCCGACCACACCGAAAAGGACACCCTGTTCCGGCTGCTCGACGTGACCGCCAACACCGGCATCGAGCTGACCGAAGGCTACTCGATGTATCCGGCGGCGGCGGTCTCCGGCTGGTACTTCAGCCATCCGGACAGCCAGTACTTCGTGGTCGGGCGCCTTTCGCGCGAACAGGTGGAAGATTACGCCCGACGCAAGGGCTGGCACCTGTCCGAAGCCGAGCGCTGGCTGGCGTCGAACCTGGACTACGAGCCGGACTGAATCATCACGGCCCATGGCCGCGATGGCCCGCCTTGCCGGGCCTGCTCCTGTGCCATGATGGCACCGCCGCCATCAATTCCAAGGCAAATGGACGACCCATGACGACAGGCAAGAAATACCGCATCCGCGAGACCACGCTGCTGGCCGTGTTTTTCCTGGTCGTCTACTACATCCTCCGGTTCGGCATCGCGGCCAACCTCGACGCGGGCAGCGCCCCGCACTGGCGCCATTACCTGCCGCTGCTGGAAAAGCTGAGCATGTCGCTGTTCGCGATCATGATCATCCTGCTCGTCGGCAAGCTCATCGAACGGGTGATCGACCGCTCGCGCCACAACCACGGCATCCGCTACAACCTGGTGCGCCTGACGCGGCTGATGACCTACGTGCTGGTGGCCATCGTCGGCATCGCCTTCCTGTTCCAGAACCTGTACGCGGCGGCCGTCAGCTTCGGCGTGATCTCCCTGGTGCTGGGCTTCGCCCTGCAGGCTCCCATCACCTCGTTCATCGCCTGGCTGTACATCGTGTTCCGCCACCCCTACCACGTCGGCGACCGCATCCAGTTGGGCGAACTCAAGGGCGACGTCATCGAGATCGGCTACCTGGACACCCTGATCCGCGAATTCAGCGGCACCTACCTGGGCAACGACCGCACCAGCGGCCGCATCATCCATTTCCCCAACAGCATCATCCTGAAATCGGAAGTCATCAACTACTCCGGCCCCTTCCAGCCTTTCATCTGGAACGAAACCGCCATCCAGGTCGCCTACACCAGCGACCTCGCATTCGTCGAAGCATGCCTCCTCCACGCCGCCGACGAGGACTTTCGCGAGCGACATGCCGGCCACGATAGCCGCAGCGACATGGGCGCGGCGGTCTACTTCCGCATCAACACCTATGCCTGGCTGGAAGCGGTGGTGTCCTACCCCGTGGAGCCCGAAGACACCACCGGCCGCCGCAACCGCATCCTGCGCCGCGCCCTGCCGATGTTGAACGGGGAGCCGGACAAGGTGCAGTTCCCGCAAGGCAGCCAGCGCTGACGGGGGTGTACGGGTAGCCAGGTCAACACCTCCCGGGGGATGAGATCAGCCAGGCGACAGCCGGCCTCTGGGCGATCCTCACCCTTCCCGTGCATTTGCGACCGCAGACGGACACGGGGTGTCCGTCCCCTGCCGCATCGCACGGATGGCAGCAGCGATCGTGTCCGCAAGCGTTTTCAGGGCCTGCTGATGGCCCACGACCAAGGCATCGTAGCCTGGTCCGACGGGCTCACGAATGGTATTTCCGCATTGCATCACCCGCCCCTCCCCGTCCCTCCCGGACGTGCCGACGACGTTGATGCTCCACGCGGCGGACAGGAGCGCGTACTGCGACGGCACCGATTCGAAGCGGGCGATGTCGATCTTGACGCGATAGACGGGCTTATCCCGCGAGCCTGTCAAACCATAGACGTCCCGTGTACCGAGACGGCGGGTCAGCTCGCCGGACACCACGGTACGGATCTCGTCGCCCAGCGGCGCGATCCACTGCTGGTTTTCCAGCAAGGCCATACTGCCCTGCCCCTGACGTACCACCAGGGCGGGCTGGTCGACGCCGGCGGGAATGGTCACCGGAGCCACCGCGATGCGGTAGGGCGCGGCGGCTCCGCCCGTCCCGGCCGTCTCGGGCACCGCCGGGGGCACCAGGGTGTGGAAGTGGATGGGCGCCGAACTGCAGGCTGCCAGTACCAGGCCCAGGCATGCGGCGGACAGGTGGCGGACGGAACGCATCATGGTTGACTCCGTGCGGGGGGCTCGGCGGGGGTCGGCGTGGACGGCTTGACCGGCGTCGCGCTGTCGCGGCGCCCGCGCAGCAACGCCTCGGGGTGGCGCGACAGGTAGTCGCCCAGTATGCGCAGGGAGCGCGCCGCCCGCTGCAACTCGACCAGGGTCTGGCCCAGGTTCTGGCGCAGCGGGGAATCGCCTGACAGCGCGTCGCCGGCCGAATCCAGGGTCTGGCGAAGCTGTTCCAGGGTGGACTTCGCCTCCGGCGCCAGATCGTTGTTGAACTGCTTCAGCACGCCGTCGAGGTGCACGAGGCTGGAATCGAGGTGATGGCCGATGTCGTCGAACGGGATCTTGTGGATCTTGTCCACGATGTCGGCCACCTGCTGCTGCAGCTTGTCGAAGCTTCCCGGCATGGTCGGCACCGCCAGCGGCTTGGCATCAGGGTCGAAATCGGCTCCCGGAACCTTGGGGAAGAAATCCAGGGCCACGTAGAGCTGGCCGGTGAGCAGGTTGCCGTTGCGAAGCTGCGCGCGCAGGCCGTGCTTGACCAGCACCGCTACCAGGGCACCCGGATCATCGTTGCCGGTGCGCTCGATGAAGCGCTTGTTGGCCTGGCCGATGCGCTGCGGATACACCACCGCGGTGACATCCGCCGGGAATCGCTTGGTCTTGGGATCGAAGTCCAGCGACACGGCCGTCACCTTGCCCAGCTCGATGCCCAGGAAATCCACCGGCGCCCCCACGGCGAGTCCCCGCACGGACTGGCGGAACCGCATCTTCAGCACCAGCGGCGGACCGTCGGCAGGCTTCATCGCCGCCTCGCGGTCGCCGAACAGCTCGAACCGGCTGCCGGCCTTCGCCGGCGCGTGGTCCTTGCTGTAAGGCGGTGCCTGGAAAGCCAGCCCGCCGGCAACCAGCGTGGCCAGCGATTCGGTGTTGACCTTCAGGCCGCCGGCACCCAGCGACACGTCGATGCCGCTGGCATTCCAGAACCGGGTATCGGCGGTGACATACTTGTCGTTGGGCGCCTCGATGAACACCTGCAGCGTCACTCCCTTGCCGTCGTCATCCAGATGGTAGGCAACCACGCGGCCCACCTGGATGCGCCGGTAGTAGACCGGCGAGCCGATGTCCAGGGAGCCCAGGTCGCTGCTGGACAGCAGGAAACTGCTGCCTTCCTCGTTGTGGGTCAGCGGCGGCGGCGTTTCCAGTCCCTTGAAGTGGGTCTTGCGCTTGTCCGATCCGCCGGTGTCGGCGCCGATGTAGGAGCCCGAAAGCAACGTGCCCAGCCCGGACACCCCGCCCACGCCGACGCGCGGCCGCACCACCCAGAAGCGGCTGCCTTCGGTGGCGAAGCTTTCGGCGCTCTTGTCCAGGTTCACCTTCACCAGCACGCGGTCCCGGTCCTCGCTCAGCGCCAGGCTGCTGACCTTGCCGATGACCACGTTCTTGTATTTGACCTCGGTTTTCCCTGCGGTGATGCCCTGGGCATCCTGGAAGCTGATGTCGATGCTCGGACCCGCCGACAGCCACGCAGTGACAATCAGCGACACGCCCACCAGGGCGGCCACCAGCGGCACCAGCCAGATCAGCGACACGGTCCAGCGCCGGCGCCGGACCCGGTTCGGTTCCGGAAGCCCGCTTCCGGTGTCTTGTACGTCGTGCGAGTCAGTCATGAAGGTTTTCCCGGCGCTCCGTTTGCGCCCCATCATCCCAGATGAGGCGCGGATCAAAACTCATCGATGCCAGCATGGTCAACACCACCACCAGGGCGAACCAGGTCACGCCCGGCAGCGGCGCCACGCTGGCCATCGGACTCAGCTGCACCACTCCCGTCAGGAGGGTCACCACGAACACGTCCAGCATCGACCAGTAGCCCAGCGCCTCGACCAGCCGGTACAGCCTGCCACGTTGGCGGCGTGGCCAGCGTGTCGGCTTGCCGCGCACGCTGAACAACAGGCAGCCCAGGGCGATGAACTTCAGCATCGGCACCATGATGCTGGCGAAAAACACGATCACCGCCAGGTCCGGCGAGCCCACGTTCCACAACTCCACCACGCCGCTGAGGATGGTGTTGTCGTCGGAGGAAAACAGGCTGGAAGTACGCATGATCGGCACGATGTTGGCCGGCAGGTACAGAATCATGGCCGCGATCAGCAGGGCCCACGTGCGGGCCACGGAGTCCGGCTTGCGCCGGTGCAGGCTGGCGCCGCAACGCGGGCACGCGCCGCAGGTTCCCGTGGCCCGGCTGCGACAGACCTGGCCGCACACGTGGCAGCCGATCAGCCCGAGCCGGGAGGCGGTCGGCAGCGGCGCGTGCGGTGCACTCACGGGGCCCGCTCCGGCAGCCGGTCCCACAGGTCGCGCGTATCCCACGAAGCCACCGCGGTAATCAGCACCATCAGCGCGGCGAACGACCACAGGCCGATGCCGACATGGATGTCGAACACCGAATGCAGTTTCACCACCGCCACCAGGATGCCCAGCATCCATACCTCGATCATGCTCCACGGGTGGAGCCAGGCCAGTATCCGCACCACCGGCACCATGCCCGGCGGATGCCGCCCCGCCACCACGAACCCGCACGCCCAGGCCAGCAGCAGCAACTGCAGCAGCGGCGCGAAGAAAAGCGTGGCCGCCACCAGGGCCGCCACCAGACGCGCCTGCCCGTCCCAGGCCGCCATGACCGCTCCCCACAGCGTGCTCGAGTCGTGCAGCCCGCCGGTGGCGATGGAGAAGATGGGCCAGCAGTTCGCCATCAACCACAGGATCAGGCCCGCCAGCGACAAGGCCAGCACGCTGCCGGCATCCATCCACTGGTGATGGTACAGCACCGCGTCGCAGCGTACGCAGCGTGCCTTTTCGCCGCGTGCCAAGGGCCGCCTGCGGTAAACCGCATCGCAATGCTCGCAAATCACCAGCGGGACGGCGTCCGTGTTCATGCGCGAATGTCGTTGGGCTGCACCATGGGCATCATTATGGCGAATGTAACGGATGCCGGCAGGTCCCGTATCGCTTCCCGCTTGTTATGCTTGCCAGCCTGCCCCGCCTGCCACGGAACCATCATGAACATCCCCGCGCCCGCCGTCCACGTTTTCGACGTCACCGAGGAAAATTTCGAGGCCGATGTGCTGCGTGCCTCGCTGGACACGCCCATCCTGCTGGACTTCTGGGCCGAGTGGTGCGGCCCCTGCAAGGCACTGGGTCCCGTCCTGGAAAAGCTGGCCGCCGAATACGACGGTGCCTTTCGGCTCGGCAAGGTGGACGTGGACAGCCAGAAACAGCTGGCCGGCGCCTTCGGCATCCGCAGCATTCCCACCGTGATGCTGGTCAAGAACGGCCAGCCGGTGGACGGCTTCGCCGGTGCCCTGCCCGAGGGCCAGCTGCGCGAGTTCCTGGGCAACCACCTGCCCCTGGCAGGCCCGGGTGCCGTTGCAGCCGAACCCGAGCCCGAACCCGTGAAAGCAGCGGCGCCGGACACCTCGCCCGAAGCCATCGCCGCCCTGCGCCAGGCCGCCGAAGCGCAGCCCGACACGCCGGAATTGCGTCTGGACCTCGCCGCGGCCCTGCTCCGGGCCGGCCAACCCGACGATGCCGGGAAGGAGCTCGCCGCCCTGCCCGATACGCTGGCCGACGATCCCCGGGTCCGTTCCCTGCATGCCGGCCTGGAACTGGCGCACGAGCTGGCCGACGCCCCGGACCTGGCCACGCTGCAGCAAAAGGTGCGGGCCGATCCGCGGGACTGGCAGGCACGCGACCTGCTCGGTGTGCGCCTGCTGCTGGGCAATGATCCCCACGCCGCCATGGAGGAATTCCTCCACCTGCTGGAGCACGCCCGCGACTGGCAGGACGGCCGGGCCCGCGAGCGCCTGCTGGCGGCCTTCGCCATGCTCGACGATGCCGCGCTGGTCGCGCCCTACCGCCGGCGCATGGCATCGCTGCTGTTCTGAACGCCGGAAACCGCATGCGCGCCTCCACCTTCCGGCGGCTGCTCAATCTGTGGCCGCCCTTCCTGGTCAATGCCATCCACGTGGTCTCGCTGGCCGATGACTGGAGCCGGGCCCACGTGCAACTGAAGCTGCGGCCATGGAACCGCAACTACGTGCGTACCCAGTTCGGCGGCAACCTGTTCGCCATGACCGATCCGTTCTGGATGCTGCTGGTGATGCACCGGCTGGGACGCGACTACCACGTCTGGGACCGGGCCGGCAGCATCGAATTCATCGCGCCGGGTCGTGAAACCGTGCATGCGCGCTTCCATCTCGCGCCCGCCGTGGTCGACGAGCTTCGCCGCGCCGCGGCCGGCGGCGACAAGGTCCTGCGCTGGTTCGAAACCGACATCACCACGGCATCCGGCGACGTCGTGGCCCGGGTCCGCAAACAGGTCTACGTGCGCCTCAAGCCACGCCTCCGGCAGCAAGGCAGCCCCGCCCCGCCGTAGCATCCGCCGCCACATGACCTTCGACACTGTATGCGATCGTGACTTTCGTCATAGCCTCGTGGCGTCTGACGCCCCGGGACCCAGGCGGCCCTGGCCCTGTCCAGCGCATTTCACATGACCACCGTGGCACGGCAAGGACCGGTCACGTACCCAGAGGGAACCTCGATGAAACAACGACTTGTCAAACCCCTTGCCCTGGCCGTCGGCCTGGCTCTCGTGGCCGCCGGCTGCAGCAGCTCCGGCGCACCGGATGAGGCCGCGACGCCTCCCGCCGCTTCGGCGCCACCGGCCGCCCGCTCCACGCCCGCTCCGGCTTCGACGGTCGCCATCACGCCCGCCCAGCCGATCGCCTTCACCCTCGACGACCAGTACAACGCCTGCGACGATTTCGCCAATTACGTCAACGCCAGGTGGAACGAGGCCAACCCCATCCCGGCCGACCAGTCGCGCTGGGGAGCCTTCGGCATCCTGCACAAGCGCAGCCTCGAACAGCAGCGCCGGATCCTCGAGAACGCGGCGGCCGACGCCCGCGCAGACGAGGGCAGCAAGCTGGAACAAAAACTGGGTCGCCTGTACGCCGCCGGCATGGACACCGCCACCATCAACAAGCTGGGCTACG
>CAZMXV010000096.1:0-9069 GCA_964570295.1 uncultured Rhodanobacteraceae bacterium
GACGTACTGGTTGATGCCGCTTTTGCGCGATGCGCCGGGCCTTCTGGCGGTTGAGTCGTGGCGGGCTTGGTGGTAACCATGGCAGACCCTGTGACGACCCGGAAACCGCCCATGTTCATGCGCCTGCTTTTTGCCGTCTGCCTGCTGGGTTCCTGGACGGCCGCGGATGCGCAGCACCGCGATCTGCGCGACTACGGTATCGACATCGGCGTGTTGCAGCCCGGCCCGTGGAACGCGATCACCGACGTGCCCGGCGTGAAGGTGGGGCAGAAGACGCTGATTGAAGGAACGGACGTGCGTACCGGTGTCACTGCGATCCTGCCGTACGATGGCAACGTGTTTCAGTCCAAGGTGCCGGCGGCCGTCTACGTGGGCAACGGCTTCGGCAAGCTGGCCGGCTCGACGCAGATCGAGGAACTGGGCAATATCGAGACGCCGATCGTGCTCACCAACACACTCAGCGTGCCGACTGCCGCCGATGCCCTGATCGACTACACGTTCTCCTTCGCCGCCAATGACGATGTGCGCTCGGTCAACCCGGTGGTAGGCGAGACCAATGACGGTTACCTCAACGATATCCGCGACCGCCACGTGGGCAAACAGGACGTGCTGGACGCGATCCACTCGGCCGCCAGCGGACCGGTGCGGCAGGGCAACGTGGGAGCCGGCACCGGCACGGTGGCGTTCGGCTTCAAGGGTGGCATCGGCACCGCCTCGCGCAGGCTGCCGGACAGCGTCGGCGGCTATACCGTGGGCGTGCTGGTACAGACCAATTTCGGTGGCGTGCTGCGCATCGCGGGGGTGCCGGTGGGCAAGCGGCTGGGCAAGTACTACATGAGCGATACGTTGAATGCCTCGCCGGATGGTTCGTGCATGATCGTGATCGCCACCGATGCCCCGCTGGGCTCGCGCAACCTCAAGCGGCTGGCACGGCGGGCCATGCTGGGCCTGGCGCGTACCGGTGGCATCGCGTCCAATGGCAGCGGGGATTACGCCATTGCCTTCTCCACCGACGAGGCCCTGCGTATTCCGTACCGGTCCGGCCAGCCCGTGCGACAGGTCGGCCTGTTGCGCAACGACGCGATGTCGCCCCTGTTCATGGCGGTGATCGAGGCCACCGAGGAAGCCATCATCAATTCACTGTTCCAGGCTGACACCATGCGCGGCCGCGACGGCCACGAAGTACGCGCGCTGCCGGTGGGCAAGGTGCTCGAGCTTGTACGCCGGCCCGGGTAGAAATATTTCGAAAACCCCGTTTGCCCGCATTCCCGTTTCCGCCGCGAATGCGGGCCGGTCCGGCGGGCGGCAGTGGTACAGGTTCTTTATGCGGGAATGTTGATCGCGGCCCTGAGCCGCGATCAAGTTCTGCCGGTGCGCTACGGATACGCCGGAAATGTCTGACGCCAGGTTTTTCAAGGCCCCGTCAGGGGAAGGCTTCAGGGTCGCGCCGGTTCGGGCGGTGCATGCAGGGCGCGTCGCCACGCACGCAGGCCGATGACGGCCAGTGCCACGAAGCCGAGGTAGAGCAGGGCGGTGATGTGGAGGTCCTTGTAGAGGTAGACGCCGATGTAGACCACGTCCACGGCGATCCACAGCCACCACGCGGCGGTGTGGCGGCGCGCCTCCCACCATTGCGCAACCAGGCTGAAGGCGGCCAGGGCGGCGTCCAGCCAGGGCAGTGCGGCATCGGTCCAGCGTTGCATGGCGTAACCCAGGGCCAGGGCGCCCACGACACCGACGCCCAGGTGCCGCAGGGCGGCGCCCCGCGCCAGGGAGGTGATGCGCACGTGGCCGGTGGCGTCCAGATGCTGCATCCAGCGGATCCAGCCGTAGACCAGCATCACGCCGAAGGCACCCTGCAGCAGGGTGTCGGAGTACAGGCGCGCATCCATGAACACCACGGCATAGATCAGCACCGACACCAGGCCCACCGGCCAGCACAGCGGGTGGCGCCGTGCGGTGAGCCAGACACCCAAGGCGCTGAGGATGGCGGCAACGAGCTCGATCCAGGTCATTACAGGGCCATGCTTACGGACAGGCGGGCCTGGCGTGGCGCGCCGGGAAACAGGTAATGGTCGCCGTAGGCGCCGCCGGTGTCGCGCCAGTAGAAGCGGTCGAACAGATTGTCCACGCCCAGCAGCCACGTGACGTCATGGCCGGAAACGGCGTGCTCGAAGCGCAGCCCGGCGTCGACCACATGGTAGGCCGGCGCGCTCACGCGGCCGTCCGGCGTGGCCGGATTGGAGGCGGCGTAGCGCCAGCCGCCTCCCACGCTCAGGCCCGGCAGCCAGGGCAGCCGCCAGTCCAGCCGGACGACGGCACGCAGGCGCGGCACGTTGACCACCTGATGGCCTTCGTAGGCCGGCGTGTCCGAGTGGCGCGCGCGGGCATGGATCCAGGCGACACTGGCATACAGGCGCAGGTGCTCGCTGAGCCGGCCGTCAGCGGACAGTTCCAGTCCGTCGTGCACCTCTTCGCCCCGCTGCACGAAGGTGTAGCCGGCCGGTGTGTCGTCCGGCCGCGCGTGTTGCCAGGGCTGGCGGATGTGGTAGGCCGCGGCCCCCAGTTCCAGCGTGTCGCGCCAGCGGTATTTGGCGCCGATCTCGATCTGGCGCGACAGCCGGGGGCCCAGGAAGGCGCCGTCGTTGCTGGTCCAGAACGGGGCTTCCTTGCCCAGCGAAAGCCCTTCGCTGTAGCTGACGTAGGTGGTGAGCGCCTCGTCCGGTTGCCACAGTACCGCGGCCTGCGGCAGCCAGCGGCGCAGGCGGGCGGCACGCTCGGCGCTGCCGTCGTCGTCGTCCCAGGTGCGCTCGTGCAGGCGCACGAAACGGGCGCCTGCGATCACCTGCCAGTGGTCACCCAGGTGCATGCGGTCCATGGCGAAGGCCGAGCGTTGCCAGGCGTCGAAGGTGCGCACGGAAGGGCCGGGCTGCAGCGGCGAGGGCGGG
Organism: uncultured Rhodanobacteraceae bacterium; assembly: GCA_964570295.1. Classification (GTDB taxonomy): domain Bacteria; phylum Pseudomonadota; class Gammaproteobacteria; order Xanthomonadales; family Rhodanobacteraceae; genus Oleiagrimonas. The sequence continues at coordinate 2,949 of CAZMXV010000096.1, forward strand.
AAGGCCGGTACCGACGGCGCATGGATGTTGCTGCTGCCGACGTACTCGTTGACGTCGGCCCGGTTGTCGACGGTGCGGTGGAACACGCCGACACCGAGCGTGAGGTCGTGGCCGACGGGGCCGGTGTCGACGTGGCCTTCCAGCGTGGCGCGTGCCTGGTCGCTGGCGCGGGTGTCGTCGGGGCTGCGGTAGTCGTAGATGTCGTAGTCGCCGTTGGGCGCGAAGAAGTTGCCCGGGTGGCTGCCGTCGGCGCATGCCGCGGTGTAGTAGCAGCCGTAGGCGAAGGCGACGTTGTCGTCGATGACGCTGCGGCTGTGGCCGGCGGCCAGGCGCAGCCGCCAGTCTTCGGAGAAGGCGTAGCGGAACCGTGCGCTGGTGGTGGCGGTGTGGATGCGTACCGGTTGCTGCCACGGCTGCACGCCGAGCATGCGGTCCGGGTCGGCATGCCGGGGCAGCGTGTCGCCGCCCAGCAGCTGGTAGCCGGACACGGAGTTCTGCGCGCTGGCCTGGTAACGGCTGTCCAGCTCCAGGGTGGCGGCCGGGGCGAGGTGCCAGTCGGCGGCCAGGGCGTAGAAGTTGCGCCGGCCGTCGGCATGCTCCACGTGACTGTGGATGTCCTCCCAGGCCAGGTTGGCGCGCAGTCCGAAGTCCGGCGTCAGCCAGCCGCCGATGTCCAGTGCCACGTGCCGTGAGCCGTGCGAATCCGTGCCCAGCGTGACGGTGCGCACATTGGCAGGGCGCTTGCTGACGTAATTCACCACGCCGCCGGGTTCCATCACGCCGGCCTGCAGCCCGGCCAGGCCCTTGAGGATTTCGACCCGCTGCACGCCTTCCAGTGCCACCACCTGCTCGCCGGGCACGACGAGGTTGTTGATGCGGTAGCCGGTGCCGAGGTCCAACGGATAGCCGCGGATGGCGATGTTCTGGTAGTAGCCCACCGGCGCGTAGTTGTCGCCCAGCGAGGCGTCGCCGCGCGCCAGTTCGCTGAGTGTGCGCACGTGCCGCTCGTCCAGCGCGCGACGGTCGATGACCGTGATGGCGGCCGGCGTGTCGTGGAGGGAGGCGTCGCCGTAGCTTTCAATGCCGGTGCCGTGCCGGTCGCGGTCGGCGTCGGCATGCACGTGCACCGTCGACAGCTCGGTCGTCTGGGGTGGGGCCGTGGCGGAATCGTCGGTGGCGGGGCGGGCCGTGGCCAGCACCGGCAGCAGGGCAAGCAGGAGGGGGGCGCGGGAAAGTTTCATCATCGTCTTCATGCGTGGGGACACGAAGCGACGGCAGGCAGCCTACCCGCAGGGGGCACGCCGCCATGATCAAGCTCCCTACGCCGGTCCTAACCGGGTCAGGTTCCAAGGGACTTTCTCAGCCCGGCTGCGCCAGGCACCCCCGCTTCACGGGGCTATTGAAACACGAATGGGGCGTGGTGTCAGGAGAGGTGGCGGAGGCGCCGGGTTATCGCGCCGATGGGTCGCTCCCCCAAGCGGAATGGGCTTTCCGGGGGGGCAGAATTTTCCCGGGGCGCACCTTGCGGGAAAGCCGCCGTCTTTGCGGAATCCATGGAACCCCGGCACTCGTGGCATCCAGCCGGGGACAGGGTCCGGTGGGCAAGCCGATTCAGCGCCGGCCAACGGCTTCCCGCATGGCCTGGCCCGGCGCCGTGTCGAACCAGGCGGCATGGCCCAGCAGGAAGGTATCGTACGCGGTATCGGCATCGGCCGTGGAACCGGTGGCGCCCTGGAAATACCCTACTTCAGAGAGGGCGAAATCCAGGTGCACCACCGGCAGCAGCTCGGCCAGCAGGTCGCGCGCGTCGGCATGCAGCGGCATGATGTCGTCGTAGCCGGCGACCAGTTGCCGCGCGATGGCCGGGAAGATCGCCTCCATGCCGCGCTCCAGGTGCAGCCAGGCGATGGCATTGCGCTCGATGGCGGTGGCCAGGTCGTACAGGGCGAAGGTGGGTGAGGCCAGGCCGAAGTCCACGATCGCGCTGACGTCGGCTTCCGCGCCGGTGTCGCTCCAGAACAGGTTGGATACATGCCAGTCGTTGTGGGTCCACAGGGGCGGCAGGGCGGCGATGCGTGGCTGGATGCGCTGCATGCGCGCCAGCAGCGGCGTCAGGTCGCGTTTCCAGTCGCGTCGTGCCAGGTATTCGGCCAGGGCCGGGCGCTGCAGCAACTGCCGGGCCAGTACCGAGACGGGGTCGTCGGCGCGCAGCAGGTCGTCGCGCGCCACCAGCATCCAGGCCGTACGCTGCGGTGCCCGGTAACCGGCGGCAGCCAGATGCAGGCGCGCCAGCATGCGGCCGGCGCGACGGGCCTGGCCGGTATCGGTCAGGGGAGCCCAGGAGACGTGGTCGCGATACAGGTCGATGCCGTCGGCGCACGCATGCACTTCCCAGGTCCACGGGCCGAACGTCATGACGGTGTCCCCGTCGGCATGGGCGAGCACTTCCGGTACGGGGAGTCCGTGCGCGCGCAGGTGCGCGATGAAGTGATGTTCTTCGCGCAGCATGGCGGGCGTGCGCACGCCCGGGTGGTGGCGCTTGACGAAAATCTCCTCGTGATCCGTGCGTACGCGTGCCGCCGCCGAAAAGGGGCGGGGGCTGCGCCACAGGATCTCCGGCTGCCCATCCAGTGCCGGATAGTGCTCCAGCAGTGCTGCCACCTCGCCACGTTCCAGCGGTGCCCAGTCGGGGGCGGTTTCATCGTCGGCGAGGCCGTGGCTGCGGTGACGGGTGTGGGTCATGGCCGGGATCGTAGGCGGGGTACGGGGATGGTAGGCCATCGCGGCCCGGGTTGCTCCCACGAAGGGCATGGTATCTCCGGGGTGCCTCGAAGGCCTGTGGGAGAGCGGCTCGTGGCCGCGATGCCCGTCGCCGGGAACCCTGTACGGGCCGGGGGGTCGATTCCTGCATCAACGACGGAGCGGGGGCGTCCATGGGGAAGCAGGATGATCGTGCCGGCGCGCATGTCCGCCTTACGCGGGTGGTTGCGTGGACGGTCGTGGTGGCCGTGCATGCCGCCCTTTGCCTGTATGTCAGCTTGCCGGTGCCGCCATGGCGCCCGGTCCATCGCGGCGGCCGTGACGTGGCGCGCCCGGGCATGCGGGTACGCCTGATCGAGCGGTCGGCCGCGGACACGGCTGCAGTGTCCGCGCGTGCCGTCGTGATGCCGCCGGTACGCGCCATGTTCCGGCCGCCGTCGGTCCCGCGTTCGGCGCCGGCCCCGCGGTCCGTTGGCTTGCCGCACCAAAGCCGTCCTCTCGATCTCACCCTGCATGACGATGGCACGGTATTCGGCGGGCGTGCCGCGGGGCGTGTGGAGGGCGGGCGTCAGGCTGCCGTCGCTCCCGCGAAATCGTTGACACGCCTGCCGGGTGGCGCGTCGCGGTTCCACATGAGGGATCCGCGCGACAGTGGCGTGGGCGGTGTGGTGCGCTTCATCGGCGGGTTGTTCGGCGCGGTCGACCCCCGCTGCGTCGACGTGGATGCATGGCGCGCGATGACGCCCGCGGAACGGCGTGACAAGGGCATCTACGATGACAAGGTCGAGCGCGTGGCGGAGCGCCATGGCTGCACGCCGCCCAAGCGCGAGTCGCTGCAGGGCGGGCCACGGAATGGTCCCTTGTGCCCGCCATGGCGCTGTCCAGTACATTGAGCGGCGATGCCACAGGTACATGCCGTCTTGTCATATGGACGGCTGGATGTCCGCGGTGGATTTTGGTTGACAGACCCGTCCGGAGGCGCGTAGCGTGTCGAACATGTTCACCAACGCGCACCTGCTGCCGATGTTCTCCCGCCGCCTCGCGGTGACCGGCGTGCGCGTGCCTGCCGTGCAGATCATCAGCCTCATTCTCGTACTCGTGCTTATTACCAGCCCGGGAGCGGGATAGGGCGCGCGTCAGAAAAACGACTCGATTACCCAAAACCCCGCACCCGAAAGGATGCGGGGTTTTTTGTTGCCTTTCCTCGACCACGGAGCAAGACCCATGCAGCACCCATCCCCGGACAGCAAGGAGAGCGACGTGCGCGAGCACGTGCGCATCTTCGACACCACGTTGCGCGACGGCGAGCAGGCGCCCGGTTTTTCCATGAACCGCGCCCAGAAGCTGCGCATGGCCGGCGCCCTCGGGGATCTTGGAGTCGACGTGCTCGAGGCGGGGTTTCCCCAGGCCTCACCGGACGATTTCGCGGCCGTGGCGGCCATCGCCGCCCAGGTGCGGGGACCGTCCGTGTGCGGCCTGGCGCGCTGCCAGGCCGGCGACATCGAGGCGGCCGCCCGGGCGCTGGAGAAGGCGCGTGCGCCGCGCCTGCACCTGTTCCTGTCCACCAGCCCGTTGCATCGCGAGTTCAAGCTGCGCAAAAGCCGCGCCGAAGTGGTCGACATGGCTGGCGAGGCGGTGCGCCGCGCCCGCGCCTTGTGCGACGACGTGGAGTTTTCCGCCGAGGACGGTCTGCGTACCGAGCCCGAGTTCCTGGTGGAGGTGTTCGACGCCGCCGTGGCCGCGGGAGCCGCCACCCTGAACGTGCCGGACACGGTGGGCTACACCACGCCGGCAGAGATCACCGCGTTGTTCCGTTACCTGCGCGACCATGTGGCGCATGCCGGACAGGTGGTGTTCTCGGCCCATTGCCACGACGACCTGGGCATGGCGGTGGCCAACAGCCTGGCGGCCGTCGAGGGCGGCGCGCGCCAAGTGGAATGCGCCGTCAACGGCATCGGCGAGCGTGCCGGCAACGCGGCGCTGGAGGAGGTGGCCATGGCGCTGCGCGTGCGTGGTGCCCGCCTGGGCGTGGACTGTGGCCTGGACACGCGGCGCCTGTATCCGGTATCGCGCCTGCTGTCGCAGATCACCGGGCAGCCGGTGCCGCGCAACAAGGCCATCGTCGGCGCCAACGCCTTCGCGCACGAATCGGGTATCCATCAGCACGGCATGCTGCGCCATCGTGGCACCTACGAGATCATGCGTCCCGCGGACGTGGGCATGCCTGATACGCAACTGGTGCTGGGCAAGCATTCGGGCCGGGCGGCCCTGCGCAAGCGCCTGGAAGAGCTGGGGCATGCGCCGGACGAAGCACGCATGGACGCCATCTTCGAGCGCTTCAAGCAGCTGGCCGACCGCAAGCGCGAGATCCACGACGGCGACCTGGATGCCATGGCCCTGGGCCGCGACCCGGAACAGGCAGGCCCCTGGCGCATCGTGCAACTGCATGCGACCTCGCACCTGGGCGGCGGAGCGTCGGCCTCGGTGGCGCTGGAGCATGCCGACGGCCGCAAGGCCAGCGAGGCGGCCATTGGCGACGGGCCGGTGGATGCGGTGCTGCGGGCCTTCGAGCGCGCCGTGGGCCAGCCGTTGCAGCTGGAGGATTTCCGCGTGGAGGCGGTCAGCGAGGGCGGCGATGCGCAGGGGCGCGTGAACGTGGCGGTGCGCCATCACGATCGCCGCTGGCGCGGGCAGGGTGTGGGCACCGACATTGTCGGTGCTTCGGCCGAGGCCGCGCTGGAAGTGGTCAATGCCATCGCCCATGCCGCGCCGGAGCCGGTGGTGGAGGTGTCGGCATGAACGCGCCGCGCACCCTGTTCGAGAAAGTGTGGGATGCCCATGAAGTACGCCCCCCGCGTGCCGACAGCCCGGCCATCATCTACATCGACCTGCACCTGGTGCATGAAGTCACCTCGCCGCAGGCCTTCGCCGAATTGCGTGCGCGCGGCCTGAAGCTGCGCCGCCCCGACCGCACCCTGGCCACGCTGGACCATTCCACCCCGACACTGCCGCCGGCCGCCGACGGCACGCGGGCCTACGTCACTGCCGCCGCCAGGGCGCAGGTGGAGCACCTCGAGGCCCATTGCCGCGAGTTCGGCGTCACCCTGCACGGCTGGGACAGCGATACGCGCGGCATCGTGCACGTGATGGGGCCGGAGCTGGGCGCCACGCAACCCGGCATGACCATCGTGTGCGGCGACAGCCACACCGCCACGCACGGCGCGTTCGGCGCACTGGCCTTCGGCATCGGCACGACCGAGGTGGGCCACGTGATGGCCACGCAGTGCCTGCTGCAGACCCGCCCCAGAACCTTCGCCATCCACGTGGACGGCCGGCTGCGTCCGGGCGTGTCGGCCAAGGA